>URTA01000007.1 GCA_900550645.1 uncultured Porphyromonadaceae bacterium
GCCGGGCAGCGACTTCGCGGACAGCCTCAAATATCTTGCGGTCGGCATCGCCGACCGACAGGCCGCGGCGCGACATCACCCTCTCGGCGATGTCGAAGAACTTGCGCATCGGCACCTCGGAGAAGCCAGCTGCCGGCGACCCCTCGGAGAAACTGGGTATGAACGTGCGCGGGAAACCGGCTCCGTGCAGGTTGACTGCAACGCCCATGACCGTCGCAGTGTTGAGCATGCAGTTTATGCCAATCTTGGAATGGTCGCCCATAATCAGGCCGCAGAACTGCAGGTCGGTGCGCATGAACGAGTGCGAGGCATAGTTCCAGATGCGTATCTTGGAATAGTCGTTCTTGAGGTTTGAAGCGTTCACGCCCGCGCCGATGTTGCACCACTCCCCTATCACGGCATTGCCGAGGAAACCGTCATGCGATTTGTTGGAGTATCCGAACATGACTAAGTTGTTGACCTCGCCGCCGACCTTGCAGAACGGGCCAATGGTGGTATTGCCGTATACTTTCGCGCCCATGTTGACATGGGCATTGCTGCACACCGCCAGCGGTCCGCGCAGGCACGCGCCTTCCATCACTTCGGCATCGCGTCCTATGTAGACCGGACCTTTGGTCAGGTTGATTGTCGCACCCTGGATGTCCGCTCCCTCCTCTATGAAGAGCAGCGGCATGCCTTCATCGTCAGTCATCTTGCCGATTACGGTATTGCTTTGGGGCAGCGGCATGGACTCGCGGCCGGCAGTGATGCAGCGGAAGTCATCAGTGATGCAGCCACCGTTGAGGCGAAAAATGTCAAACACATAGCGGACAGCGACGATGTCGCCCTTATATATAATAGGTGTAAAGTTTCGGGAATCGAGACCGGCGGCAGTGCCTCGGAACGCGACCACTGAACCGCCATCGGCAACAAGCCCCTCCCCGGAAGCGAGTTTCCCCACCGCACCGACGAGCGCAGCGTCAGGAATTACGTTGCCGGCAATGAACAGATGCTCGCCGTCAGGGAGCGGCTCTGGGGCGAATTTCGGACGCAGGTAATCGACAGGAGCGTGCAACACGCGAGCTGCGCCGGTTGCCGCCTTCCATTTTTCGGCGATTGTAGTAATCCCGACGCGAAAATCCGCCACAGGCCGCGTGAACGAGAGCGGCAGGAGGTTGTCATGACACTCCGGCGTGTCAAACAATATAATGTCATTCATGGTCTATACATTAATGTATTGGTGGCAGCGCACCGGCAGGCGGCACACCGGCATCCGAAACAGTATCTTGCTACTCACCGGCCGAAGCAGACGGGACTGCTCACAAACCGATAATCTGTGCAAAGTTAATAGTAAAATCAGCACAATCAGACACGGGAGAGCATCCTTAACACGCATTAACCAGCAATCAATCAATTAGGAATGGGGAATGAGGAGTGAAAGGCAAGGCAGGCGCAATTGACGAGAAGCCAGCATACGAACCAACACGAGCAAGGGAGGGGGCGGCGCAGATAGACGGCGGATGAAGCGTGTGATGAGCCTGGAAAATTTTCTTCCGAGCCAGCAGGAAACCCATTCCGGCGAGGGATGTTGCATACACGGGAAAGTTGACCGGTGCGGTATCGAAGATGATACGGGTTGATATAAAACAAAGACAGGACGATGTTTCACAACTTCCTCCTGCCCTGTGATTTTTCAGACCTGATAACTTTCACAAGCTCACTAAATCCTGCTAAACCACTAACTTACAAATTTTATATCACTATTACTTAAAACTTTTCGGCTTGCATTTTGACGGTTTGAGATTATCAATCTCATATTCGTTCCTAAATACGGTGCAAAGTTAGTCACTTTTCGCGAGATGTCAAGAGCCAAACACGTTAAATAGCCTTAATTCAACAAATTCTCTATTGAAATCGCCGATTTTGCGGCTAAATTCTTGTGTAGATTGTACACTTGTTCTGCACCGCCAACTGCCGGGAAAAGGTTTCCAGAGTCCAGCCAATGCCCAGCCAATAAATTGGATATCTGACCATTACAACTGCTCACACGATTTCCCGGCAGAAACAACGTCATTTTCAGATCTTGGAATTGACTACTTCAAGTATCTGAGCCTCCAGTTCAGCGGCTTTTGCCTCGATTTTCGCGCCTTCGGCGATTAGCTGCTCGGCTTTTGCACGGTCAGCAAGGCCGGCGGCGTTGATCTTGACGTTGAGGAACGCGCCGCGGACGGCAGCACGGGCAGCGAGCGTGCCCACGCCAGCATCGGTGACGGAAGCGGGGTTGCCCTTTTCAGCCATTGCTGAAAGCACCTCGAATGTCTGGAAGGCCGTCTTCATGGTCTGGAGAGGCACTTCGGTTGCGTAGAGAGTGGCAGCCTCCATAGCCTCCTTGCGAGCGGCCTTCTCTGCATCGGTTTTCTTCGGCATGCCGATAGCGTCCATGATGCGGTTGAAGGCGGCAGTGTCCTCGTCAACGAGGTGCAGCAGGCTCTCCATGAGTTCCTGGCCGCGCTCTGCTACTTCGGAATATTCGTCCCAGCGGTCGTCGTAAGAGGCTTTGTGGGCAGTTAGGTTAGCCACCATCGTTCCGAGAGCGGCAGCGAGCGCACCCATGTATGCGGATATAGAGCCGCCGCCAGGGGCAGGAGATTCGCTGGCAGTCTCTTCGGCAAGGCCGCGAGCGGTCAGGTCGATGAGCTTCTTGCAGTCGTTGTCCTGGATGAGGTATTCGATTACCTTCTCGTTGGGGTCGAAAGGCTTGAGTTCGTCGAGTCCCATTGACTTGACAGCGATTCGGATGATTTCGCGGTCAGGGATGCCTACGGAGCGGTGCTGTTTGCGAAGGAAATACTTGCCGGCATCGATGAGAGTGCGCTTGGGCACGAGGCCGACGATTTCAGTGCCTGTGACACGCACGCCGCGGTCGTTGGCCTTGCGGCATACTTCGTCAAATGCGATGTGCAGCGGGGTTGTTGCGATGTCGGTGATGTTCATGGACACCTGGGCAATGCCGTATTCATCTATATACCAGCCGATGGCCTTGGTGCCCTTCAGCGTTCCGGGCACCATTACGGTGTTGCCCTGCGCGTCCTTGATAGGCTTGCCAGTGATTTTGCCGCCCTCGCGCATGGGACGGCCCTTTTCGCGCACATCGAAAGCGATAGCGTTGGCGCGGCGTGTCGAGGTGGTATTGAGGTTATAGTTGACAGCAATCAGGAAGTCGCGTGCGCCGATAGTCGTTGCGCCGGTGCGAGCCACGCCCTCGTCGAAGGGGCGGTTGCCGAAGTCCGGGCCCTTCTCGCCGCCCATCTTGTCAGCGAGAGCCTCGTATTCGCCAGCGCGGCAAACGGCGAGATTGCGGCGTTCCGGGGTGAATGCTGCAGCCTCGTAGCAGTATGTGGGGACATTGAGTTCGGCTGCTACACGCTCTGCGAGCTTGCGAGCCATTTCGGCACACTCCTCGAGTGTTACGCCGGCAACGGGTATGAGAGGACACACGTCTGTTGCGCCCATACGCGGGTGCGCACCGTGGTGTGTACGCATGTCTATGATTTCGGCAGCACGCTTGATGCCCTGGTATGCAGCCTCAACGACAGCTTCAGGCTCGCCGACAAAAGTTACGACGGTGCGGTTTGTCGCCTCGCCCGGGTCGACATCGAGGAGCTTGATGCCCTTTACCGCGCAGATGGCGTCTGTTATCTGTTTGATTTTCGCCTGGTCGCGTCCTTCGGAGAAGTTGGGGACACATTCTATAATACGGGTTTTCATTGATATAGATTGTTGGATGATATTTCTTTTGCCTACAAAATTAGGCAATATTTCCGAGACCGCCGCTAAACATAAATCAAAAACACGGTAGGGGCAAACGCAAAAGGGGATTGAGAGAGGGGCAGATACGGGATTTTTTTGTAATTTTACGGCGGAAAAGGAACAGACAAAACGTCAGAACGAATAATATGAAGACAAATTTCGAGTATCTCACGCTGCTGCGCGAGACTATGGCCGAGCACGGGATAGACGCCGTGGTAATAAGCGGCACCGACCCTCACCAGAGCGAGAACCCGCCCAAGCACTGGCGCGGCAGGGAATGGCTGACAGGATTTTTCTCGGAGAACGGCACCAACGGCACCGCCGTCGTGACGCAGGACGAGGCATATTGCTGGACAGACTCACGTTATTTCATTCAGGCGACCGAGCAGCTGCGCGGCACCGGGTTTGAGATGATGAAAGAGGATGGTCCGGAAGCCGTAGACCTGGTGGAGTGGCTTGCCGACAATCTGGACGAGGGAGCGACTGTCGGCATCGACGGCATGACATTCTCCGTAACCCTGGCAGAGCGCATGCAGAAAGAACTGGAGAAGAACGGCATCAAGCTGAACGACAATTTCCCGCAGTTTGACTACATCTACCCGGAACGCCCGGAACGCCCGAAGAACAAGCTGTTCGTGCATGACGAGAAAATCGTGGGCGAAAGCGTAGACTCCAAGATGAACCGCATCATGGACGCTGTACGTGCGGAGAATGCAGACGCGGTCATGCTCTCATCGCTTGACGACATAGCGTGGGCGACCAATGTGCGCACTGCCGGCGACATCGCCTTCTCCCCTATTTTCGTCTCATACCTATATATAGACGGCAACAACCGCATACTGTTTGTTGACGAGGACAAGCTGACAGACGACGTTTCCGCCCACCTGGCGAAATACAATGTAAAGACTCTTCCTTACGATGACGTGACCAAATATGTAGCAGCTCTCCCGAGCGAGACGCGCCTGCTCATCGACCCGGACAAGACCTCTCGCGGTCTGTATTCGCACATCAGCTGCAAGACGGTGTTCGGCGGCGCAGGAGTGGCACGCCTAAAGAGCATCAAGAACGCGACCATGCTCGCCAACCTGGAGACGGCGATGGAGAAGGACGGCATCGCGCTGACACGCTTCTTCATGACGGTGGAGCGCGAATACCCGACAGGCAAGCTGACCGAGGTCGGGCTTGGCAAGCTGCTTCGCAGCCTGCGCCTGAGCGACAAGTCGTGTGTAGACGAGAGTTTCGCCCCCATCATCGGCTGGAAGGGACACGGCGCAATAGTCCACTACGAGGCAACAGAGGAAAGCGACGCTACTGTTGAGGGCGACGGCCTGCTGCTGGTGGACTCGGGCGGCCAGTACATCTACGGCACCACCGACATCACCCGCACGATAGCTCTCGGCACGCCGACAACGGAGGAAAAGCACGACTTCACGCTTGTCATGAAAGGCCACATCGCGCTGGCACGCGCCATCTTCCCCGAGGGGACACGCGGCTCGCAGCTCGATGTGCTTGCCCGCCAGTTCCTATGGGCTGAAGGGAAAGCATACTACCACGGCACCGGCCACGGCGTGGGCTTCTTCATCAACTGCCACGAGGGTCCGCAGAACATCCGCCTCAACGAGAACCCCGCGACACTGCAGCCGGGCATGATAACGAGCAATGAGCCGGGTCTCTATTACGAGGGACGCTACGGCATCCGTTGCGAGAACCTAATAGTGACAGAAAAGGCCATGACCACAGAGTTCGGCGACTTCTACAAGTTTGCCACCATGACCCTGTTCCCGTTTGACCTGCGCCTGTTTGACACGAGCATCATGACCGACGAGGAAATCGAGTGGGTGAACAAATACCACGAGAAGGTGCGCAGCCGCCTGACACCGCTGCTGACCGCCGAGGAGGGCAAGTGGATCGAGGAGAAGACCCGTCCGCTGACCCGCTGAAACACAACCAACAACAAGAAGAAACAACACAAAATGGCACTTATAAAACCAGTACGGGGCTTCACCCCGGAAATCGGCAAGGACTGCTTCCTGGCCGACAACTGCACTATCGTTGGCGATGTCGTCATGGGCGACGAGTGCAGCGTATGGTTCGGCACGGTGTTGCGCGGCGACGTGAACTCGATACGCATCGGCAACCGTGTCAACATCCAGGACGGCAGCGTGCTGCACACGCTGTACCAGAAATCGACTATCGAAATCGGCGATGACGTGTCAATAGGCCACAATGTGGTCATCCACGGCGCAAAAATCCACAACTACGCGCTCATCGGCATGGGCGCGATAGTGATGGACGACGCGGAGGTGGGCGAAGGCGCACTCGTAGCAGCCGGGTCGGTGGTACTGAGCCGCACCAAGATAGGCGCACACGAGATGTGGGCCGGAGCGCCGGCGAAATTCGTCAAGATGGTAGAGCCGGAGAAAGCCAAGGAGATGAACGTCAAGATAGCGCACAACTACCTGATGTACTCCAAATGGTATGACGAAAAGTAATTGACGGCAACGAGGGCAAGCAGCCCCAACAGCCGCCAACATAGGCAGATACAGCCGCCGGGAACGCATTTCCGGCGGCTGCACCGCAAAGGCTCAAATTTTTGGGCAGATAATTTTGCCAATCAAATTAGAATAACTAATTTTGCACCGCAAAAGCAAGACCCTGTGTCTTGCCGCTGCGACAATACAAACAACTAAGCAACAAAAAAAGAACGAAATGATAATTGTACAAGTAAAAGAAGGCGAGAACATCGAGAAAGCGCTGAAGAAGTTCAAACGTAAATTTGAAAGAACCGGAATCATCAAGGAACTCCGTCACCGTCAGGCATTTGAGAAGCCGTCGGTAGCCAACCGCAAGAAGATGATGAAGGCTGTTTACGTGCAGCAGCTTCGTCAGGCTGAGCAGTAATTGCCGGCAACGGGATACAATTAAGCAATATACACGAGGGTGTAGGCAGTCGCAAGAGTGCTTACATCTTTGTTGTGCAATTACGGCAAGGCTGCAAGCACAGAGACCACGTAATATCTCAGAGAACTCGAGTTCTCTGAGTACTCCAAAATAGCAACAGTATGACGGAAGAGGACAAGGACACACCTCAGCCCGGCGACAAACCGGACAGTGTGACGGAACAATACCTGTCACGCTATGAGGACATGCTGCGGCTCGAGCAGGGACGCAGCGACCTGACTGTATATGCCTACCTGCACGACGTGCGCGAATACATCGCATACATTACCGGCAGCCGCCCGGCGACATTCGACCCGGGGAGCATTTCGACTTCCGACATACGTGTATGGCTGGCGTCGCTGAGCCGCAAGGGGCTGCAACGGCAGTCCGTAAAACGCAAGCTGCAGAGTCTGCGGTCCTTTTTCGTGTTCCTGCTGCGCAGCGGCGACATCGCTGCCGACCCGACCGGGCCGGTGGAACTGCCGGTAAGGAAGAAGCCGCTGCCGAAATATGTGCCGGAGCGCGAAATGGAGCAGGTGATCGAGACAGACGAGCAGTCGCCGGACGCTGACAGCTTTGAGGGTATGCGCGACCGCATGATCATCTCGCTGCTTTACACCACAGGGATGCGCCGCGCAGAGATACTGTCGCTGACAGACAGCGACTTCCGCATGGCTCGCGGCGAACTACGGATAGTGGGCAAGGGCAACAAGGAACGTATCGTGCCGCTCGCGCCAGAGATGATGCTCGAAGTAAAAGAGTATATGCGGCTGCGCGACGAGCGTTTCCCGGCACGGCCAGGCAGCCGCTTCCTGACAGGCAACCGGGGCAAGGACATGAGCGCGGCGGCGTTGGCAACAATAGTGCGCTCGCAGCTTGCCGGCACATCGTCGGAGCAGCGCACGCCGCACGTGCTGCGCCACACCTTCGCCACAGCGATGCTCAACGGCGGCGCAGACATCAACACGGTCAAGGAGTTCCTGGGACACGCCTCGATAGCGACAACGCAGATTTACACTCACGTCTCGTTTGCCGACCTGCAGCGCGACTACAACAAGGCACACCCCCGCGCCCATAACCAAAAGACAGGCAAAACGCCCATAACCGACCGCCCCAAAAGCGACCCGGAGCAGTCTAACAAAAAATAAGATGCCCGGGATAATAACTTTCCCGGAGAAATTGTTTATCTTTGCAAAGAGAAGGACCAAACCGTACACGCCGCCAACGGCGGATGCGGAAATGTCCCGACAGAGAGAACAATGCAGCACGCCGGACGTACAGTCGCGAGACGACCTCGAGAGTTCCGCCAAGCCGCAAAAAATGAACGTTTAACCGATACGGAGCTGATGAGGATATAAGGAGGTTGCCCCAAGGCTACGACTTATATTTTCCACCGGTATCAAAAAAAGGAGACTGATTATGGAAGTGAACATCAAAGCCATCCATTTCGACATCACAGACAAGCTGGTAGCATTTGTGAACAAGAAAATCGACCGTCTGACCCGTCGTTTCGAGAATGTCACGGGCGTGGACGTAAACCTTCGACTCATAAAGCCCGAGACATCGATGAACAAGGAAGCCGGCATCCGCCTGGCTGTGCCCGGCAGCGACGACCTGTTCGCCTCAAAGGCCGCAGACACATTCGAGGAAGCGGTAGACCTGAGCATCGAGGCTCTGGAGCGTCAGCTGGAACGCATCAAGGGCAAGAAATGAGCCCGCTGAAAAAAGCCCGCGTCATCGAGTTCCCCAAGGTGTGCGACAACCGGGGAAACCTGTCATTCGTGGAGGGGGCACGCCATGTGCCCTTCTCCATACGGCGCATTTTCTACATCTATGACGTGCCTGGCGGAGAGACACGCGGAGGACACGCCCACAAGAAATGCGCACAGGTGCTGACTGCCGTGTCCGGGTCTTTCGACCTGATAATCACCAACGGTAAGGAGGAGGAAAGCATTCGCGTCAACCGCGCCAACATGGGAGTCCTGATTCCCCCGGGCGCATGGATAACCATGCCCAACTTCACGACCGGCACCGTACTGCTCGCCATCGCCTCCGAGGAGTATGACGAGGAGGACTACATACGCGACTATGACGACTACCTGCGGTACATCGCCACGCTCGATGCCGCGGATGTGCCGGACATCCGCCTGTGACAAACGCTACCGGGAAACGAAACAATGAAATACCCGTTCCAACAACTGCAAAAGACACACGCGGCATACCTCGACGAGCTGAAACGCGCCGCTGCGGAGGTCATCGAGAGCGGATGGTACCTGCGCGGCTCGCAGACTGCCGCCTTCGAGAAGGAGCTGTCGGCAGCCCTCGGCGTAAGCGACAGCGTCGCCACCGGCAACGGGCTTGACGCGCTGCGGCTGATACTGCGCGGCTACATGGAGCTGGGGCGGCTGAAGGAGGGCGACGAGCTGATAGCTGCCGCCAACACCTATATAGCCACCATACTGCCGGCATCGGAACTCGGGCTGAAAGTCCGCCTTATAGACCCTGACGAGCAGACTATGTGTCTGAACCTGGCAGATGCAGCACGCAATGCCAACGACAGAACGCGCGTAGTGGCTGTAACGCACCTATACGGCAACCCTTCATGGGACGAGGAGGCTGCGGCTGCATTGCGCCAGAACGGCGTAATTATCATGGAGGACAATGCGCAAGCTATCGGCGCGGCATGGCATGGGCATAAAACCGGCTCACTGGGCGATGCCTCGGCGCAGTCGTTCTACCCTTCAAAAAACATAGGCGCGCTGGGCGATGCAGGCGCGGTGTGCAGCAGCGACAGCCAGCTCATCGCAGCAGTACGCTCGCTGCACAACTACGGTTCAGACAGGCAATACCATTTCAAATACCGAGGTTATAACTCGCGCATGGACGAAATGCAAGCCGCGCTGCTGCGCATCAAGCTGCGACACCTCGGCGAGGTGACAGCCTTGCGCAACCGTGCAGCCGCCGTCTACAATGCCTCAATCTCGCACCCTGACATACAGACGCCCGCTATGCTGCACGGCTGCACACAGGCTTGGCATCAGTACATACTGCGCTCTCACAGGCGTGACGAACTGGCGGAATACCTGCGCAGCAACGGCGTAGGCACTATGATACACTACCCTATACCTCCACACCGGCAACCGTGCTATGAGGGCATGCTTAACGGCTCATACCCGCTGACAGACCGCCTCGCGGCAGAAGTGCTGAGCATCCCCATTGCCGACATAGACGAGCGCGAAGCAAGCGAAATATCCGACATAATCAATTCATTCCCAAAGAACTAAATGGAGACCAACCATTCGGCAAAAAAACCGAAGACAGCCAATAAACCCGCTGCGAGGAAACCCGCTGGCAACAAAAGCCGGCAACCGGCAAAGCATTACACACCCAGCAAATCCGACACCCGCCGCAAACTGCGCCGCACGCTGAAGATGCTGGCTTGGTGCATCGCTATACTGATTGTTATATGCATAGTGGCGTTGATGCCCTACGCATTGAGCGGCGCACCCAAAGCAGGAACACTCCACATACCGCAAGGGGCAACGCAACAGGCTGTCACGGACTCGCTGACACGGCTGTTCGGCGAAGAGTATTCCGGTCGCGTCGCCACGCTGCTGCGTATGCTCCCCGACTCCAAGCAGCCGCGCCCCGGCGCATACCTCATCGAGGAGGGGATGTCGCCAATGCGTACTGTCATACACATAGTGCGCGGAGGACAGTCTCCCGTCCGCATATCATTCAACAAAGTGCGGCATCCCGAAGAACTTGCAAGCCGGCTTGCAGCGAAACTGGAGCCTGACAGCGCGGCGTTTCTCGCAGCAATGGGCGACGAGGAACTGCTCAGCGAAGCCGGGCTGACATACGACCAACGGCTGGCTCTCTTCATCGAGGACACACACGAATTTCATTGGTCATATTCGCCGGAAAAAGTAATCGACAAGTACTTAAGGCATTACAAGGAGGTCTGGAACAAAGAACGCCGCGACAAGGCTGCCGCACTCGGACTCACGCCAGCTGAGGTGATGACAATATGCTCCATAGTGGACGAGGAAACTAATGACAACAGCGAGAAGGGGAAAGTGGGACGGCTCTATATAAACAGGCTGAAAAAGGGGATGCGGCTGCAATCCGACCCCACGGTGCGCTATGCCCTCGGCGACTTCACGATAAAGCGCGTGACCAAGGAACACCTTGGCATCGACTCGCCGTACAACACATACCGCAACAACGGCCTTCCGCCCGGTCCTATATGCACGACATCGGTGAAAACTATCGACGCTGTCCTCAATTCCGAGCCGTCGGACTACCTGTACATGTGCGCCAAGGAGGATTTCTCCGGCTCGCACTATTTCACCGCCGACTGGGCAGAGCACCAGCAGAACGCGCGCAAATACCAGAACGCCCTCAACGAGCGCGGCATACACTGACACACATCACCGGCACTGCCAACATGCAGTGTCGGGAATTTTTTGTAATTTTGCGCCCTGAAAAACAGCCGTACAGCACAGGCAGTACTGACAGACGAATGAGCCGCATACAAACCCTATTGGCACAGGCGATGCTTCTGACATTCAGCACGATGTCAGCATCTGCGGCATACACTGGCGAGCCTGTCGAAGATGCTGCTCCAGAAGCGGGAACCATTGTCGTGGCAGACAGCATTGCCGGCGACACCGCCACTGCAATTCCGCTGGCAGCGATTGAGACACAAGAGGAGACGGCTGACGATGACCGCGACTGGTGGCACCTGCTGCGCAAGGGGCAGCTCGACCTCAAGGACACGACTGTGGTATACCCGAAATTCATCGGCTTCTGCGTGGACGTGTACAACTGGGGCGACTGGTTTTTCAACAGCACCGACGAGGAGTACATTGCAGGCACCGGACGGCGGTGGAAGGCATTCGTCAAAAATGACAACTGGGTGGACAGCTATGCCATGAACCTGGGCTACAACATGCCGATACGCATCATGTCTGACATGTACTGCAACCTCGGTGCGTACATACAGTATATGGCTGTCAGCGTGGGATATTCGATAGACATGTCGAATGTCATCGGCAACAAGCCGTCCAACCACCGCAAATACGAGTTTGGTTTCTCGTGCGCCCGCTTCAACGTCAGGGCATACTTCAATGAGAACACCGGCGGCAGCTACCTGCGCACTTTCGGCGACTACCGAGGCGGCAAACTGTTCAAGAAGGAGTTTCCAGGCGTTCAGCTGACAAATTACGGCATTGACTCGTACTTCATATTCAACAACCGCAAATACTCTTACGGCGCGGCATACAGCTTCTCGCGTGTGCAAAAAAAGAGTGCCGGCAGCTTCATACTCGGGTTCAGCTATTCCAACATCGACATATCGATCGACCTGTCGCAGCTGCCATATCCGCTGAACTATTACCTGAGCATCCCCGCGACACTGTACCGTTTCCACTACGACACCTACAACCTGCTGGTTGGCTACGGTTACAACTGGGTGTTCCGCCCCAACTGGCTTTTCAATATCACCGCGTTGCCCATCGTCGGGTTGAACCATTGCCGCGACGATTCGTCAGAGCGAGGCACAAACCAGGTGGCTATCGGAGGCAAAGGCTCTATGTCGCTGGTATACAACTGGACAGACATTTTCCTCGGGCTTCAGGGACATATTGACGGCCACTGGTACCGCTCGCGGACTCACTCGTTTTTCAGCTCGATAGAGGATTTGGCATTTGTCGCCGGCGTCCGCTTCTGATTTTTGCGGTCAGACGGTGGCAGCAAGCGTAAGCACGGAGATGCGCGACTGCGGATATACTTCCGCGAGCGCACGCACAGCCGCAATCAGCGTTGACCCGGTGGTGCACACATCATCCACGACCAACAGATGCAGCCCGTCATAACCGTCTTCCCTCACTGCGTAATACTTGCCGCTGGCATTGTCGGCTCGCTGCCGCAGAGTGCGGCGTGTCTGGCTGATGTGCATACGCGCACGCAGCAGCCGCGCCACGGGCAGCCCGGCACTCTCACACAGGCCCGCAGCAATTTCCTCGGCCTGGTTGTAGCCGCGCCGAAGCCGCCGCGTCCAGTGCAGCGGCACGGGGACAACGGCATCTATGTCACTGAAAAAGTCTGTGAACACCAGCTCGCCGTACATCTGCGTGCCGAGCCAGCGTGCCAGCTTGGGCATATTGTGGTACTTGAAGTCATGCACCAGCCGCGATACATTATTGCCACGGACATAGTAATACACCGCCATGGCACGGTCAAACCGCACCATGCCGGCAAGCCGCTGTTCCACAGCATTGTGTCTGGCATCAAGAAACCCAGTCTTGGGAAACATCTCGCGGCATGAGCCGCAGACAAACTGCTCGTCGCCGACCAGCCGCTCACTGCACAACAGGCACAAGCGGGGATAGACCAGCGACAGCAGACGGCTACAGGACATCTTCGTCCTCAGGGTACATGGCATCTGCCCGCTCACGGCGCAGGTCCGCTATCGCCTCTATGACGAGCGTGGACTCAAATCCGCGCGAAAGAAGGTGGCGTATCACCTTGGCACGGTCACGGTAAACCTCCAGGTCAATGCCATCAGACTGTGCGCTCGCAAGACGAGCCAGCGTCTCGCGGTATTCCTTTTCATTTATCTCCGACAGGGCAGCCTGAATATCCTTCTCGCTGACACCCTTCGATGCAAGCGCAGCCTGTATCTTGACACGCCCCCACTGTCCCAGCCGGAACTTGTCGTTGGTAAAAGCCTTGGCATACCGAGAGTTGTTGATGAAGTCATCTTCGACGAGCTGCCTCAGCACTTCATCACTGTTCAGGCTGCCGAGCCCGAGCTGGCGAAGCTTTTCCCGAATTTCCGATTCACAGTGCTCGGAACGCGCACACACGCCAGCCATCTGCATGACAGCTGTCTGTATTGAAATGCGTCTTTTCTTAATCATCATCCGGTCTTTTTGCCACGGCGAAACGTTGTGTGCCGTGGATGTCATTTATTATTTTTACTTCCGCGAGACCATGCGCCTCCAATAACCGGCGCATGGCATCGCCATAACGTGAATTAATTTCAAGGTACAACATACCGCCGCGCCGCAGTCCCGTCATCGCCACCTCGGCAATGCGGCTGTAAAACAGCAGCGGGTCCTCATCGGGGACAAACAATGCCTTCTCCGGCTCATAGTTGAGCACATTGGCATCCATCCCAGCCCGCTCCGACTCCGCAATATACGGGGGGTTGCTGACCATAAGGTCAAAGCTGTCCGGAGCTGGGTTATAAGAGAACACGTCCGCGAGGAAAAAGTTGACACGGCTTTTCAGGCGGGCAGCGTTTTCACGTGCCACTGCGAGCGCGTCCTCGTCCACATCCATGGCTGACACGTGTGAGAACGGCAGGTTGCGCTGCAACGCTATCGCTATGCAGCCCGACCCGGTGGCTATGTCGAGGACATCCATGTCCTCGCGCCCTCGGAAGCGGTCGGCTATCATATCCACCATCTGCTCGGTCTCGGGACGCGGTATAAGCACCCGGCGGTCTACATGAAGCTCCATGCCGTAGAACTGCGCGATGCCGGTAATGTACTGTATCGGCTCACGGCGTTCCAGCCTGGCGAGGATGCGGTCCACAGACGCACGGACATCCGCGCTCAGCTCCTTGTCCTCGTTCATGAACATCTCCACTGCCGACCACCCTTTCAGGTAGCGGAAGATGATGCGTATTATCGCCTGCGCCTCGCCTGACCCGTACAGCGGCACAAGCCGGCTGCGCAGTTTTCTCATCGTGTCTCTCATATCATACGCACGCCGCAGCACCTGCACACGGCAATGCACACGCAAAACTACTATTTTTTGGCTACATACGCAAACCGCACGCGAAATATACTACGGCTCCCCGCGTTTCTGTTATTATAATATGGGTGTGCAGCAACGCAATCCGCCGCCGGAGATGCTGCAAGCCACCGTGCAAAAACATCTTACAAGTGTATGAATATGACAAAAACCGCCCACGACCTGCCCACGGCAGATGACATCAGATATATGCGCCGCGCCCTGCAACTCGCACACTGCGGCGAGGGAGAAGCATCACCCAACCCGATGGTCGGCGCGGTGATTGTCGCCGGAGGACGCATCATCGGAGAGGGCTTCCACCGCCGATGCGGCGAGCCGCATGCCGAGGTCAACGCTGTTGGCAGTGTGGCAGACCGCAGCCTGCTCCCCCAATCCACGCTTTACGTCACGCTCGAGCCGTGTTCACACTACGGCAAGACTCCGCCGTGCGCCAAGCTGGTCATCGACAGCCACATTCCACGTGTCGTGGTCGCCACCCGCGACCCGTTTGAGAGGGTGTCAGGACGCGGCATAGCTATGATGCGAGATGCCGGCATTGACGTGGTCGAAGGAGTTCTTGCAGACGAGTGCCGCAAGCTGAACCGCCGTTTCATGACAGCCCACACGCTGCACCGCCCGTTCATCACGCTGAAATGGGCGCAGTCCTCGGACGGATTCATTGGCATACGCGACAGGAACGGCAACCCTCACCCGGCTGTGATTTCAAACCCGTTGTCGAGTGTCTTTGCTCATCGAGAGCGCGTCCGCCACGATGCTATAATGGTGGGGACGAACACCGTCATTTCAGACAACCCGAGGCTCGACGCACGGCTGTGGGCAGGGAAATCCCCAATACCCGTAACCATAGACCGCCACGGCAGCATACCAAAGGAATCGGCTCTGATGCACAACCGCAACACACTGGTATACGGCGACATAACGCTCGTAGACATACTATCCGACCTATACACCTCACATTCAGTCACTTCGTTGCTGGTCGAGGGCGGAGCGAAACTGCTCGGCAGCTTCATTGCTGCAGACCTGTGGGACGAGATACGCCGCGAGACATCCTCCTCGCCGCTGGGCGATGGCATCGCTGCGCCAGAATTGCCTGCCAGTGCGCAGCTGACTGATACACAAACTGTTCGCAACAGCCGCATTGAATATTTCGGGCGTTAAAAAGGCATAAAAAGGAAACTGCACAGCATATATGCCGAAAATCACGGACGATAATATGCCGGAAAATGCTAATTTTGCAAGTTGAAACATTAGGCATTGTCGCAAGTTGACACTGCGGCGCAAGATGCCAAGATAACAGGATTCAGAGTGAACAGACACAACATATTGAGGTTGGCACTGCCGGTGGCGCTGGGAGCTTCGCTCCTCGGGGTCGCCGCGTGCAACGAGGAGAAAAAGACCGCCATAGAGGAGTATGGCGCAGACTCGGCTGTGGCCATTACCAATTTCAAACTGAAGGCTGACAGCAAAGTCCTCACCAACCTCGACTCCGTTTTCTTCTCCATTGACCTCAAGAACGGCGTGGTATTCAACGCCGACTCTCTGCCCGCCGGCACCAAGGTGACAGACCTCATACCGGTAATATCATACCCCTCCTCCACACAGGCGGCTGTCATCACCATGGAGGGCGGCGAGAAGCGCGAGGGGGAAGTGGACTACTACAAGAACCCCTCCGACTCAATCGACTTCACCGGCAATGTCTCTATCAAGCTGACCGCGCAGGACGGTGTCACTACACGCACATACAGGCTGAAAGTCAATGTACACAAGCTCGTGTCAGACTCGCTGATGTGGGACAAGGTCGCCGTATCGCCGATACCCTCACGTTCCGGCAACCCGACAGCGCAGAAGAGCGTATCACGCGGCAACACAGCCTATTGTCTCGTGCGCGAGCAGGACGGCTCGTTATCCATAGCAACCGCCGCCGCTCCCGGGCCTGACAGCTGGCAAATACGCACCGTGGCTGAAAACGGCACATTCGACATACGCACATTCTCCGTCACCGACGATGCCTTCTACATCCTCGACACCGACGGCAGGCTCTATTCGTCAGAAGATGCAGTATCCTGGACAGACACCGGCAAGCGGTGGATAAACATCATCGGCGGCTACCAGTCCACGCTCCTCGGCATAGACTCGGAAAACGGCACGCTGCGCCACGCATACTACCCCGCAAACTTCACCGCAACGCCGCTCGAAAGCGGCTTCCCCGTAAAGGGGTATTCAAATACCGGCATATTCTCCAACAAGTGGAGCGTAGAGCCGATATGCCTCATGGTGGGCGGCTACGATGCCGACGGACAGACTACCGACGGCGTATGGGCTTTCGACGGCGGCACATGGGCGAAATTGTCGGAGCACCCGGTGGGCAAAATCTCCGGAGGCGCACTCATACCGTACTACATATACCGTACATCAAAAGTCTCTTGGATACAGACAGAGTTCCAGGTGTGGCTGCTGCTCGGAGGCACGCTCCCCGACGGCACGCTCAACCGCACCGTATACCTCAGCTACGACAACGGCGTGAACTGGCAACAGGCCGTGGACTATATGCAGCTGCCGGAATACATCCCGTCGCTCACACAGTGCGACCCTATGGTGCTGACCATGGACAAGAACGCCTCAATCTCCGACGCTTGGACCAAGAAGCCCTCGCGACGTGTCGCTCCGTGGTACATCAAGCATGAGACCGACGGCGACAACATATCATGGCAATGCCCCTACATTTACCTGTTCGGCGGCATCAACGCCGATGGAGCGTTTAGCAACGCAGTATGGCGTGGTGTCCTCAACAAACTGACATTCACTCCGTTGATATGAAAATTTCACGTTTCCTCGGCATACAATCCCGTTTGGCAGCTTGGGTTGCGGCTATCGCAATCCTGCTGTCCGCATTGCCGGCGGAAGCTCAGGAGGACTACCGCTTCGACATAGGCGGCGGAATAGGCATGACCGGATACCTCGGCGACGCAAACACGGCAAACCTCTACAAGAACCCCTCATGGGACATCGAGGTGCTGCTGCGCTACATAGCCAACCCGCGCTGGGCATTCAAGACCAACTTCTACGCCGGAGGGCTGAAAGGCAACTCCGAACAGATGACCAACGTTTTCCCGGGAGGAGAAACGTTCAAGTTCACCACCAATTTCTACGAAATCGGCGAACTCGCGGAGTTCAGCTTCTTCCCATACGGCATAGGCGAGAAATACCGCAAGCTGAAACGCTGGACCCCCTACATAGCCGCCGGCCTCGGATTCACGCTGTGGTCAACAGACGGCAAGGCGCATTTCGGAGTGAACATACCGCTGGGCGTAGGCGTGAAATTCAAGGTAAACAAACGGCTCAACCTCGGACTGGAATTTCTGATGAAAAAGGTGTTCTCCGACAAGCTCGACGGCGACAACCTTTCCGACCCGTATCAGATAAAAAGCTCTTTCGCGAAAAATACCGACTGGTACTCCACGCTCACCTTCACGATAAGCTACGAGTTCAGCAAGCGGTGCGCCGTATGCAACTACAAGGAACGATGAGAAGCGATGACGTGACAGCCCTGATGGCAAAGATAGACAAGGAGCGCGTGCCTCGGCACGTCGCCATCATCATGGACGGCAACGGACGCTGGGCCAAGCGTCAGGGGCTGCCCCGCTCGGCCGGTCACTACAAGGGGGTGGACAGTGTGCGTGACATCACACGCTTCGCTTCCGACTTAGGTATCGGATACCTCACGCTCTACGCCTTCTCGACAGAAAACTGGTCGCGTCCGCAGGACGAGGTTGATACTCTGATGCACCTGATAGGTTACGCCATCGAGAACGAGACACCGGAGCTTATGCGCAACAACGTGCGGCTTCACCTCATCGGCGACATAGACGGCCTTCCAGAGGGCGCACGCTGCCGCCTCACCGCATCTCGCGACAAGCTGGCCAAATGCACCGGGCTAAACCTGATGCTGTGCCTGAACTATTCCGCCCGGTGGGAGCTGACACGCGCAGCCCGTGAGATAGCCCGCAGCGTCGCCGACGGCACTCTCTCGCCAGATGCTGTCAACGACAGCGACATCATAAAGCATCTCGCCACCTGGCCCGCGCCTGACCCCGATCTGCTCATTCGCACCGGCGGCGAAACCCGTGTCAGCAACTTCCTCCTGTGGCAGATTTCATACGCCGAACTCGTGTTCACCGACACGCTTTGGCCCGATTTTCGCGAAAAGGAGTTCTGCGATGCCATAATCCAGTACATGAGCCGTGAGCGACGCTTCGGCAAGACGAGCGAACAGGTCAACAAACAATCCAACAAGATTTTCCCCAACCACGATATATGAAACGACACATCCATATATATTGCCTCCTGTTGTCTATAATAGCCCTCGCCTACTCACCGGCCAAGGCTTTTGACATCACCCCGGAGACACCGGTAGACACGGTATACAACCCCTCTGTGGTCTATTCGCCGATACCGCGCACATACGAAATTGCGGACATCAAGGTCTCCGGCATTTCCAATGTCGACGACTATGTGATAATCGGATATTCCGGCTTGTCAGTTGGACAGCGCGTCGAGATACCCGGCTCTGCAATTACCGACGCGACCAAGCGTTTCTGGCGGCAGAACCTGTACTCAAAGGTGCAGATCAACGTGGTCAAGACGGCCGGCGACAAAGCGTGGCTCGAAATCGTACTGCGCCAACAGCCGCGCATGTCGGAAATCATATTCTCTGGCGTGAAGGGCGGCGAGAAGAAAGACCTCAACGAGCGGCTCGCGATGATACCCGGACAGCAGATCACACCCAACATCCTCGCCCGCGCAAAGCAGATTGTCGAAAACTACTACACGGCAAAGGGCTTCAAGAACGTGGAAATCAAGGTAACGCAGCATCCCGACATCAGCAAGGAGAACCAAGTAATCGTCAATGTGGACGTGAACCGCAACACCAAGGTCAAGGTGCACAAGATATACATCGAGGGCAACAAGGTGCTGTCAGACAACAAGCTGAAACGCACCATGAAAAAGACCAACGAAAACGGAAACATCCTCAACATATTCAAGCAGAAGAAATTCGTTGACTCCGACTATGCCGACGACAAGAACCGCATCATACAGAAATACAACGAACTGGGATACCGCGACGCGAAAATCGTGAGCGACAGCGTGGTCAAGTACAACGACGACCGCGTGGACGTGTACATCAAGGTGGACGAAGGCAAGAAGTACTACATCAGCGACATCTCCTGGGTCGGCAATACCATATACTCGACCGATATGCTCCAGCAGGTGCTCGACATATACCCCGGCGACGTGTACAACCAGAAACGCCTCAACAAGCGCACGCAGGATGACGAGGACGCTGTCTCGAGCCTGTACCTCGACAACGGCTACCTGTTCTTCCAGCTCGTGCCTATCGAGGAGAACATCAAGGGCGACAGCATCGCGCTGCAGATGCGCATACTCGAGGGTCCGCAAGCGCGTGTCAACCGCGTGGTAATCAACGGCAACGACGCACTATACGAGAAAGTAATACGCCGCGACCTGCGCGTCCGCCCCGGCGACCTGTTCTCCAAGAACGACCTGATGCGTTCCGCTCGCGAAATCGCGGCTTCAGGACACTTCAACCCCGAGACACTCGACATCAAGCCCGAACCCAACGAGAGCGACGGCACTGTAGACATAGTCTTCAACCTCGAGCAGAAAGCCAACGACAAGATACAGTTCTCATTCGGCTGGGGACAAACCGGCATTACCGGTCAGCTCGCGTTGAGCTTCACCAACTTCTCTATGAAGAACCTGTTCTACCCCTCGAAATACAAGGGCATAATACCGCGAGGCGACGGACAGACGTTCTCCGTTTCGGTGCAGACCAACGCCAAGTTCTACCAGAGCTACAACATATCGTTCTACGACCCGTGGTTCGGCGGAAAACGCCCGAACTCCCTCTCCGTATCGCTCGACTATTCGCGCTCTACGGGCGTGAACCAGAGCTTCTACAACGACAACTGGAACGACGCTTACCTCAACTCACTCTGGACGCAAGGCTCCTACGGGACGAACTACAACGCATACAACTACCAGAACTCGTATGACCCCAACAAGGTCATTCAGCTCGCCGGCGTGTCCGTGGGATACGGTTCTCGCCTCACTTGGCCTGACGACTACTTCCAGTTCATGGCAAGCCTCAACTACCGCTGGTACTACCTCAAGAACTGGGAATACCTGTCATATATGCAGAACGGCACGTCAAACTCGCTCGGCCTGACTCTCAGCCTGTCGCGCACCAGCATCGACAACCCGTACTACACACGCCGAGGCTCGACGTTCTCGCTCGAGTTCACAGCCACACCGCCGGCCTCGCTGTTCGGCAAGAAGAACTGGAAACAGCTCTCATACGAGGCTAACACCCTCAAGTCCGAGGAGGCCAAGAAGGAGCTGTACCGCTGGATAGAATACTGGAAACTCAAGTTCAAGAGCAAGACATACACACCGCTCACCGACCCCGACGGACAGTGGACGCTCGTGCTGATGACCCGCGCCGACTTCGGTCTGCTCGGCTCGTACAACCGCTACCTGAAAACGCCTTTCGAGACATTCTACTTCGGCGGCGACGGCATGACCGGCGGCTATACTTACGCCACAGAGACTGTCTCCATGCGCGGTTACGAGAACGGACAGTTCACCCCCAACTACTATGAGGGCTACGCATACGGCAAGGCGACCATGGAGCTGCACTTCCCGTTCATCCTCCAGCCCGCCACCACCATCTACGGCCTCGTGTTTGCCGAAGCCGGCAACGCCTGGACCTCGGTCAAGGACTTCTCTCCCTTCAACCTGAAGCGCAGTGCCGGCGCAGGTGTCCGCGTGTTCCTCAGCGTCATCGGCTTCCTCGGCGTGGACTGGGCATACGGTTTCGACAAGGTGTGGGGACGGCGCGGCGGAAGCCAGTTCCACTTCGTCCTCGGACAGGAGTTCTGACGCTCACGCTCGCCGCAATTAAACCAGCGGCGCATGCCGGGTGTCATACACTTAACAGCGGCCGCATAAATGCGTGTCCGACATCAATAATGCAACCAACAAAACCGTCAATATGAAAAAAGCATTTCTAACCCTGATCATCGCCGTTATGGCAGTCATCAGTGCCAACGCACAGAAATTCGCACTCATAGACATGGAATACATACTGCGCAACGTCCCTGCCTACGAAATGGCAAACCAGCAGCTCAACCAGGTGTCACAGCGTTGGGAGAAAGAAGTTACCGAACTCGCCAAGGAGGCGGAAACCATGTACAAGAACTACGAGTCTGACCGCGTGTTCCTCTCCGAAGAGCAGCAGAAAGCCCGCGAAAAGGAAATCGTGGACAAGGAGAACGAGACCTCGCAGCTCCGCAACAAGTACTTCGGCCCGGAGGGCGAACTCTACAAGAAACGCCAGTCGCTGATGAAGCCTATCCAGGAAGATGTATACAACGCTGTCAAGGCTGTCGCCGAGGAGAAAGGCTACCAGGCCATCTTCGACCGCGCATCGTCGCAGAGCATCGTTTTCGCCTCGCCGCGCATCGACGTAAGCAACGATGTCCTCGCCAAATTGGGCTATTCCAAGTAAATTTCTTATATTTGCACTCGCGTTTGCCCCTGCGGCATTCCAAACACGATTAACAACAAACACGAAATAGTAATGATCAAAAGACTTTTAATCGCAGTGGCGATAGCACTCCCCCTCTTCGCCTCTGCTCAGACAGTGAAAATCGGACTTGTTGACGTGACAGCTATTGTCTCAAGTCACCCTGACACACAGGCTGCACAGACCAAGCTGAACGAAACA
Source organism: uncultured Porphyromonadaceae bacterium (assembly GCA_900550645.1). GTDB lineage: Bacteria > Bacteroidota > Bacteroidia > Bacteroidales > Muribaculaceae > Lepagella. The sequence continues at coordinate 22,364 of URTA01000007.1, forward strand.
CAGAAGAAATACGAAGCTGAATACAACAAGCTCGGCGAGGAAATGCAGCGCATGTACGAGGAGTACCAGAAATCACAGGACGACCTCCCTGCTATCAAGGAGCGCAAAGCCAAGGAACTGGCGGACTATCAGACAAAGATCCAGCAGTTCGAACAGAGCGCAGGACAGGACATGCAGAAACTGCAGGCAGAACTGATGCAGCCGATTCTCGCCAAGATACAGCAGGCTATCGAATCTGTCGGCAAGGAAGGTGGATACACCATTATCCAGAACCTCGACCCGCAGATCATCTTCTATCACGCAGCCCCCGCCGTTGACATCACAGCGGATGTCAAGGCTAAGCTCGGCATGAAGTAAATATCGACAAGACAAACGAACAGCAAATGCAGGTCAGCTCACGCTGTTACCTGCATTTGTCTTTCAACAAACGACACCCATGGGTACGAACACACAACCGGCAACCGGCAAAATCGGGGTCTTCGACTCCGGCTACGGCGGGCTGACAATCCTCACCAAGATACGGCACGCACTGCCGCAGTATGACTACATCTATCTGGGCGACAACGCCCGCGCACCGTATGGCTCCCGCTCGTTTGATGTCGTCTACGAATATACCCTGCAAGCCGTGCGGCACCTGTTCAGCCTCGGCTGCCGCCTTGTCATACTCGCGTGCAACACCGCCTCCGCCAAAGCCCTCCGTTCCATTCAGCAGAATGACTTGGCGGGCATCGACCCGACACGGCGCGTTCTCGGCGTGATACGCCCCACCGTCGAGTGCCTCGGCGGCATCACGCGCACACGCCACATCGGCGTGCTCGGCACGCCCGGCACTGTCAACAGCCACTCGTACCGCATCGAGACCGCTAAGCTGTTCCCTGACATCCACGTCACCGAACTCGCCTGCCCCATGTGGGTGCCGCTCATCGAGAACAACGAAGCCGACGGCGACGGCGCAGACTGGTTCGTCCGCAAATACCTCGACCAAGTGACAGCCGCAGACCCCGAAATTGACACCCTCGTCCTCGGCTGCACGCACTATCCTCTGCTCCTCCCCAAGATACGCAAATACCTCCCCTCCCCTATCACTGTCATCGCCCAGGGCGAACTCGTTGCAGAAAGCCTCGCCGACTACCTGCAACGGCATCCGGAAATGGAACGCACGCTCACCCAAGGCGGCACGACGGAATACCTCACCTCCGAAAACCCAGAGAAATTCAATCCGCTCGCCTCACTGTTCATGGGCGAGCCAGTTGATGCACACTGGACTCTCAACTGAAAACAATAATCACATAAACACATCTATTATGAACAAGTTCAGCAAATACATCGCCGGCGCAATCATACTCGCGCCCCTTGCACTGACCTCGTGTTCAGACGACGACAACAACAGCCGCACCGTAATCACCGACCTCTCACAGCTCTCATACAACGAAAACGGCGTATGGGCAGGCTGGAACGTGGACGATGACCTCGAAACCCAAGGCTTCGAATTCTCGCACGACTACACCGACTACGGCGGCGGAGCTGGCATGTCCTCCGGCTTTGTTGCCGCCAAGCAGACAGACAACGAGTTTCACAACCCGATGTATGACTATCAGTTCACCGTGATGCCCCAAGGCGGCAAGGACGGCTTCGGCACTCCCTACATGGTGGCTTACTGGAGCAGCTACGACGAAATGGGCGACATCGACTATGACGACCGCACCTGCCACATCACATATACCGGCGGAGGCGACACCCCCATGGTCTTCAGCCCAATTGGAATGTACGTCACCAACAACTGCTACGCATACTACTCCATGAGCCAGGGCGACGCATACGCCAAGAAATTCGGCGACGGCGACTGGTTCAAGCTCACAGCCCACGGCGTGCGTGCTGACGGCACAGAAACAACCGCCGACTTCTACCTCGCCGACTTCCGCGAGACAGGCAGCAAAGGCATCGTGTCAGACTGGCAATACTTTGACCTGACAGGCCTCGGCAACGTGCTTCTGATATACTTCACAATGGACTCGTCAGACAGCGGTGCTTGGGGCATGAACACGCCTGCATACTTTGCCATAGACAAGTTCACCGCAAAGTACGAGACTCTCTGACACCATGGACAGCATCGAAGAGCTAAGGCTATCAGTACGAGGCATCGAGCCGGACGAAGCCGTGGTCATCATCACAGAATACCTCTCGCTGCACCCCGAGGACGACGAAGCGCTCACGCTGCGAGGCATGAAGTACTGGAGCCTCGGACAACGAGCCAACGCCATCAACGACTACCTCGCTGCAATAAACATCAACCCCGACAGCAAGGCGCAGATGGCGATGAAAGCCACCTACGAAATCCTCGATTTCTACAACAAAGACCTGTACAACCCCTGACCCATTCAGCAGCATACAGACATGTCCGAATGGGAGAAAATGCAAGCCGGATTGGCGTACAATGACTTCGACCGAGATTTGTTCGACCGGAGGGTGTATGCCAAACGGCTTTTCCGCGCATACAACCGAACCGACGATGACGATACGGAAGCCCGCGCACAAATCATGCACGACCTCTTCAGACAAGTCGGCAAGAATGTATGGATAGAGCCGGACTTTCGCTGCGAATTTGGCAAGAACATCACCATCGGCGATGACGTGTACATCAATTTCGGCTGCGTCATCCTCGACTGCGGACAGGTTGTAATCGGCAACGGCACACTGATCGGGCCGAATGTGGGGATATTCTCCGGCAATCACATACTCGATGCAGAAGAGCGAGCCGCCGGAGGTCTTGTGCCGAAAGACATACGCATCGGAGAGAGGGTATGGATAGGCGGCAATGTGAGCATTGTCCCAGGCGTGAGCATCGGAAGTGACACAGTCATCGCAGCCGGCAGCGTCGTCACACGCGACATCCCCGGCGGCGTACTCGCAGCCGGCAATCCCTGCCGCGTGCTGCGCCCCATAACCTCCGAAGACAAAATCGGCTACCGCCCCTGACAGCAGAGACACAGCGTGCCGAGAAACACAGCGAGGGTGAGCCTTTCCCGGTGCACCCTCGCTGAAATGTTAAAGACCGGAGCGTCAGCGTTTGCGGCGACGCACGGATTTGACTGCGTTGGAGTTGGAAGAAGAGGAGGACTGCTTCACCTTGGGTTGCTTGGGCTGTTTCGGCTTCTTGGTGCTGCTCTTCTTGGAGCGTTTGTTCTTGCGCACCGACGAGGCTTTACTTTCGCTGGCATCGCCCTCCGCCACCTCTGTCTTGTGTTCGGGGATAGTGTCGCCGGCGGCTAGCGCGGCTGCACGTGCCTCCTCTGCCTCACGCTGCGCGAGGTATTCCTCGCGTGTGGGCACCCACAGATTCTTGCCGAATGAGCGCAGACGACGGTCGATGCTGTCCTGAGCCGCCTTGCGGTCGTCGTCATCGGGGAACATCTGCACCATCGAGAGGTTGCGCAAGTTCTTGGTCTTGTATATGTCGCCCTTGTACATGCCGAGGTTGAAATAGTCGTCAAGGCTGTACTGCGGCAGGTTGTTGTCGTCGGTGAGGAATATGTACTGCTGTGCGAGCCACGGACGGAGCGCGTCAAACTTGACCCAGAACATCGGGTAGCGTGTTTCGCCGCCAAAATCGCCTATCTTGTTGAGGACAGGGCAAATGGCCTCAACGCGGGTCTTCATGCTGTTTGAACGGCGGTCAAACTCCCATTTCTCGATGATATAGTAGTTGAGCACCTGCGCAGTCGGCACATCAGCCTCCGCTATCTCGTATTTCGGATTCTTCTCCGTCGAGCCGTTCCCCTTGGTATAGTAAATGTCGAAGCGGTCGAGCATGTCGCCCACCTTGACCTTGTACTGGTCGGAGAACACTTCCCTGCCGTCGAGGTATTCGTAAGCCGGTATGCGGCCCTCAACCACCAGGCGCAGAATCAGGCGGAACAGGTTTTCCTGTCCGTCAGTGACATCTTCCGGGTAATAGAGTGGCGTATTGGCTTCGTTTGTGAGGTCAATCTGGCGGTAAATCTCGCGCATGTATGCCAGGTCGGCATCATGCGGTTCCTTGTTCTCGAAGAAGGACTGCATACGGTCGGTTATCACCGGGCCGTTCTCGGCTTTCTTCTTCCGGTCGTTCTCGGAGCGTTTACGCACGCCGCCGGCAGATTCTACCTGCGCCACTACAGTGAGCGTAGCCACGAGGGCGGCTGCGGAGGCCAATACGATTTTGCGGGTGAGATTCATATATTCTGCTTTCTGATGTGTCTTGTTGTTGTTTGTGTTTCGCCGTATCAGAGCGTCAGTTCAGCCCCACCTCCATCGGGGAGATGTCGCGGACTATGCCGTCCGGGCCTTTTGCCTTGATATTGGTGATGAAGAAGCTCTTGCCGGGCTTCAGCCGCTTGAACTGCTCGACCTGGCGGGCGGAGAATGAGTTGCCGGCAGACACCTCGGGTATGCCGTTGCCCATCTGGTCGAAGAATACGGTTGAGAATGAGACTACGGAATACTGTATCTGCAATATGCCGTCGTCGAGAGCCGCGCTCACGCCACGGCAGCCGAGCAACGCGCCTTTGGAGATGCGTTTGGGAGTACCCTTGTACTGTCCGTCACCTATGGCGAGGTATGCGGTCGGGTCTGGCAACTTGCGTATGCGGAATTTCATCGCGCCGACAGCCATGGTGCGGCCTTCGACCTGTGCGCTGACGGATATGTCAGCCTCACCGCCGACCTTGCTCACGCGGGCTACCCACAGGTTGCCGTTGCGTGTGAGCGTGCCGTTGGAGATAGTCGCGGTAATCTGCTCCATGGGAACTCCGGGGACGGAGATGCTTATCGGGTTGTCGATGCCGGCATACAGGACATTCATCATCGTCGGCGAGATGGTCGCCATCGGCTCGATGACTGTATACTCGGAAGTGAACTCACGTTTAAAGGGAGTGCCGTCAGCACCCATGACCTCGATGTAGCCGGAGAACGAGTGTGTGCCGAGCGCGCCGGGGACAAACTCATACAGGCCTGTGTTGTTGTTGAGGCGCGAGCCGCCGATGTATACCACGGGACGCTGCGCCGTGTCAACGGCAGCGAGGACTATCTGGGCGGAATACTTGCCGCCACGGATAATCATGTTGCTCTTTGGTATGACGTATGCCTTCAATTCGTTGACACGCAAGTCGTTGGTTATATCTACGTTGGAAATCAGATAGTTGTAAGCATCTGACTCGGCGGTGCGTATGTCGTTTTGCAGCTTGGTGAGCATGGTCACAGCCGCTACGGCGGGCATATTGTCAAATGACTTCGTTTCCCAAGTCACGGGACCTATGTCACCCTGACCGGGCTGCGCCTCGAGGGTAAGCAGCTCTCGCACAGACTGCTGGCGAGCGGAATCTCCCACGAGAGGCACCACGAGGTCGCGGAAAGCGTGTACGCGCTCCCGCAAGCTTGCGCCACGGTGAGACAGGGGATTGAGCATCACCTGTCCGGCAGCGTTCAGGTCGTCCTCGTTCTTGAGTTCGAGAGGGTCATGGTCAGAACCGTCCGCCTCGTTGACAATCATCCACTTGTACTGTTCGATTTCCTTGTAGAGGGCGTCAGCGGCAGTGTGAATGCGCGTTCCCTTCTCGTGCCACGGGCCAGCTTTGCGCGGATTTTGCGCAAACAGCTCCTCGAGGTACTGGTATTGCAGTTCCGCCTTGCGCGAAACGTTCATGTTGGTGCGCTGCAGACCCTCATGCACGAGCCTGAAACCGTTCAGCACATCACTCGAGACGTTGAGCGCAAGCATCGCCGTCAGCACGATGTACATGAGGTTGATCATCCGCTGACGCGGCGACATCCTGGTTATATTATTGTTGCCACCTGCCATAATGCGTCAATCGTTGGTGTCTGTGCCGGGGAACGGAGTAGCCGGTTGCTGTCCTACGGGAGGCTGCTGCCCTCCCATCATGGGGTTGTACATATTGATGGTCATCGCGGTGATCATCTTCTCGTAGACCTGGTTGAGCTGCTTCATGTAGCGAGCCATCTTCTCGGTCTCCTCGCAGTAGCGCGAACTCTCGGCAGCAGACTTCTCGTACATGTCGCGTATGTCCTTGAGTCCGCGGTTGACGCGGTCGATAGACTCGAGCTGCGACGAGATGCTCTTGAGCTGTATCTCGTATATGGTGTTCAGTCCGCCGATGTTGCGGTTGAGGTCTTCCATGCGTTCCACGTAACCGGTCGAACTCTGCGAGATGCTCTCTGAATTGTCGGTAATGGCGCGGTAAGACTGCAAGAGGACTCCGCTCACCTCATTGAGGGCGCGGGTAGTCTCTTTGAGCTGGTTCATCTGTGACGAAATCTGCGACAGCTCGTCAAGGTAAGTGGCAGTAGCCGTAGTCAGCTCCGCTATACGGGATAGCTGCTCGCTCGCAGCTGCCATTTTGGCAATGCTGTCACGCAGCGACTCGGTGTCTTCGGCAGAAAGCTCCACTCCCGGGAACGCCGGCTGTGCAGGGGCTGCGGGAACTGTCTCTACGGGACTATACTCACTGTCAGTGTCATTCTCCTCTGCGACACCAGGGGTATAGCCCTCGCCGGTCGCAAAGTCGGGACGGTCGTCCGGATCCTTGCTGTCAAGCACAGGGAAGACTTGCTCCCACTCATACTCACGCGGCGGACGGTCGAAAGCCGTCAGAATGAACATCAGCACCTCCGTGCCCATACCGATGATTAGCAGCTCGCTGCCCATGGGGAGGTGCAGGATTTTGAAGAGCGCACCGAGGATGACGACAGCTGCGCCGATGGAGTATGCGAAATTGAAGAAGCGTTGTCCCTTCTGTCCGTGGAGGAACCGCTCTATGCCGTTGGCAAATTTCTTTACTTTGACCATTTTGAGTTCAGGGGTTGAAGTGAGTGAGGTGAGAGGTTGTTATTTCTTGTTGTTGCGCTTGCCAGTTCCGCGAGCGAAGCCCACCTGCGAGCGGACATTGCGGAAGCCGATGTAGCTGCGCTGCTCGTTCTGGTATTCCCACTGCCGCAGGTCGCTGCGCAGGTTGGCGGCAACGTCCTTCCACGATCCGCCGCGCACTATCTTGCGCTTCATTTTGTAAGGGTCTTCCTTGGCAGCGTCGTAGCGGTATTCGGGGTTGATGTCGGCGGTGAGGTTGTTAAGGCTCTCGGTGTAAGCCGTCGAGGTCCATTCCGACACGTTGCCCGCCATGTCATACAGGCCGAAGTCATTGGGGCGGAACGTGCCTACGGGTGATGTGATGAGGTGTCCGTCGCGCACATAGTCGCCCTCGAGCGGCTTGAAGTTGGCATAGAAACAGCCGCGCTCGTCCATAGGAAGCATCTCCTCCCAGGGGTACGCGCTCTCTGAATTGCCGGCACGTGCGGCGTATTCCCATTCCGCCTCTGTCGGCAGACGGTACGGCTCTATGACCACGCCCTCGCGGCCGAGCGAGCGGCGCAGGTACTCCGTGCGCCAGTGGGAGAAAGCGTTAGCCTGTTCCCAGCTTACGCCAACGACCGGGTAGTTGTTGTAGCCGGCGTGCGAGAAGTATAGGCGGGTGTACGGCTCATTGTATGCATTGTCAAAGTCGTTGATCCATACAGTGGTGTCGGGATAGACGTTGACGATGTATGTGTTGAGGAAATCATAGTCGCCCGTAAGCTGGCGCGTCACCGTTTCGCGAATGATAGTGCCGTCCTCTGCGAGATATGCCGTGTCCTTGGAAATCACGGGGTTCTCCGTGGGGACAGGCTTGTCGGTATTGTATTCGCGCCGTGTCGGGTCGAGGCGGTTCTTGCGCTGCGCAGCGGCAGTATGATTGAAAATCTCATAGCGGTAGTTGAGCTGCGTCGGATCCAGTTCGCGCCGACCGGTAATGGGGTTGGTGCGGTAGACGCTCTCGATGGCACGCTGCTCGTCCTCGTTGGCGTTGCGCCAGGGTATCGGCTTGTTCCAGTTGAGGTACGGCTTAATGGGGTTGCCCTCGCGGTCTTCCTCTATTTTGTAAGCCTCGTTGCCTCCGTAAGCGGGGTCAGCGAGCCGCTCGCGGATAATCGAGTCACGCACCCAAAACACGAACTGCTTGTATTTAGAGTTGGTCACTTCCGTCTCGTCCATCCAGAAAGCGTCCACAGAGACAGGGCGCGGGTTCTTGCGGACACCGAACACGGAATCGTCGGCGATGGGGCCCATGTCGTATGCGCCACGGTCCACGAGCACCATGCCGTAAGGGGTCGGCTCTGCCCAGGAAGTGCCGCCCACGCCGGTGACTTCACCGCCGGCTGAGGAGCCGCGTGACGACATACAGGAAACCAGCATCGGGGTTGCCACGCAAGCGATTGCTGCCAGCGGCAACCATTTAGTTATATTCATGCTATGCTTGATTTTCATCTTCATATTCATCGTGTCTACATGAGCCGTATGCTACGGTGTTTGTTCTTGTTCTTGCCGCTGAAGTCCAGCTTGAGCTGGTAGCCCGCCACGAGCTCGTGGCTGCCGCTGCTCGCCTTGGAAATCGCCGACAACGGATAGTCGTATGAATACCCGAGGAAGAAGTTTTTGAATTCCGCGCCTACCATCACGCTCACCGCGTCTTTCCAGCGGTATCCGATGCCGAAGCGCAGGAACTTGTTGTAACGCGCTTGCACCGTTGCCTCAGCGGTGAACATGGCCAGGTCGGTTTTGACCAACACTGACGGCTGCAATTCAAATAACGTGTTTTTTATCTCAATATTGCTGCCGGCGGTGAAATAGAACATCCTCGGCACCTCTGTCTCAAACTGTTTGCTCTCTGTCGATTCGCTTCCCTCGATGCTCATGCGCACCGTAGGCGAGAGCAGGTGGAGCGCACTTATGCCCACATAAAAATATTTGTGAGTATACTGTATGCCCGCGCCGAGGTCAAACACATTTCCTGACAGGTCTTGCGTCGGTATAGCCTCATCGGTGCTTTCGTGATAGTCATCGCCGTCGGGTATCTCGACTTCCGAACCCTTGAATTTCTGAGTGAAGAAGCCGCCCTGCACACCGATGCTCAATTCCCCTTTAAGCACCTTGAGCTTGTAGCTGGCCTGGATATTCATGTCGAGGTTGGAGAAGAGGCCCAACGACTCCTGAGCCATGTTCACGCCCAGGCCGATGCGCTTCTTGCCTATCTGCAAGGGGGATTCAGCCACTGCGAGGAACGAGCGCGGGGCGTTGTCGATGCCGACCCACTGCAAGCGTGCGCCGCCGCGTATGCGCAGGTAGTCCGACGAGCCGGTCGCGCCCGGGTTGTAGAGCGTCGGCACAGCCCAGTACTGTGTCATCTGCACGTCAGTCTGAGCTGCCGCCGTTGTTGCGGCACACAATACTGCAAATATCAGCACAACGCGCAGGGTTAGGCTCTTTATATTTATATTGTGGGCAGAGGGATAGGTCATTCGAAATAGAAAGTTATGACGCACATGTTAGATTTGACCTTGGCGAGGCCGTCAGTGATTTTCATCGTCTCCGGGTCGTCCACCAGGTCTGGACGCTTGTGCTTGAGCATGTCAGTCAGGCCGAAACAGAACTTGATTTCGGTGTTGAGCTTGAAGAACGGCATATAGAAGTCTATGCCGAGACCGACGGTGAGGTATGCGCCGGCGGTCTGCATCTGCAGGTACTCGCTTCGGCGTTTGCTCACGTCAAACGACCCCATCGCGCCAAGCGTCACGTAAGGGCGCGTGTTGCCGAGACGGTCGCCGGAGATTTTCAGGTCAATCGGCACTATGACGTATGCCGTCTTGATGTTCTGCCGCAGCATCTCGCCCGAGTTGGTCTCGCGCATCTTGGCAGTCGCGCCGCCGAAATACATGCCGGGGCTGAACCGCAGGTTGAAATACTTGTGCAGCCGCAGGTCGGCAAGCACGTTGACACAGAAGCCCGGCGAGAGATCGGGAATCTGTGTGCTCCACTGCTGCCCGTCGGAAGTTATGTTGCCATTGTGCGTGAAAGCGAAGTCCTGGAAGAAGCCGCCGACGGAAAAGCCCAAGTGCCACCGCTTCAGGTCGGCGTAGGGGCGGTTGTACAGCTTGTCGTTGCGCTGCGCGTGAGCAGGCATGACAAAAGACACCGCAGCCAGCAGTGCCATAACCGCCCCCGTCAGGGGCTTTATGTATCGAAACAGGCGTTTCATCAAACAGATAACGCCTCCATGCTGCAAATATTGCATATTCAGAACGCATGGGTACAACCCGGCTGGGCAATAAACGGCTGCGGGCCCGGACAGAGATGTCCAGGCCCGTAGTTTCTTGACAGGGTCAATCTGCGATTAGCCCTCTGTAATTGCGCCATTGGGGCAAACTTCAGAGCAGCTGCCACAGCTGATGCAAGTGTCCGGATCGATGTGATAGATGTCGCCCTCAGAGATAGCCTCTACGGGGCAAACGGGAGCGCAAGTACCGCATGCGATGCAGCTGTCACCAATTACGTAAGCCATAGTTGTTCGATTTTAGTTATTGAGTTATTTAGAGTTTTGTCTTTTCCAGCACCGGTTTTACCCGGTGAAATTTGCTGCAAAGGTAGACCGAATTATCGAATGACACAATTTTGCGGCAAGAAAAATCGTTAATTTGTAATAGGTACAAATAAGGACAGCCCCGTTTCGGCGGCTTTTGACTAACTTTGCAACCGATATGGCACAGACAGACAACACCCGGGAAACTCCGAGAATATCAATAATCACAGTGACGTACAACGCGGCAAGCACCGTAGGCCGCACAGTAGCCAGTGTACGCAGCCAGGATTATGCCGACTTCGAGCATATCATAGTAGACGGCGCATCGCGCGACAGCACCCTCTCCGTGGCACGGCGCGAGGGCGTAGAGGGTTTGCGCATCATCAGCGAACCTGACCGTGGGCTGTATGACGCTATGAACAAGGGACTTGCTGCGGCACGCGGCGAATACGTCATATTCCTGAACGCCGGCGACAAGTTTCACGCCCCGGACACGCTGCGGCAATACGCTGAAGCTGCGGGCGAGGGCGTTGACATAGTCTACGGCGACACGGTGCTGGTGGACGATTTCGGCACAATGCTCGGCCCGCGCCACCACTCCGCGCCGGCGGTGCTGACAGCCGACAGCTTCAAGCGCGGCATGCTCGTGTGTCACCAGGCGTTCATGGTGCGACGCGCACTCGCGCCGCAGTATGACCTGCAATACAGGTTCTCCGCCGACTATGACTGGTGTATACGCTGCCTGAAGCAGACAACGCCCGACCGCTGCGTCCGCCTCGGGGTGACAATAGACTACCTGACAGAGGGGCTTACGGACCGCAACCACCTCAAGTCGCTGCGCGAGCGTTTCCGCATCATGGCGCACCATTACGGCACAGCGACAACCATACTCCGCCATATCGGCTTCGTACCGAGGCTGCTTTGGCGGAAAATCAGCCGCTGAGGGCTGCAAAAATGGCATTTTTTGCTAATTTTGCAGGAGAAAAACCATAGCATATCCGATGAACAACCCGGACAGAATATCATTGTCGCAGCTGACCGCGAGCGCAAACCACATATCAATGGAGCAAGACATCGCCATTGCTCAGCTTCAAGACGAGACGTATGACGATGTCAACTTCCCATTCCGCTTTGACGGCCTCATCATCGGGCTGGTGTCGTCAGGCCACGGGCGCATAGGCATCGACCTGCGCGAATACGAGATTAAGCCGGACACGGTACTGGTGATACATCCGCGCAACTATGTCTACTACGCTGACGGCGAAGACATAGCCATGGACATAGTGGCATGCTCACGCGAGGTGGCAGAGAATGTACTGCCGAAGCTCACCGACGTGATGCCGCTGCTGATGCACCACCGCTCCGAGCCGGTGGAAGAGCTGACGCATGAGGACGCAGAGTCGCTGCGCGAGTTCTACAAGTTCCTGCACAAGGAAATAAACGGCATCCAAGGACCGTTTCACAAAAAGAAGATGATGAGCCTGCTGCAAGCCGCGCTGTTCGAGATGATGGACATACAGTGCCACCGACAGCAGGTGACTCGCCAGTACAAGACGCGCAAGGAGGAGATAATGGCGAAATTCATACTGCTTGTCAGCGAGAATTTCCGCGAACAGCGGCAGGTAGGCTTCTACTCGGACCAGCTGTGCGTCACCTCCAAGCACCTGTCTGCCGTAGTCAAGGAGATAAGCGGCCGCACAGCCGGCGACTGGATAGAAAACTATGTGACCGTAGAGGCAAAAGTGCTGCTGCGCTCCACCGACCTAACAATCCAGGAGATAGCCTCGCGACTAAACTTCTCCAACCAGTCGTTCTTCGGCAAATACTTCAAGCACCAGACCGGCATGTCGCCGACTGAATACCGCAAACAGGAGAATTGACCCACTGCTTGCACAAACCAATAATACAAAACTGACTATGCTACACATAGACGTGAAAATCATAAACCGCAGCCACCATGCACTGCCCCAGTACGCCACTCATGGAGCGGCTGGGATGGATCTGCGTGCGTTCCTGCCAGAAACATCTGTAACCATACGCCCTGGCGAAAGGGCTTTGATACCTACAGGGCTGTACATGCAGCTGCCCGAGGGATACGAGGCACAAATACGCCCGCGCTCCGGACTCGCGCTCAAACACGGCATCATGGTCGCCAACTCCCCGGGCACAATAGACTGCGACTACCGTGGCGAAATACGGGTAATCCTGCTAAATGCCGGACAGGAAGACTTCACCGTAGCCGACGGCGAACGCATCTGCCAAATGGTAGTCAAGGAATACGTGCGCGTAGACTGGACCGAGACTGACACGCTCGACGACACCGACCGTGCCGACGGAGGTTTCGGACACACCGGCGTATCATAAACGCCAAGCTCTGATACAATTACACTGCAAACAAGCATTTACATTGAAAAATCTGAGAATACTGCTCACCCTCTTGCTGGGATGCCTGATATGCGGCGTCGCCGCTTCTGCCGTTGATGCCGACAGCCGCCGGCAAAAAGCCCGTCGCTTCTACATGGAGGGCATACGCCTCGAACAAACCGGGGACGGCTCTGCTGCCGGCGAGATGTACCGCCACGCATACGAAACCGACACCTCGTACAGCGAGGCGGCATACGCTTACGGCTCAAGCCGCCTGACTACCAAGCTCGACACCTTGCAATCGCATACAGAGCTGCTGCGCTCGCTCGACATGATACGCAAATTCGTCGACAAATACCCCGACGACAACAACGAGGCCGAATACTACGCGCTGCTGGCGCAACTGCTCGATACGCTGCCCGAATCGGCACGTGTGCTCGAGCGGCTGTACACCCGCCAGCCCGACCGCCCCGAAATACTCATCGCCCTCGCACGGATATACAACGGCATGGGCGAGATTGACAAGTCCATCGCCGCCCTCGACTCTTTTGAGGCGCACGGCAAGATGAACGACGACATTGCGGCCACCCGCATCAGCATGCGCATCGAGCAGGGCGACACCGCCGGAGCCATGGCTGACATGGACAGGCTGCTGAGCAAATACCCCACAGACGTAAAATACCAGGTCCTCAAGGGGCAGCTTTACGCCTTCGTCCAGCAGCCGGATTCAGCTGTCGCATGGCTGCAACATGTAGAGCGCGAAGACACCGCATCCGCGCTGCCAAAACTGGCTCTCGCCAACATCTACAAGGAGCGTAACGACTCGGTCAACTATGACAAGATGATATACGGGGCATTGCTGACCGAAGACCTCGAAATGGAGGATAAAATCTCCATCCTCACGGACTACCTGCAAGACCTAATCTCGGAAAAGCAAGACACGGTGCGCGGCAACTACCTGTTCCGCGTTCTCAACGACCAGTACCCCCACGAGCCGGAAGTCCTCGACCTAGCAGCCCGGTACAACGCCGCAAAGGGGAATCCCCTTGCCGCAATCGAGGAAATACGCTATGCCATAGACCAAGACCCGGACAACGCCGACTATTGGCAGCAGCTCATGTCATACCAGATATTCGCCAACCGGTGCTATGCGGCAATCGACACTTACGATGAGGCGCAGGAACACCTCGCAGATGTGACTGACCTGAAATTCCTGTACGCCGTAGCCGCACAGACCATAGGCGACTATGACACCGCCGTCGGCGTGTACGAATCGCTGATACACTCCATGGTGCCCGACATCAGCTGCACAGACTCGATAGACAAGTCAAAGCTGCGCAGCCTCGAGTACTTCGACCTATACAAGCTGAGCGGCTACTACACAAGCATCGGCGACATCTACTTCCTGGCAGAACGCCTCGCCGATGCCTTCCTCGCATACGACAATGCGTTGGCAATCTTCCCCGACAATGCGCTGGCTCTGAACAACTACGCCTATTTCCTCGCCCTCGAGGGGAAAGAGGAAGACCTGCAACGCGCTGCGGAGATGAGCAAGCGCAGCAACGAACTCGTCACGGACAACGCCACATACATGGACACATACGCATGGATTCTGTTCCTGCAACACGACTACACCACCGCGCTGCAATACCAGTCGGCAGCTGTCGAGAAGGCTGATGCTGACGGAGAGCATAGCGCAGACCTGTATGCCCACTACGGCGACATCCTCTTCATGAACGGCAAGCCTGACGATGCCGTCTCCTATTGGAAGAAAGCTCTCGAAACCAACGACAACGAACTGAAGGAGAAGGACATAAAGCTGCTCAAAAAGAAAATAGAGCACAAGACGTTCTTCTACGAATAACATACTCCTCTCGACATGAAAAGGCTTCTGAACATATTCCTCGCGCTGCTTTTCATAGCGTCCGCAGCACCCCGCTTGGCGGCGCAGGACAATGATGACTTCCTGCCCGTGCGCCTCGACGAGAAGGCGGAACGCAAAGCAGCCGACAAGATAACAGCGTATTACGACGACTGGAAGACCGTCACCCTCTCGGGCAAACTGCACATCGACGGGCTGCCTATTTCCCCGTCTGCAAAAATATACATGGAGCGCGGCAAGAAGCTCGTCATCTCGCTGCGCGTGCCGCTGCTCGGCGAGGTCGGCACACTCGAGGCTGACAGCGAGCAAGTCACCATCGTAAACAAGATGAACAAGACCTACTGCCGCGAAAACATTTCGGCACTCGTTGCGGAACTGCCGGTTACAATTTCCGACCTGCAAGACATCTTCCTCGCCCGCATATTCCTGCCTGGCTACGGCACGCTCTCCCAGGACAACTATATGTACGCCGACTACTACACCTGTGACGACACGGAGGGGTGGTTCCTCGTCCCCATTACACAGCCGATAGAGTATGACGTGACTTGCGCATTCAATACCTACGCCGACGGACGCACCTCGACCATATACGTCACCACGCTCGACAAGCAGAACCAGGCGACTGCCGAGTACACCTACGAAAAGAAGAGCACCGAAATCGACCTGACCATAAGATACAACTCCAAGGACCGCAAATTCGGATTCTCTGTCAATTCTACCGACTTCGGCGGCAAACCGGTCAAGGCAGCCGAAATTTCGGGGAAATACCGCAAAGTGAGCCTGCGCGAGTTTTTCAAACAGATGATGTGACAACGGCATGAGGATAAACGCGCATGATATTTACAGGTGTGCCGCCGTAGGCGTATTGCTCACGGCTGCCGTCTGTGTCATAGCGCAAAAACCAGCCACTTCGTCACAGGCGCAGCGGCAGAGCCGCGAAACACAGCAGGAGATACAGCGCACCAAGTCGCGCATTTCGGACAATGAAAAGAAGGTGCGCCAGGGGCTTTCCGACCTGCAACGCATCGAGGGCGACATAGCCGACTGCCAGAAAACAATCGATGAGACCGAGGCGCAAGTCCGCTCTCTCGGCCAGCGCATCAACACCCTTTCCAGCCAAATCGAACACAGCCAAGCAAAGCTCGAAAAATTGCGTGCCGAGTATGCCAAGGCTGTCCGCAAGATGCACCGCGCCCGCAGCCGCCACTCCACGCTGGCGTTCATATTCTCCGCCAAGTCGTTCAACCAGGCTGTGCGCCGACTGCGTTACCTGCGCGAGTTCAGCAAGTGGAGGCAGAAGCAGAGCGACCGCATCGCCGAGCAACTGGCTACGCTGCACTCGCAGCAAGACGAGCTGCGAAACGCAAGGCAGCAGAAGGACAAGGCTCTCATAGCCGGCAGAAATGCGCGTGAGACCATGCAGCTGCGACACGGCGAGCAGAAACAAGTGGTCGATGAACTGAAACGTCATGGCGATGAACTGAAAGCGCATCTCGCACAGAAACAGCGCGAAGCAGATGCCCTCAAACAACAGATTACCGCTCTCATCGCGCAGGAACAGGCCAAAGCGAAAGCCGAAGCGGAGCGGAAGGCGAAAATAGAGGCTGAACGCAAAGCCAAGGCCGAAGCCGATAGAAAAGCCAAGGCTGAACGCGAGAAGCGAGAGAAGGAAAAACAACGGCAAGAGAAAGAGAAGCAGAAGCAACAGTCCAAACAGCCGAAAGCCGACAAGCCCAAGAAGGAAACGCCAGTGGCAGGCGAAAGCAGCGGCAAAAAGCCTGACAGCAAAGACTATGCACGCGCACGAGGCAGAAAGCCGCGCAAGAATCCAAACCAGCAAAGCAGCACAGCCGCTGCTGCCACAACCTCCGCGTCCGGGTTTGCCGCCATGAAGGGGAAGCTGCCGCGCCCCGCCAACGGCTCGTTCCGCATCACCTCGCCCTTCGGCAGACACCCCCTGCCCGACCTGCCGCACGTATCGTATGACAACCCGGGTATCAACGCCGAGGTGTCAGCCGGAGCATCAGCAGTAGCTGTATATGCCGGCACAGTACTGGAGATACGCAGCCTGCCGGGCTACAACACGATAGTCATAGTCAGCCACGGCGACGGGTACTATACCATTTACGGCAACCTCGCCTCCACCGCTGTGAGCAAGGGCGACAGCGTGAAGCCGGGACAGAATATCGGACGGCTCGCCAACGACCCCGACGGCGGCAACCGCACCATGATACACTTCGAGGTATGGCACAATTATGACAAACTAAACCCCTCGCAATGGATAAGGTGACATCAGACAACTGGGCTTTCGAGCCGTACACGCCTGGGATGCGCAGCGCATGGGACGAGCGCGTCGCCTCCGCACGCAACAGCACGTTCCTGTTCCGCCGCGACTATATGGAGTACCACGCCGACCGTTTCCGCGATGCCTCGCTGCTCGCATACAAGCGCGGCAAGCTGATGGTGATGCTGCCGGCTGACATAACCGCCGACGGCACCCTGCGCTCACACGGCGGACTGACATACGGAGGCTGGATTTTGCCCGACGCTCACCTTGACGGCGACGACGTGCTGTCGCTCATATCACAATGGGTTGACTATTGCCGTGCCAACCATGTACGCCGCATCGACTACCGTCCGCTGCCGCACATCTACCACCGCCGCCCCTCGCAGGAGGACATCTATGCCTTCTGGCGCATGGGAGCGTCGATGTCGGCGTGCAGCCTGTCGTCGGTCGTCGACTATGCCGACCCCGGGCAGTTCAACACCCTGCAGCGGCGGCATCTGCGCAAAGCCTCGGCACTCCCCTACGAGATTGCCGAAACAGCAGATGTAGCCCCATTCCACGCGATGCTCTCCGGCTGCCTCGCGCAGCGTCACGGCGCGTCGCCAGTACACTCTTGCAGCGAGCTGCAAATGCTTCGCGACCGCTTCCCCGACAACATCCGCGTGTTCACAATCTCCCTCGGCGGACAGCTGCACGCCGGGGTGTGCATGTACCTCACCGACACCGTAGCCCACACGCAGTACATAGCCTCCACTCCGGAAGGGCGTGCTGCAAATGCGCTGACCCTGTTGTTCCGCCACCTCATCGATACGTTTGCAGCAACGCACCGGTATTTCGACTTCGGCACATCAAACGAGGAGGGCGGCACGGTGCTGAACGCCGGGCTGATACGGCAGAAGTTCTCGCTCGGCGCAACCGGCGTAGTATATCCACGTTTCACTCTCGACCTATGAACAGCCGCACTCCCCACATCTCGGTGATTATGCCGGCATACAACGCCGCCAACTACCTCGCAGAGGCAATAGAGGCGGTGCGCAGCCAAACTCTCACAGACTGGGAAATGGTCATAGCCAACGATTGCAGCACAGACAGCACACCTGAAATAATAGGCCGCTATGCGGCTCTCGACAGCCGCATACGCCGCGTAGACACGCCCCACAACAGCGGCCGGTGCCTTGAGCCTCGCCTCCTCGCGGCCGACAGTGCCGTCGGGCAATGGGTCGTCGCCATCGATGCCGACGATACCATAGAGCCGGCATACCTCGACAAGCTGGTACAGCGGCAGCGCGAATGTGGGGCAGACATGGTGCTGCCCGTGATGTACCGCATGGCGGCTGGCGAGCAGCTGTACCGCGCAGTGCCGGCAGAGGACTTCCGCCTCGACACCCTCATGCCCGGGTCTGACGCAATGACGCTGACCATAGGCGAATGGAAAATCGGGTTTGCCGGCGTGCTGTGCCGACGCAGCTTATATCTCGAAGTCGCAGGTTTGCTGCCTGATGCACCGGCTTTCCAGTTTTTAGACGAATATATGTCGCGGCTGCTGCTCGACCGCTCACGGTATGTGGCATGGACAGATGCCGCTTACTTCTACCGTGTCAACGACAGCTCGATAACACGCGCACCGCGTGCCGCCCGACATGGATACCTGCTGAACGACAGGCTCATATACGACTATTGCGCCGGCAAGTACGGCGCGGACAGCGACTGCGCAGTAGCGGCGAAAGTTGCCGAGTTCCACCACCTCATTGACGTGATACGCTCACACCGCGACACCCCTGAACCCGATCCCGAAGAATACGCCTCTGTGGAGCGGCTCATACGCGAGACGTACCGCCGACTCGACTTCCGCAAGGTGAAGCGACACGTCAGCCCGCGATATTACAGCCTCATGCGCATGGGGCTGCGCCCGGCACGATTATTCCTCTCGCTTTATGACAAGACAAAAGGGAGAAAACACATATAAGAGCATCCTCAAGGGAAACTCCATATTCGGCGGTATGCAGATGTTCCAGATACTCATATCGCTCGTCCGGGGGAAGTTTGTCGCCATGTTCCTCGGCCCTGCCGGCATGGGCATGGCCTCGCTGTTCACCGCCACCGCCGACACGCTGCAGCGGTTCGCCTCGCTGGGAATGAACCTCGCAGTGGTGCGCGATGTGGCAGCGGCTCGCGACGACAGCGACAAGGCGCGTGCGGTCATCGTTGCGGCTCGCCGCATAATCCTCCTCTCCGCAATCGCCGGCGCATTGGTATGCCTTGCCCTGTCGTCAGTGCTAAGCACAGTCGCATTCGGCGACACCGCCAACACCTGGGGAATGATGCTGCTTGCCGCCGTGGTGCTATGCACAATCCTGTGGCAAGGCAAGATGTCCGTTCTTCAGGGGCTGCACCATGTCAAGCCGCTGTCACGCGCCAACATCGTCGGCGGGCTTGCCGGGCTGCTGGTGGGCGTGCCGCTGTACTGGCTGTGGGGCGCGTCGGGCATCGTACCTGCCATGATAGTATACGCCGCCACCATGCTCGCCTTCTACTCTTACGAGACACGCCGCTATGTCGATACATCAGGACTGCGCTTCTGCTGGGCGGCTCACAAGCACCTGGTGCGCAGCCTCATACTCACCGGGCTGCTGTTCATGAGCGGAGACCTGATCGGCAGCGTCTGCACGCTTGCTCTCAACACATTCGTCAGATACACGGGAGGCCTCGCCGATGTCGGTATATGGCAAGCCGCCAACTCGCTGACCAACCAGTATGCCGCCGTCATATTCTCCGCAATGGCGATGGACTACCTGCCGCGCCTGTCCTCGGCTATCGGCAACGGCGACCCGTTTGCAGGCATCGTCAACCGCCAGACCGAAATAGTCTGTCTGCTTGTCGCGCCGCTGGCTGCACTGCTCATATTGTTCGCGCCGCTGGCAGTGCATATACTCCTTGACGAATCATTTCTCCCGGCAATACCGCTCATACGGCTCATGGCGTTTGCGCTGGTGTTCCGCGCCGCCATGTATCCGCTCGGCTATGTCACCATGGCGCAGAACAACCGCCGCGTATATTTTTGGCTCGAAGGCGTGGGCTGCAACTTGCTGACACTGTTCATGAACGCTGCCGGCTTCCTGCTGTTTGGAGTCGAGGGCATTGGGTATGCCATGATACTCGACTCGCTGCTGTGCCTCTTCATCTACCTTGCGGTCAACCGCCGCCTGTACAGCTTCCGCTTCGACACGGGAGCAGTGCGCTGCATGGCCGCAGCAATGGCATCCGCCGGCGCAGCACTTGCAGCATCGCTGATACCCTCGCAGCTGTGGTCATACGCGGCCATGGCTATATTTACAGCAGTCGCAGCTGCAGTCGCAGCCACAGGTCTGCGCCGCCGCCTACGCCGTAAATAAAATCAGAGGGAACGTCAATACATCAGATGCCGCTTCTGGGCGTTCTTCCAACCGGCGCGGTATTGCTGGTCAGTGAAGTATACCTTCAGGTCAGCGCGGTACTCGTAATCCGTGAAATACACCTTCTTGTCAGCCTGGTACGAATACTTGGTGAAATACCAGATGCCCTTGTTCTCACGAGCATCGGCCTGGTATTCGTATTTGGCCTTGTAGACCACCAAGTCTGCCTGGTATTCGTTCTTCACCACATACACTTTCACATCTGCCTGATACTCATAGTTGACAGAATACACCTTTTGGGCATTGGCATCCAATGCCGTCGTCAATGCCATCGCCATTGTTGCCGCGACGGCCAAGCATAGCCTCTTCATAATCTCTGGTTTAATGCAGATTTACATTCCAATTTTTATTCCGACCGCAAATATAGCGAAAAAATCGGCATTGTGCAAAAATAATAGTAAATCATGTCCGAAAAATTTGTGTTACGACTTCCACAGTGTGATTTTGCCTGTTTTCAAGTGCGTTGTTGCCGTTACGAGGATTTATTGCTAATTTTGCACCCTGAAAAACCCCGATATGAAAATGATTAAGTACAGGATAAACTCATTCTTGGCGGCGGCAGCGACGTTGTCATGCCTATTGCTGTGCGCTTGCGGCGGCAGCGAGTTCAAGGTGAAAGGCGACGTTGAGGGCGCGGACAACGCCCCGATAGTAGTCGAAAAAGCCGGCAGTTCAGGCACATGGATAGTCATGGACAGCACACGTACTGACAGTTCAGGACACTTCTCTATAAGCATCGCCGCGCCCGCCTCATCGGAAATATACCGTCTGCGCAGCGGCGACGAGTTCGTTTATTTTCCCATCGACTCCATAGAGACGGTGACTGTGCATACCGCCGCACGCAGCTTTGGGCGCGGCTACCGCCTTACCGGCTCTGACAACGCCGTGGCCATGGCTCGGTTTGACAGCCTGCTCAGCACACTGCCGGCTGATGCCGACAACGCCGCCCGCGATGCGTTCAAGCGCACTGTATACAAGGAATTCATCGCATCATCTCGCGGCAGCATCGTCAGCTACTATATATTGACAAAGACCATTGACGGCCGCCCACTGTACGACGGCTCAAACCCAGTAGACGCGAAGTATTTCGCAGCTGTGGCTACAGCTTTCGAACAATACAAGCCCGGCGACCCGCGCACAGAGATGCTGAAGAACATTTCCCTGCGAGCCATGAGCCGCGCCTCTGCAGCCAAGGGGCATGAGCGTGTGGTTCATGCAACGGAGGTCAAGGCTTTCGAGATTGACCTGCCCGACACCAAAGGCTCCAAACGCCAGCTCACGCCCATGCTCGGCAAGGGGAAACCGGTGATACTCGTGTTCACTGCGCTGACAGCCAAGGGTGCGCCGCAGTACAATGCCGAGCTGAAGAAGATATATGATGCCGGCCGTGCCGACATATATATGGTGGGCCTTGATGCCGACCGCTACGGCTGGCGTGACGCTGCAATCAACCTGCCGTGGACCAACGTATACGCCGTTGACGGCATGGACTCTCGCTTCCTCATCGACTACAACGTTACCTCCGTTCCGACGGGCTTCATCTTCAATGCGGCCGGCGACCTGGTCAACCGCATCGAGGATGTCACGAAAGTCTCGTCCATGCTTTGACATTCATATATACCTGACATAAACACCGTTACAGGGCATTGCGATGTGCCTCGGGCTTCGTTCCGCCGCAGTCATGATGCCCTCTTCATTTTTCTTTTACCATGAAACACACCTTATTATTACTCGCCGCGCTCATCACGGCATCTGCGCCCGCTGTGTCCGCACAGGACACAGCCGAGCCGAAACTGCAGATCAACCCTTCGGGGAGGCTGCTGCTCGACGGAGCTCTCTACGCCTCGCCAGACAAGGAGGCGTTCAAGGACGGCCTCGCCATCTCCGAAGTACGCCTCGGCGCAAAAGCCAGATACGGCAAGTGGGACGCGAAAATCGACATAGGCTACGCTTACGGCAAGGTCGGCCTGAAGGACATCTATGTGCAGTACAATTTCGATGAGGGCAACTTCCTGCGTGCCGGCTCGTTCATCCACCACTATGGATTGCAGAGCACGACAAACGCCTCAATGAAAATATCTTACGACCAGCCGACGGCAGAATCCGCGTTCACGACAGCGCGTCTGCTCGGCGCAATGTATGTGCACAGCGCAGACAAGTACCTCGCTTCCGTTTCCGCCCATGTCGAGCCGCAGTCGGTGATACTCACCCCCAACCAGCTCGGACAGCAGGGCTACGGCGTGCTGACACGCCTTGTCGCTCACCCTGTGCATACCGGCGGCAACGTGGTACAGTTCGGCATCTCCGGAGGCTTCGCCTCACCCAACACTTCCGGCGACAACAAGGGGCACAACGTGTTCACCCTTGCAGCCAACTTCCCCACACAGGTTGACAAGGTGAAAGCCCTTGATGCGACAATGGACAATGCCATGAACCTCTGGAAGTTCTCGCCCGAGCTGCTTCTCTCCACCGGCCCGGTAGCCCTCGAAGCACAGTACTACTTCAACCGCGTCAACTTCCGCAACAACCTGCATAACTTTACAGGCATGGGCGCATACGCCATGCTGCGCGGCCTGCTAACTGGCGGAGCATACAGGTATTCCGTCAGCGACGCTTGCCTCGCCACTCCCTCCAAGGGGGAATGTGAGCTGGTGCTCGGCTACAGCTACACCACCCTCAACGACAAGAAAGCGCAGTACATCGAGGACGGCAAGGTATTCTCCGGCATTTACGGCGGCAACGCCAACTCCCTCTCAGCTACGCTCAACTACTACATCAACAAGTATATGCTCGCACGTCTGAACTATACGTATATGCACACGTTCAACAACGCGACATTCAATACTGACCTGAACATATTCCAGGTGCGTCTGCAGTTCCTCTTCTGACACAGACCTCCATACGACATACTGCATCTATCGCTGCGCCGGCAACTTCGGCGCAGCTTTTTTCATGCCATGCCCACTACGGCACACCGCTGTCCGCTGCATGCATCACCAATGCCCTGCGGCGCGGATCTGCAGCAATTGCTTGTTGTATTTCCTCTAAATCTGTTGTATTTTTGCGTTCATCGAAAAATACAACACCAAATACAACAAATCTCCTCCCCTTTTCGCCTACTTTTGCGCTATCATTAACCCGAAAATCAACAACAAAGTTATGAAACGGATTTCATTGCTTGTCAGCGCAGGGCTGCTGTCGCTTGTAGCGGCAGCAGGCTCGCAAGTCCCCTACACCTCCGAATTCACGGACGGCTGGACTGTTGTCGATGCCAACAACGACGGCATAAAATGGGGCAACGTGCAACTTGACTATTACGGCAAACGGGACACCGGCTGCGAGAACGGAGCCAAAATCCTCACCAACTCCAATTACAGCAGCGACGACTGGATCATCTCGCCGGCCGTCACCCTCACTGCCGGCAAAAAGTACAAAATTGTGTTCTGGGACACCAACGGCGAGTGGCGGGAGACATTTTCCCTCCATATCGGACGCACCAACACCGTGGCTGGCATGAACGCCGGCACCTCTCTCAAGGAATTTGCAAAGAGGAACTCTTGGGAGGCCAGCGCTGTTTCGTTCACCCCGACACAGAGCGGCGACTACTACTTCGGTTTCCACGCAGCCTCCAGTTCGCGAAGCTCCTCAATCACATTGACAGGCTTCCAGGTGAAAGAGTTCAATGTGACACCCGCCCCCGTGTCCTGGTTCAGCATTGTCCCGAGCGCGGGCTTCGACCAGAACGAAGTCGGGCTGCAATGGCTGCTGCCCACCAAGGACACCGACAGCACGGCGTTCATCGACGGGCTGTCGGTCAGCAAGGTGTACATATACCGCGATGACGCTTTGGTGAAGACGCTCACCGGCCCGGCTACATCATGGGCTGACACAGCAGCAACCGGTTTCACACCCGCAGACCATAAATACGGGGTTGAAGTGGAAGTGGACGGCAACCGCAGCACGCGCGTCGAGTACCAGTACACCCACAACCCCACTGCCACTGCCGATTTCTACAAGTCTGACTTCAGCGACCCGGGGTGGACTATCATCAACGCCAACAATGACCAATATTCATGGGATTTATGCACCACCGCGTGGCGCTATTCCGACACCGGCTACGTCCAAGGAGCTGAGTTCTGGGCTTACAGTCCCGGTGACGACTGGATAATTTCCCCGGCTGTAAGACTGACAGCCGGACGCGAATACAAGGTGCGCTTCTGGCACATCGAAGGCCAGAACGACAGACCCGAAGACTTAACCCTATATGCCGCGCAGACACCGACCGTCGCCGGAATGAAAGCTGGCAAAGTCATGATTGATATCAACCAGTCAATCCGTGACACGTGGGCAAAAGAGGCCATATCATTCAAACCGACAGAAACCGGCAACTACTATTTCGGTTTCCACGCGCACTCGAAAGCTACCTACCACACCACATTCATAACGGGTCTTGAGGTGTCTGTAGACATCCTCACCCCCGCCAAGGTCTCCGACCTCACCGTCAAGCCGGCTGCCGGTCGCGCTATCGAGGCCAACCTCTCATGGACGCTGCCCACCAAGGATGCTGACGGAGCTGACCTCCCCGCAGGATCTACGATAAGCAACGTATACGTATACCGCGACGATGTGCTGGCGCAGACACTGCCCGGCGATGCCGCCTCATGGACTGACAACGCCGCCAGCGGGCTGACCGAAGGCAAGCACACATACGCCGTCGAGGTGGAATTGAACGGCATACGCAGCGCACGCAGCGTCGTCCGCGTTCCCTACATCGGCCTCATCGAGACACAGACGGTGCCGTTTGACGCAGGCATAGCCTCGATGACCGAAGAGCAGTTCAACAACTACTACGCACCGTTCCGCGGCCAGGGCGCGACATTCACCGGCGACTGGGAACTGTACACCGACAGCGAGACCGGCACTGACATCCGCCTCACAGCTGCCAACATATACGACAACTGGCTCATATTCCCGCCCTTGGCGTTTGACCAGCCAGGCGTGTACGTGCTCAACACCACACTGATGCACTTCGACGGCTGGTGCAGCACAGAGACAGAGGTATACCTCGGCAGCGGATATGTTGCCGACGGATACACTCGCAAGCTCGACTCGTTCAACAACATACAGAAAACACCGACCGAAAAGACCGTGTATTTTGAAGTCACCGAACCGGGTACTTACAACATCGCGATACGCGGCACAGGTCCTTCTGCCGGCTCCTCTCCCCTGCGCATCTGCGCACTGTCTGTACAACGCTCCGTCGTCAAGCCGACTGCCGTCTCCGACCTCGCAGCCACTGTCACCGGCGACAGCAGCGTCTCGCTGACTTGGACCAACCCGACGCTCGACAATACCGGCAAAGCTCTGTCTGGCAACCTCTCCAAGATTGAGGTGACACTCGACGGCACACTCGTCAGCACCCTCACTGCGGAAGCTGACATGACTCCCGGCAATACCGTCACCTGCCCGCTCGAAGGCGTAGGCATCGGCATCCATGAGGTCAAAGTAACCACATACATCAACAGCGACGCTTGCGACACACCCGCATCCTTATGGACCGCATGGGTGGGCGACAAGACACAGACCCTCCCCTACAGCTGCGACTTCTCCGACAGCCGCTACTTCTCGCTCTGGTCTACGCACAACAACAGTAATGACCCCGACGCGGAATGGAAGCTCTCTGACAACGGCGGAGCAATCCTTCACACACGCTCCCACATCTTCACTGACCTGGACTACACGCTCCTCTCCGCGCCGTTTGACCTCGTCGCAGGACACTGCTACAAGTTCTCCATCTCTGAGAGCAGAGGCCGCCCCGACTTCTCGCTCAATGTAGGCATCGTGCCCGCCGGCGATCAGCAAACAGACATCCCCAACCCGCAGTCGCTGCTCATGCACGGCGACGGCACGCCGATGCAGCATGACTTCTACATCGTCGCAACCGAAACAGGCAAGTTCTCGTTTGCTATCCAGGCCAAAGGACGGTACATCTACGATGACGAGTACTATGCCGATATCATCATCAGCAAGGTCGAAATGGCAGACATCCCCTACATCCCCGAAGCAGCCGAAATGTTCACGGTGAGAGCATACCCCAACCACCAGCTCATCGCCGGACTGACATGGCAGAACCCCACGACGAGCAGCATCGAGGGCATGCAGCCCAACATCACGAAAGCGGAGATATACCGCAACAACGAGCTGATAAGCACCTACACCGAAAACCTCGCCCCCGGCGGCTTCTGTGCATACACTGACGACGCCATACCCGAGGCCGGCGTATACGCATACAAGGTCAAGCTATACAACAACGACCAGACTCTCAACGAGTCCGGACATGCCTCAACCGGCGGCACATGGTTCGGATACCTCGAAGTGCCCTACGAGCCGACTGACTTCTACGGCTGGATGAACCTCAATTCATCAGGCACAGGCGGTCCCTCTTGGAAACTTGACGGCGACACGGCAAGCATCGCTAACACCAAAGACAACAGCGAAACCAACGCCCGCCTCACCACACCGCCTGTCAACACCGTTGCTGGCGAGAAATACCTCATCTCGGTACTACCCGCCACAGATGCCGGCAATGCACCCTACGACATCGACGTATACCTCGAGGGCAGCGGCATGAACAAGAAAATAGGCACCATCACCTGCTCCGCTCCCGAGAGCCAGGCTGAAACCGCCGAGTTCAAGCTGCTTGCCGTAGAACCCGAAACGTCTACGCAGAGCGACGAACCGTCCGACGAAAATGCACGCATAGAGTTCAACGCCGGCTTTGTCCAGGTAACATTCCACGCCACCCAGAACGGCAAGGGACGCTTCAGCGGCTTCCGTTTCGTCATCGACCCGGAGACTGGCATTGACGAGGCAATCGCAGCCGACGGCATACGCCGTGTCGGAGACACTGTCCTCTTCCCCAATGGCGCGACAGACATCACGCTCGCAACCGTCGCAGGACAAGTATTGCGCCGCTGCGCCGCTGCCGACAGCATCGACCTGTCGCAGCTTGCACCCGGCATCTACATCGTCAGCTGCAATGTGGACGGCAAGCGCATCGCACTCAAAATAGCGAAATAACAGCTCACCTGCATCCATAACCAAGGGGCTGTGCCAAACCCAAGGCACAGCCCCTTTTATTGTACATTAACTATCCGCTGCAATGCCGTTGCAGACCTCGCGCCGTAACTTTGCACCGTAAAAACAGAACAACAACGCCAACACACAAGATTATGAAACGCTCAACGATGAAAATGAAGATGCTGCGGACTATGATCCGCCTCAAGTTCGTGCAGTCCACATGGTTCGTCTACGCAATAGGGGCAGCCATGGTGGCATTGCAGCTGCGCACGCTGCTGCTTGCAGGTCACTGACACTGGCTTCTCGGCTGACGGCAGCGCATCCTGACGGCAAGATCATTTCCCGTCACTCTTTCGGCAGCATAGACTCCATTCGGCGGCAGCACTGACCTCGGCTTCATTCGGCTTCGGCTGCCCAAGACAGAAATCTATCACGGCTCGCATTTGCACAGGGGGAATGTGCCATGACCGGCACACTCCCCTTTATAACAGCCGCAACATCCATGCTGAGGCTGCAATATTTTTCTGTCTTGGTTTGTATTGGTGTGTTATCGTGAATAGCTTGTTTTTACACTGCAAAATTAATCAGCCGACAAGGGACGCGCCTCTTTTTCGCAATGTTGACGCGGAAATCAGCAACGCGGAGGCACGGTCAGCCGCAACGTTGCAAGAGGGGTTATCCGCATAACGAATTTAGACAGGTCAGGCGAATTGGGGTTGCAGGGGTGAGGAAAAAGAAGTAACTTTGTGTTCTTAACACTCTAACCACGACACAGCTATGGCTACAGACTGGAAAGACGCGCTGGCGGCACTCGGTGCTTCCGGCTCTATACCGCAGGGCGAGGACACGCCTGAACCCCAAGCACCCGCTTCACGCAGCGAGAAGAAGGAGACTGTCAGCATATACATCGACCGCCGCAAGCGGCGCGGCAAGGAGGCTACGGTCATCGAGGGCTTCCGCTGCGACGACGATGAGCTGAAAGAGATAGCACGCTCCCTGAAGCAGTCACTCGGGTGCGGCGGCAGCCAGCGCGACGGCGAGATACTGTTGCAGGGCGACGTGCGCGACAAGGCCGCCGCCGAACTCGAGAAACTCGGATACCGCACCAAGCGGTGCAACTGATACGCTGCTGCCTTCCAAATCAATACGCATCAACAACCCTCAAAAAACTTCACCAACATGCTCGACTTGCAAAAGGCTTCCGCCGGTTCCGGCAAGACATACACCCTCGCCCGCAAATTCCTCGAATATATGCTCGTCACGGGCAACCCTCCTCGGCTGCGCCGGGGCAAGGAGCTCGAGGATGCGCTGCGGCACATCCTCGCCATAACATTCACCAACAAGGCCACTGCGGAGATGAAAGACCGCATCGTCACACGCCTCGCCGACCTTGCCAACCCCGCGCTCGACCCGGCGAAAACGACATACATGTCTGATTTCAAGGAACTCACAGGCCAGTCTGCCGACGAGATACGCGCCGCAGCCAAGGACGCGCTGTTCATTCTGCTCAACAATTACAGCGACTTCCAGGTATCGACCATCGACGCTTTCTTCCAGACCATACTGCGCACTTTCGCTTACGAAATCGGCATGAACGACAGCTACGACCTCGAGCTGGACAGCGACTTCATCTCCCGCGCTGCCGTGGACGCGACGCTCACCGACATCAACTCCGCCAACCCCGACAAGGCAGTCGCAGAGTGGGTCAAGGCAATGATGAACCGCTCTGCCACCGACAGCACCAAGGGGTGGAACATTTTCGCCAAATCCGCATCGGGGGGACTGTACAAGGACATCGTGTCGGCTGTCAGCAAAATGGCAAGCGAGCAGTTCAAGAAGGTGCGGCAGGAGCTGGAACAGTTCTACGCCGAACATCCGAACTCCCTCGATGACTTCCAGCGCGTTGATAAGGAAGTGATGGAGGGCTTGCGCGGTGCCGTCAGGGCTGCCAAAGCCGCCGCACGCGCCGTGCAGAATGAGCTGAAGAACCAGGAGAATACGATAAGGCACATACCTGGACGCATCGAAAAGGTTCTCGCAGCCAAAGGCTTGAAATTTCCGAGCAACTTAACAATACCCCAAGAAGGCGAAAATTCCGCTTTTAATGCAACTGCGAGAAGGAGGGGGCTGACCGACAGCCAACAGAAATTTGTCGCCCTTCATGACGCATTTATCGATGCCCTAACGGATTGGAAAGCCGAACTGGAAGAGCCGAAGTTGAAGCTGTGGATGCTGTACCGCGCCAACATGCGCATGCTGCCGCTGATGTATGCCGCCGCCCGCAAGTCGGCTGATATGCTCGCAGAGCAGAACGTCATCGACATGGCAGAGACCAACTCGATATTGCGCCGCGTAATCGGCGATGATGACGCGCCCTTCATCTACGAGCGGCTCGGTAGCCGCCTCGACCATTTCCTCATCGACGAGTTTCAGGACACCTCGTCGATGCAGTGGGACAACCTGCGGCCGCTCGTGACGGAAAGCATGTCTCGCGGCAACGGCAACCTCATCATCGGCGATGCCAAGCAGAGCATCTACCGTTTCCGCAACGCCGACCCCTCGCTCATCTCACAAAAAGTTCCGCAGCATTTCCCCAGACAGGTCAACGAGCGCGGCGAAAGCAAAGCCGAAAACACCAACCACCGCAGCCTGCGCACCGTCGTCGAGTTCAACAACTCGGCCTTTCACGCACTTGCCGCCCATTTGGACAATGGCAATACCTTCTTCACCGACCTGTATGCCAACGTAGCGCAATACCCGGCAAACCAAGACCGCGAGGGATATGTCGAAATACGCTGCTATGAAAAAGGGAGAATGGAAACGGGCAACGACAGCGAAGACAGCGACATTCCTCCCAAACATTTTGCCGACGTGACAGCACTGATAGCCGACCTGCACCGCCGAGGCTACAACTATGCCGACATTGCCGTGCTCGTGCGCACAAACCAGGAGGGACGGCAGATGATCAACGCCCTCGTGGAGCATAACAAGAACAACCCCGACCGACAGATTGAGTTCGTCAGCGAGGAGTCGCTGCTCATCGCCGGCGCGGAGAGCGTCAAGGCCATCATATCGGTGATGCGCCTCATCGCCGACGGCTCGATAGACGAGGAGAAAGCTGCCAAGGAAGAACGCGCCAAGGCTACCAACTCATGGTACTGCAAGACACTCTCACTGTCGCTGTTCAACTGCCGATACGACCAGCTTGCGCTCGAGCATCCCGAGATGTCTACGTCCGAAATCATGCAGCTAATCGGCGATGACAACGCCGACTGCTCCAACCTTGAGAGCCTCATCCGCTCCGTTGACTCGCTAACCCTGCCCGCGCTGGTCGAGGCTGTCGCCCTGCGTGCCGTGCCGCAGCAACGCCGCGTCGACGAGGCCCCGTACATCGCAGCATTCCAAGACCTTGTACTCGACTACTGCCAGCGATACCCCTCCGACATCCTATCGTTCCTGCAATGGTGGGATGCCAAAGGATGCGAAAAGAGCATTTCCTCGCCCGAAGGCGTGGACGCTATATCCATAATGACGGTGCACAAGGCCAAAGGCCTTGAATACCAGTGCGTCATAATACCAAAGTTCGACTGGAAACTGACCGTAAGTGACCTGAAAACAGAATGGCGGTGGGTGAAAACCGCTCCCGAAGGCCTCGAACTGCCTCCGGAACTTGCCGCGCTCATACCCCCGATGCTGCCCGTCGAGACCAAATCCGCCATGTCAGAAACGGTACACAACGAGGATTACCAGGACTATGTGCGCGAAGTGCAGATGGATATGATCAACACCAGCTATGTCGCTTTCACTCGCGCCGTTGCCGAGCTGTACATCTTCATCCCGTCAGTCGCCGACACAATTCAAACGCAATATACAGCCAACGCCCTGCTCGCCAAATTGCAGGGACTCGCCCACGACAATGCCTCCGACTGCGCCTACCCTCTCCCCCATGACCTGATACCCAAAGACGAGTGCAGTGCCGGCAAGCCGCTGCGCATCGGCACACCGCTCGACCGCGAGGCGATAGCACGCCTCGGCAGCAAAATGCGGCAAAGCAACGGCGACGCTATCCCCGAATACTATGTGCGCGACCCGTCAGGCTTCCTGCATTTCCGCGACCCCGAGAGCCTGCACGCCGACGGCACTGACCCCGACCCACGAAGCCTCGGCAACCGTCTGCACGACATCATGTCAGATGTCATAACCGCCGCCGACCTCGACACAGCCATACGCCGCCGCGTCATCAACGGCACGCTCACCGCCGGCGAGGGCGAGGAAGCGCAACGCATACTCGCCGAGAGACTCTCGCGCCCCGAAGTGGCAGAATGGTTTGCCCCCGAGCTGGAAGTGTTCACCGAGAGGACGATACTCACAGGCCCGGGACGCATGGAACGTCCCGACCGCATAGTCGTGGATGCCGACGGCAACGCCACCGTGATAGACTACAAGTTCGGCACAGAAAGGAACGACCGCCGCTACGCACGCCAAGTCGCCGAATACGTCACCCAGCTGCGCCGCACCGGCCGCTACGCCGCCGTCGCCGGCCGCGTCTGGTACGTCCTCCTCGACCACCTCCTCCCCGTCACATAAAGGCCGATGCCGTCATTTCATACAATAAACAGCCTGTTTCATACATCGGCGGCCTTGTTATTTGCCCCGACCAAATATTTGGACTATCTTTGCGTCAAAACAACCGACTAAAGAAGCGAATATGGCAACTTGGCAACATACAACAATAGACGTAAACGGTGTCCCGGTAAAGACGCAAGCACCGGTCATAATATCCGCAAGCAGAAGCACCGACATCCCCGCTTTCTATGCGGACTGGTTCTTTCACCGCTTGAAAGAGGGATATTCCGTGTGGACCAATCCGTTCAACGGCGTAAAGTCGTATGTGTCATATGAGAAAACGCGCTTTATCGTGTTCTGGTCAAAAAATCCGCGTCCTCTGCTGAAGCACCTTCACGAGTTGGAGGAACGACATATCAAATGCTACGTCCAATACTCCCTCAATGACTACGAAGAGGAGAAATTAGAAAGAGGTGTTCCTCCACTTGATGAGCGCATTGCCACATTCCGCGATTTGGTCGGCTCGCTCGGTTTCGGCAGTGTTGTATGGCGTTTTGACCCACTGGTATTGACAGCGGACATCGACGAGGAAAAACTGCTGAAAAAGATAGAATACATCGGCGACCAGCTGAAAGGCTATACCGAGAAACTTGTCTTCAGTTTTGCCGACATAGCCCAGTACCGCAAGGTGAAATCAAACCTTGAAGCCAACGGCATACCATACAAAGAATGGACTGAAACACAGATGGACGACTTCGCAAGACGGCTGTCCGAACTGAACTGGCAAAAGGGTTGGAACTACACTCTAGCCACATGCGGAGAGAAGATTGACATTGACAAGTACGGCATACAGCACAACCGCTGCATCGACGGTGACCTGATAACACGACTGGCATGGGACGACCCCGAATTGATGCGGTTCATGAAGGTCAAAATCGAGCAGATGCCGCAAGCCTCGCTGTTTGATACAGGCGACACCCCGGCACTTCCGAAAGGAACAGTGCTTTTGCCAGGCGGCAGATACTTCGTCAGCACACACAGGAAGGACAGCGGGCAGCGCGAGCTGTGCGGCTGCATGGCGGCAAAGGACATCGGAGAATACAACACCTGCCCACACCTGTGCGAATACTGCTACGCCAATGCCAGCAAAGAGCTTGCCGTGCGCAACTGGCGACAACACCAAAACAACCCGTTCACCGACACAATTACAGGAAAATGAGCTACAGTTCAGATATAAAGCAGGTTGAAAACTTGACCACGGATGACATAATTTCGATATGCAAGAAATACATCCCTGATCAATTCAAATATTGCCCTTGGGAATATCGCGATGCGCAAGGCCGTGATTTGAAGCGAGGCACTGCAATTCTTCAAACAGAGGAGCTTTGCAATGCCTATATGGCTGCATACGGCTGTATGCACAGACATAAATTAATGCAAGCACTGGACGATAAGGACAACAACGACAATATCAGATTCCCATACAGCGACCTCGAAGACGGTTTTGAAATATTTGACTGGGGATGCGGTCAAGGCATCGGCACTGTTGCTGTTATCGAAAAGCTACGAGAGAAGGGATTGCTGTCATCGCTGCACAAGGTGACTTTGGAAGAGCCTTCAGATATTGCGAGAAACAGAGCCGTTTTACATGTAAGACAAGCCCTTGGCAATCATTCGGCACAGGTCATTGACACTCCTCTGTATCTTCCTTCAGACACAGTAGATAACAGCAATTCTGTTAGAAGTATTGATGTAAAGCAACCATGCGCATTGCACATCTTCTCAAACATTTTGGATATAGAGCAAGTAGGGCTGAAGAGCGTTTCTAAACTCATCACCTCTTCTGGATACAAACACATTGTTCTATGCGTAAGCCCCGCTTATCTAAGAGAAAACCGAATCTCCTCTTTCGTAAACTATTTTATAAACAACGAGTTGCAGGAATTTATAAATTACAGAAACCCCAATTTAGGACGTCATCCAAATGGCAAACAATACGGCTGTTTTATAAAAGGCTTTACATACACCTTGCAACACAACAAAGACATCCTTCATAACTACAAGTATTTTGCGCCAATCCAATATTTCGCCTCATACACGGATGATCTTCAACAACAGAATGTGCCGGAAAGTGCATTCGAGATATTAGCTCCGTTTGATATAACAGCTCATCGAAACGTACACCCTGTATTTGCATTAATCAGCAATTTAGTATCTCGCGGACTCCCGACCTTTGCAAGTGACAGGGTTGTGGATGCTGTCAAGCACCTATTACCCAATGACAAAAAGCGGGGTCTGCTTACAGTGGCTCGTATACAAAAGACATTTGTTGAAGCTCTTATATCTGATCGGCTAGACTTCAGTAAAGCTGAATGGAATGTCCTCGTTGTCGAAGACGGCACTTCGGTGGCAGAAACGGCGTTTGATGATTTTGCTGAACTCTATCACAATCTTGTGTCGATGACGCAAAATTACGGCAATATGGTTTTGCCTCGGATAAATGTTCACACCAAGGCAACAGCAACACAACAACTTGAATACGATGCGGTTATAGACGTGTCGGTCGATAAATATTGTAATGCCGAGGAGGTGACATTCTCCCCATATCGTGCTGCCAATGACTGTTTCTTTGTAGTCCGTTCATCGAAGTTTGTATACGAAAGTCGGATGTTGTACACGACCGAACGGATTAAGTACAAACCTTGTGTGGAGAAAGACATTCAAGGCAATTACATAGAAAAAGATGAACCATGTAAGTACCTCCGATATTTCCTTCATCTGCTATTCCGCAAAAAAGATTTCCGCCCTGGGCAGTTGCCCATTCTCAACCGTGCGCTACAGCTAAAAAGCGTCATCGGCTTGCTACCGACTGGCGGCGGAAAATCACTGACATACCAGTTGGCCGCAATGCTCCAACCTGCGGTAACTCTTGTCGTTGATCCATTGAAAGGTTTGATGAAAGACCAGTACGACGGTCTACTCCGCACAGGCATCGACTGCATTTCTTTCATAAACAACGACTTGCATAAATCCGTCAAGGAAGAACGCGAGCAAATGCTGACAGGAGCACAAGTGCAAATCATGTTCTTGTCGCCGGAACGGCTGTGCATACACAAGTTCAGAGAGGTTCTCAAATCAATGCGAGAATCACACGTTTATTTTGCGTATGGTGTAATAGATGAAGTGCATTGTGTTTCTGAGTGGGGACATGACTTCCGGTTGTCATATTTGCATCTCGGACGCAACCTGTATAATTACGTGCTGCCCAAGAAAGTGGACGGCGAAGACAATCACATTTCCTTGTTTGGACTCACAGCGACAGCTTCGTTTGACGTGCTTGCCGATGTAGAGCGCGAGCTGTCTGGTTCAAATGCATTCTCACTTGATGATGATGCAACTGTAAGATACGAAAACACGAACCGCCTTGAGCTTCAATACTATGTGCATCCAATAAATGCAGACAGTGCAACTGACATTTGGGGTGTCGGAGATATAACAACCAATCAGGTTCTAGACACCATTAATGATGCGACTGACAAACTACGTGATTTACAGAACGAAGACTCTGTGAGGCTCATAGAAAATCGATTTATTGAGCGAGAAAATATTCAAGACCCGAATAAATTAGTAAATATCCGTAATGCCGCTTTGAACGTTCCTGTGGAACAAAATTGGTATAACGGTTGGCGTCCTGACATTGCAGGCATTGTGTTCTGCAACCATGCGACTGAAACAGCAATCGGTGTCCCTACTGTGGCAAAAAAACTGCATCACAAAGGTATCACTAAAATTGCTACATTTACGGGGGGAACACCTATTTGGCCCACCGGTTTCTTGACTGGTAATGAAAATCTGATGGTTGCAACTAAGGCATTTGGCATGGGTATTGACAAGCCCAATGTACGAATGACTGTACACCTCTTTTACCCAAGTTCTCTTGAATCTTTTGTGCAAGAGGCTGGTCGTGCTGGTCGTGACAGAAAAATGGCGCTTGCTACCATTATGCATTGTGCAAAAAAGTTTCCATTCAAAAATCCGGAAACAGGCGAAACACAAATGGTTACAGCAGCTTTCCATTTTGGCTGGTTCTTCCATAAATGCAATTATCTTGGCAAAAGATTTGAGCTGCTCGTGATGCAGTTGCTTATGAATAAATTGCCTGTAACAATCAGCAATGAGGAATTTCTTGATGCTCCTCCAGAAAATAATAATCAAGTCGGGATCGTAAAAAAGTACTTGTCAAATCCGTCGAATACAGGCAAGACATTGACATACTACGTTTCATATAATCTGTGCGATAGTGAATTGGATGAATACAATAACGTATTAAGGGCAAATAGTGTCCCAATCTTTGAAACGTCAACGGAAAAAAAGAGAGCAAAGATGTTCAAACAAAAATATGCATACGGATATGCAGAGTTCAAAGCAGCTTTGCAGAAAGCCATATACCGTATGTGTACGATTGGTCTTATTGATGATTTTACCGAAGATTATTCGGCAAAACGATTCCGAATTACAACTATCTGCCAAGATGAGTCTTGCTATTATGAACACCTTGCCGATTATTACTCAAAATATTATTCGAAAGAGCGTGTTGCAACTATGATAGCAGAGGTTAAATCAAAGGCAAAAACAGATGGTGTAATCATGGCCTGTTTGAATCACCTCACATCATTCACATATAGCAGTATTGCGGCAAAGAGAGCTCGCGCTATCTTCGACATGGAGCAGTTCTGCAACACTGCCATTAGCTCAACCAAGGACTGGAAAGAGACAAATGAGGACTTGAAAGACTTCATCTACTATTACTTCAACTCCAAATACGCTCGTGAAGGGTTCACTGCATACGATAGTAATCTCAATAAGGATGTTCCATTCTCATTAAGAGATGACACAAACCACAATTTGCACTCCGAAGATGAGATTACAGGCTTTGATTTGGTGAAGAAGTACATGCGCGTTGTTGACAGGGAAATTGTAAACAATGATTCCCAAAAAGACAACATCAAACATCTTCAGGGAGCTATCCGCCTTATCAGAAGGGCTTCCGCAGAGAGCAATCCAGCACTCTGCTTGTTGAACATATTTTGTATCTTGTTTTTGAATTTGGGAAACAATGATCTGATTGAAGATGAGGTATATAACGACTGTCTATCGGTGTATGACATCTATGAGAAATCAGGGGAGTTGTATAGATTGGATGAATTTGAAGATTTGCTGGTCAAACATGGAGCTGTTACAAGTGAAAATCGCGATTACCTTCCCAAATTAGTGTCGTTGGTACACCTGAACCGGCATCTCGATGAATTGAAATCGATAAATCAAAGATACTTAAATATATGATAGACGACCGCATAAACACGGCTCTACGTGAGCTGGAACAAGAACTGCGTAATATTGACTCCGCAAGAAATCAAGTTGTCAAAACAGTAAATTCATTCAACGGACTGTCTAACACGACGAAAGAATATATTGACCAGCTTGCTGCGATTATGCGCAAGCTGAAAGACCTGTCAGAACTTGTAGAGCATGATTTCGACAACAAATCAACAGCCCTTGTCGGTGTTATGGAAAACATCAATGATGCTGTCAGCAAAATCACAACAGGCTTTTCAGAAAACGTGAAGGCAGTACAGAAAAAGCTGCATTACACTCTGATAATGAATGTAGTAATTGCAGTAGTCGCAATAGCCTCTCTTGTTATTTGCATAATCAAGTAATTGGCTATCGATGACCAAATTACGGATACAAGCTTGAGTGCACAAACACTGCAGGAAACAACTCGATTATGTGAAACAGGGGATTGCGCTGGCGCAATCCCCTGTTTCACATCGGATGTCCGAGGCGGGATCAGTAGCCGTAGTTGGGGACGGAGAGGACTTTGCGGCCGAAGGGGGTCAGCATGTCCGGGTCGGGATAGTACGGCAGCTCGATGACTCCGGCGGCATACGGGCCGATGTCATACGGCTGGTAGACAAATACCAATGCCCTGTCCTGCACATAGAAGTCCTTGGGGACATATATGGCGTTCACGTCGAAGACCATGTTGCGGTATTCGTCGGTGTCAGCAACGATGCGGCGCAGGTCTGACGCCACGCGGTCGGCATACCCCTTGACAAACAATTTGTCGAGCGTCACTATCGTGTTTTCGGGGACGTAGTATGTCAGGTACCGCTTGCCGTTCATGCCGTGTGCCGCGCCGGCGAAGTAGGCATAGAACTCGTTGCGCCACACCACAAGGTTCTCGCTCGCCAGGGATACGGTCACGTCAACTGACGAACTGCCCATATATTTTGTCGAGGTTGGCAGGTTGGTCGCGTGCGTTCCTTCGGGCAGTATCTGCGGCACGCATTTGCCGCCCTCTATCTTCACGCCGCCCAGCTCCTCGAGTGCGGCACGCAGTGCGGTTATGTCATTGCCGCCGATGCTGACGGGCATCATGATGCGCCGTGCGTCAAGGGTGTACTGCGAGCCGTTGGCGATGTCGAAATCATTGCTCTTGTCCTCGCAGATGCGAGTGTATGAATAGCTGCGCAGGGTTATGTCGCCACGGCCCTCCGCTTCAGGGGCATTGCTGTTGCTGCCGCACGCTGCCAGCGACACCAGCATGGCAGCTGCAAATATTTTGGTTCTCATCTTCATTCGTATTTCGGTTATTATACATTATAACAGCGGCATGCCGCCGTATGTTGTCACCAGCCGCCGCTTGCTCCGCCGCCACCTGATGAGCCGCCGCTGAAACCGCCACCGCTGCTGCTGTCTGATGACGACAAGCCGATTGCCGCTGCTGCGCCGACTGCTGCTGCCGCCGCCGATTCGAGTCTCGGTATCTTGTATTGCTCCTCCTTGGTGTGTCCGCAGAAACGGCACTTGTAGGTCTTGACACCGATGCCTTGTGAAATGTCGGTAGGCTTGACGCGCACCTCGTCTGACACCATTTCATACGCCACGGTCTTGCATGCCGGACACTCCGCAAACTTGGTCTGCGGCGAGCGGTAGGCATACTTCTCTATGGCATGGCATGCAGGACACTCCCATACGTCGTAGTCAACAGTCTTGATCTGCTCCTCGAGGTCTTCCGCCGGCGTGAGGTAGGCGTTGTCGGCCTCTTCGGAGAGACGGTGCATCTTCTTGCCGCATTTCGGGCAGCGCAAAGTCTTGTTGCGGCTGCGGCGGTAGAATATGTAAGCCAACAAGAACAGCGGCAACGCCATGCCGCCGGAAAACAGAGCCGCGCCGCCGAGCATCGCCAGCGACCCGCGCCATGCCAATGCTTTCTCATAACGGTCCTTGCCGCGTGTCTTCACTGCCTTGTAGACAAATACGCACAGCCCCGCGAAGAAGACTATCAAAGCTAATTTCAACGCGAACCCCGTCAGGGTCTCTATATCCTCCTCGGTAATGCCCATCTGTCCGTCAGCGAGTTCCGACATAATCTCGTCACGCACTGCCGGGTCGGTCGCCACAGTACTTATATGCGCTATTATAGCCTTGACACCGCCGTCAACATCCCCCTCTTTCATACGGGGAAACAGGTCACCGCGCAACAGTTCGCTGCAGAAGGCATCTGTAAACACGCCCTCCATGCCGTAACCGGTCTCGATGCGGGCTTTCTTGCCGCCCATGTCGATGAGCAGCAACACTCCGTTGTCTTTGTCCTTCTTGCCGAGTCCCCACCGCTTGAACAATTCTGGTGCAAACTCGTCCACGGTCTCGTCGCCTATCGACGGGAGTATGGCGACTGCTATTTCGGCTGTTGTCGCTTTGCGCACGCTGGCGAGCATCTGGTTGACTTCCGCCTTGGCTTCGGGCGACATATAGTTTCCCGGGTCTGCCACATACTGGCTGCGGTCGGCGATGTTGGGATTGGGAACATCAGCAGGTGTGTACACCTGTTTGCCCCATGCCGCACCGCTGGCCAGCAGCACCACCGCAAGGAGCATAATCCTGAAAATCAATTTTATATCTTTCATGTCAGTATAGGTTGTTCATCGTTATACAGCCGGCAGCGTGTCGCCGTTGAGCCGGCGGAAGAGGTCGAGCGCATACACGTCGGTCATTCCCG
This sequence comes from uncultured Porphyromonadaceae bacterium, assembly GCA_900550645.1. GTDB lineage: Bacteria > Bacteroidota > Bacteroidia > Bacteroidales > Muribaculaceae > Lepagella. Next base: position 62,502 of record URTA01000007.1, read on the forward strand.
ATATGTGGTCGAGCACACTCTGCAGGCGCACATACTTGTCGGGCGAGGTCACGTCATATTGCCGAGGCACTTTGGCGAGCATAAGGCGCGAGAAATTGCGCTGCGGATGCAGCACCGCCTCTATCAGCGTCTCCATCAGATATGTCATAATGCGGTTGCCCGCTATCTCCACGTCCACGACATACGGTGCGCGGTATATCTTTTCGTATGACAGTGCCGAGCAACGTCGGTACGCCTCAGCCACTATCTGCGAGGCGTGGTCAACGAGCGAGCCTTGGAACTCGCCGCGCAGTATGGACTCCTCATTTTCCACAAACACGCGAGCACAGTCCTCGACCATCACGCCGATGACCTTGGAGCGCAGGTAGCCTATCTGTTCGTTAGGGTCTTCGAGCCGCGCCATTGACTCGTACAGGTGTCCGCGCTTCTCCTCGGGAAAATAGCCTGTCAGCAGCTCCTTGACCTCATCTGTAGAGAGGATTTTCAACTTGTGGGCATCTTCGATGTCCATTATCTCGTAGCAGATGTCGTCAGCCGCCTCCACGATGTAGCAGAGCGGATGCCGTGCATAGCGGCCGTCGGCACGGCGCAGTATCCCGAGCTCCGCCGCTACGCGCTCATATATAGGCTGCTCCGAGGCGAAAAAGCCGAACTTCCCCTTGTTGCCAGCGAGCAGCGAGTTGTACGGGTATTTTACTATCGATGCAAGAGCGGAATATGTCATCGCGAACCCACCCTCACGCCGGCCGCTGAACTGGTGCGTCAGTATGCGGAACGAATTGGCGTTGCCCTCGAAGTTAGTGAAATCAGCCCACTGCTGCTCCGTCAGCCCCTCGCGCAGGTCGCTGCCGCCGTTCTCGCTGAAATATGTGGAAATGGTCTTCTCCCCGGAATGTCCGAAGGGAGGGTTGCCAAGGTCATGGCTAAGGCACGCCGCAGCCACGATGTCGCCGATGTGCTGCAGCATATCCACCCACGGCTCGCCGTGGTGACGCTCGCGCAGCCGCAACGCAGCCTCGTTAGCCATCGACCGTCCCACTGATGACACTTCAAGACTGTGGGTCAACCGGTTATGCACAAAAATGCTCCCAGGGAGCGGGAACACCTGCGTCTTGTTTTGCAGCCGCCGGAACGGCGACGAAAATATCAGCCGGTCATAGTCCCGCTGGAAGTCGCTGCGCAGGTGGCGGTTTTCGTCATGGTATTCCTCCAGCCCGAGCCGCTTGTCGCTTATCAGGCGGCCCCAGTCCATTGTTCCGTTATCTGATTTCATCACACGCAAAAGTAATACTTTCTGCGCATATTTCAATCACTTTCACATGCCTTTCTGCTCCACACTTTGCCATAAAGGGCAAAACTCACGCTTAGTCAGGCAATGAGAGTAACTCTGAGACTTCGTCCCTCAATTTTGGCAGGTGATTTATCACTATCCCCCACAATATGCTGGGGTTGAGCGAGTCGTATGCATGTATCACAAAATTTCGCGTATCAACGACCTTTCGCGCTGAGGTTATGTTGATGTCCGGGTTAATCTTCAAGACCTGATTCATAGCCTCCCCCATTATTTCGATGTTCCTCTCAATGCCACGCCTCAGCAGAGTGTCATTGCAAAAAACAGCATATTCTCGAGGTCGAGTCTGCAAGAATGAATCAATTTCAAGTATCGAAGACAATATATCCGAAAGATATTTGCGCAATTTCCTATCCATATATCAGATGCTTCGTTTCGTCAAGCTCGGCGCGGAAATACGGGTTTTTCACGGCTGTCTCATCAACAAGGTCTACCTCCCTGCCAAACAGCCGCTTAAGGGCATGGTAGAAGTCAATAAAATTGTCTGCATACGAATCATGGTCAACATCCGGATTGAAGTTCACCAATATATCCACATCGCTCTCGGCATTGAACCGCTTGGTAAGCACTGACCCGAAAGCATACAGCCTGCGCACCTTATAGCGTCGGCACAGATCTGATATTTTATGGAGGTTATCGTTTATCAGGTGCATCATTCCATTGGTTTGTGGTTACAAAGATAGTACTTTTTCGTCTAACGGCAACCTTTTCACACGCTGATGCCTGAATATTCCGGACTATGCAGACCGCCTCAGCAGTTGCAACGTTGCAACTGCTGAGGGCATTTTTGCCGCCTCCACGGCAGCAATGTTACAATTTTCACCCACCAGCAAGGATCAGTCGCTAACTTTGCATCAGAAAACGATAATAACAACACCAAAAACACAAACGACATGGAATTTTACGACGAATACTACGATGAGTATGACAATGACTTCGGAAGCAGTTACGGCCGTTATGCCGGCAGCTACGCCCAAGACATCGAGGGGTATGACGACGAAACGATAGACGAAGCCTTCGACGGCGACCCCGAGGCATACTGGAACATCGACTGAGACGTACACACAGCCTGAACAGGCACGCTCATTCAACGCTGCGAAATGACGGCATGGCCGTCACCCCGCTGACTTACATAACAGCCGGAGACCGGAACTCCATATATTCACCAAAACAACATTCTCCCGGTCTCCGGCTTTTTCATGCTTTTACAGTGCGACTTTGCGCGTGCGGCCGTCGGCTGTGCGGATGATGTAAACGCCGTGCGCAAGGCTCGACAGGTCAACGTCCGCACCCTTGCCAACAAGCACGCCGGTAACGGTATACACCTCAACCGCTGCGTCATCGCCGAATACATCATCGACACCGGTGTTGATGTTGACTATCACATGGCAAACAGCCCTTACGCCAGAGCCGTCAACAGCTGTAGCTATAATATTGCACTCGCCGTAATGCACGCCGCGCACCACGCCGTTTTCGTCCACAGTCGCTATTGCAGTGTCCGTAGACTTCCAGTTCAGTTTCTTCAAGGAAGCGTTTTCCGGCAGGACAGTCACTTCGAGCATCATGCCGCCGCCCTCCATGACCTGTACCTCCTCTTCGGCAAAATTGATAGCCTCAACCTTGACACTGACAGGCATATCATCGGTCATCTTGTAGAAATTCTTCCATTCGTCAGCCGCTTTGTACGCTTCAAGCGCCCCTCCCGGCACATGGAGCGTGCATTTCCACACGTTAATGTCGTCAAACACGCCAGCCTCGCAAACCGGCGGCACTGAATTGCAGCTCGCAAGATACTCCACGTTTCCGCAGTCTGCAAACGCATCAGCACCGATGGACTGCACCGCCGTGCCGAGCTCGATGTGCTGCAATGAGGAGCAGCCGCTGAAAGCCCCTTCCCCGACCGAGGAGATATTGTCGCCCGTGAACACAGTCGTCAGGCTGCTGCAATTCTGGAACTCATTCATCTGGATTTGCGACACCTTTTCGCCAAACATGAGGTCGGACAGCGTAGCATTGTTCTGAAATGCCGATGCCGTGCCAGTGTAACTGATATTGCCGCCGATGTACACATGCACCAACGGGCTGACGCTGAAATTGACCTTGCTGCCAAACGACAAGTCGGTATCGCGGTCTTGCACATAAAAAGCAAGCAATTTCAGGAGTACATCGCTGCCAGGCCAGCCTATGCCGGTTACATTCGCCCCGACTGAAATCTGCTCCACGTTGTTCCATTTGGACCCGAACATATCGTCCTCGACCTGCCCGGCATTGTCAAAATAGACAATATTGTAGTTCGCTGGCCTGTCCTGATTTCCGCCGAAAGCGAATGAATTGACATTGCGCACAGTCATCTCCACACCTTCATACGTGACAGTCGGACCGAGGTTTACCGTCTCGACATAGCGGTCTACATATATCACATCGCAAGTCCTGTCAGTCAGGTTGTCAGTAGGAAAATACACCACACCGTCCACCTCAAACATGTTGTGCAGGTTCTTGTAAACCCGCTTGCTCTTCATATCCCAGCTGTCGTTAGGCACATAGTTAACGAAGGAATATATGGCATTTTGCATGTCGGGCTGTGTCTTGCCCTGCCACACGACGGCCGTTGCCAGCCATCTCGGTGTGACAGAACTTACGCCTTTGCCTATGACCATATAGTCCATCGTGGTGCGCTTGCAGAAATCGCCCAGTTTGGTCACGCTGCCAGGCACAACAAGCGAGGCCAGTCGTGAGCAGTAGTCAAAGCAACCGTCAGGCAACTCAGTCAGCGACTCGCTCAACTTCACGCTTGTCAAGTCCTTGCACGATGAAAAGCACCCTTCCCCAAGCGTCGTGACGCTGTCGGGCATCTTGACCGTCACCACATTGGACGACACAAAGGCGAAATCGCCGATTTTCTTCAAGCCGTCAAACATCTCAAAGCAATCCCGCATCTCCCCCTGGAACTTGCAGTCCGCCAGCGCATAGCTGGCAATTTCCTCGACACAATCCGGCATCAGATAACGCTCACTGGTTTCGTAAGCGTCAGGGCAACGGTACAGAACTTTCATGTCGCGGCTGAACAATATGCCGTCAACGCTCAGATACACGTCATTCGGCTCCACATTGATACGCTTCAGCCCGGTTGTGCAAAAAGCGTTCTCCTCGATTTCCGTCACCGTGCCAGGGATGGTGACCGATTGCAGAAAGCCGTCACTGGTCGTGAACGATTCAGCACGCAGTTTCCGCACCACATATCTCACGCCATTGAACTGGACTGCTTCCGGCAACACCAGGTCTTGCGGCAATTGCGTTTCGTTGACATGGTATATTTCCGCAGAACCGTTTGCCAGCTCATATTCCACGCCTTCGATAATCACTCGCTCTCCCGCCGCGCCAGCGCAGGCAAACATCACTATGATTGCCGCCAGCAGCGGACGCATCACCGTAGGGTAATTCTCATAACGTAATAAACATCTCATATTCAAAGCAATTCAGGATTTAATCAACTGACAGCCTCAACAACTGCGCATCGGCCGTCTCAAAATATTGTTTCCGCAAAGTTAAGAAACTTTTCTCATACCGCCAAAACCATACATCTGACGGGGTAACCATATTTAGCGCATCGCTGCGCAATCCTCAAAATGCCAGAGGAGCGACTCGCGTGGCGGTCTGTGTTGTTTTGGTGTGTTATCGTTAAATGCACGACCGCTGAAAATTTTCGGTGAAGTCGTTTGGAAAATCAAAAATAGTTGCTAACTTTGCATCGTCATAACCCGAGCTGAAAGCCCGTAGGGCTGGGGAGGGTTGACACGACATATTAGCAAAGGCGTAACTGTACGCTTTGGTTTTGACTTATCTGAATCTCGCAAATTCAAGAAGTATCTGTCAGGAGCAAAGCAACGGGAACGCCCTATGGGATGTAATCAGCGGATTCCCCGCTGCATGGCAGTATGTGCCGTGTATGGGAGAGTTCGTACAGATACATCGGCGTGGGGCTTTCAGCGTTGCTCGTTTTGGCAGATAGGGCAATGCGAGAGCCCAGATAAGTGGAACGAGTGACAGGACTGGCTCCACGTTTTTGTTTATATATACTTGTATTTGGCACAGCATGGGAGTCGGCTGCGGAGACAAACAGAATGATACAGCAACTGCAATTGCCAGACTGGTTAGACAACTGCATATTCGGTGATTTGAGCGCAAAATATTGCCGATCCAAATCTGATATGCAGGTTATCGATTGGGACAAAAATGACTTGCTCAATTATTTGGGCACATATTTCCCCCGCAGTTACGCGGAGGCTTACTGCATCTATTCCGATTATTTCCAAAACAACATAGACGTTTGGGGAAGCAGAGAGGAGCTGTCGGTATTTGATTTCGGATGCGGCACTGGAGGCGAGATTGTCGGTCTGCTTATGGCCGTCAACGACAATTTGCCCAATGTGAAGGCTGTGTCAGTCCTTCCCTTTGACGGAAACCAAGATGCCCTTAAGCTGTTTGAAAAGGTCGCAAAGCAGCTGAAAGCACATATCTCGTTTGAATTAAGATACCGCGTATTGCCTTTTGTGGTGGAAGATTTCTATGACCTTAGCGTCCTCGACGGAGTGCTTGGAAAATACGACATCATAATGTCGTTCAAAGCTATATGCGAGTTCGTTTCAAAAGAAAGATTTGAACAGTGCAACGCATACGCTCATATCAGCAAGTGTCTGCTCCCTCGGTTGACCCCCGGCGGCATCATGTTGCTTGTCGATGTCACGACTTATTCAAGCGTGTCGCAGGAGTGGCTGCCAAGGATGATCGACAGCGGCCTGGCACAGTCGGACGCTGTTGTAGTAAGTCAAAACTCCGGCTATAACCAATCATTCTATGTCTCTCATTCTCATTGCAAAGAGGATAAGAGCAAAGTGGCATGGAGGATAATAACCAACTAAATCAGAAAGCATGAAAAAAGACTGGATGGTAAGAGAGTCCGAATTGGACGAGTATGAAATCAAATTGCTGACTTCAATTCTTGATAAATCATGTGTAGTTACAGGCTGCGCGGGAAGTGGCAAGTCTGTCATAGCGTTGCTAATGGCAAAGCGTATACAAAAGGAATGCGGTGACAACTATGAAATAATTGTTTATACCAAGTCGTTGCGCAAATATATGGCTTTGGGAAGTAGGGAATTGGGGCTTACAAAAGGCATATACTATCATTATCAATGGGAAAAGCAATGTCATTGCCCAACAGCGGACTATGTTATTGTTGATGAGATTCAAGATTTCACAGGAGATGAAATTGCCGAGTTTGTAAAGGCTGCAAATAAGCATGTTTTCTTTTTCGGGGATACTGCCCAGTCCATATATGATGGCTATAGGCCCGTAGTCCCAATTTCTGACATTGACAAGTTTCTGCTGCCTGAACGTCCCAAGAAGGTAAAGCTGTTTTACAACTATTGTTTGCCTGTTTCAGTAGCACGATTTGTGCAGAATATTGGCATTGACTTGCCTGATTTTGATGAGGAGATTTATAAAAGCAAAGAAAAGGCGGCTCCATTTGTTCTAGAGTATGGGAATACCCAAGATCAGATAGAAGCGATAGTGCGAATTATCAGCCGCAATGACATGGATGACATCGCAGTTCTCCTCCCAGACGGTCAGTGCGTGAAGCAGGTTAGCTCTTGTTTGACTAAAATGGGTGTTAAGCATGAGTTTAAATATAAGGATGGTGAAACTTGGGCATGGTATGATACGTTGGATTTCAACACTCCAAACCCAAAGTTGATGACATACCACAGTGCCAAAGGCTTGCGGTTTGTGTCTGTATTCTTACCGTGTGTCAGAAACTTTATTGGACCGAATACAGGAGACAGAAAGGCTCTGTATGTAGCCATGACCCGGACATACAGAGATTTGTATGTTATGTACAGTGGTTCAATGCCTGATGTGTTGAGAGGAATCCCAACCAGTCAATATAAGACCGTCGAGCCAGGCATGGAGACAATAGAGGACATTTGAATCTGCATAAAAGATGAAGAAACTGTATATCCCGACATCTTCGCTGAACTTCAATAACATATTGTCCAGCGAGAGCATCTCTCCGAGGTCATTCTATGAACGCCGTGGATTCGGCTACCGCCGTTGGACTACAATACCTGAGAATGAAAATGAAAACGTGATATTGCTCTATGAGACTCCGTTTTCATTTGAGCGTCCGATAAGCGATGTCGAAGATCATCCGATGATGATTGAAATCACTACGGATGAAGATTTTCCGCTGGCTAATGCTTCTGGTGTCAGATATAGTGACCATACTATATATCTTGACCCATGGAATACAAAATTCATATTCTTCGATGAGCAAGATAAAAGAGTGGCGTTGTCCTTGTCTGACAATAGTTTGGAAACGAAAATGCTTCCTCTCTACACCAAGAATGGGATATGCTTGGGTCGCTATGAAAAGTTGCGTATGCCAAGTGTAAAGCTGCAACAATCATTGTGTGTCAGCGGTTTGGAAAGGGACAAACAGCTCAACAAGATGAAAGGCCTCCTGTACGGATATTACATTGGCGCAAACCTGTCGTCGTCAAAAGAGACTGCCCAACAATACCGCATCTTGATGGAACTAAACAACTTAGTTGCATATATTATTTCATCTGGCAATGAAATATACTCATCCGAATCCAAAGCGAAGATTTCGGATTCGGTTAAGCAGATGCAGCAAGAAATTGAAGTTTATGACAAGCGAACTCATAAATTGTTGAACCCGGATAGCGGCGAAGTCCACGTTGTTGAGGGGGTGCTAAACTCAATATCCATATTGCCTGACAAACAAGAGAATAAACTGCTGATTCAGCTGGTAAATAATGTCCGGATAGCGGGCAAAATGAGTTCTATAAAGGATGACGTGTCAGACCAGATTGCGAAAATCGCGAAGGAACTCTATGGCAGTGCTTGGGAAAACAGCGTGATAAGACAGCAGCTGAATGCAATTCGCCGCTATGTGAGAGGGCAAGAGGCTGAAGTTGATTGGAACAACACGTTGATTGCCTCAATAGCTTCTGTTCTGTTGCGAGGGGATGAATGGGACAAGATGTTGTCATTCATGCGGCGCAAGGGAATGTCTGACTACAGAGTAGCATTTGCGCTGTATGGTGCTTTCACCGGGTTTGCGAATATGACAAGAGATTTCACCGACTTGCTCTTAACCCTTGACAGCAAATATGTAGCGGAGGTATATACAGAGTTCTATGGTCAACTGCATGGAACGCCCGTCAACACAGCAGTGTCTGTAGATGAGTATCCGTCTGCACATTCACCTGTGACAAAGGCTCTCGCTAATGAAGGACGTATGCAGGAGGCAGCCAATAAAACCTCAGTCGAGACTCTTTCAGGGATAGTGATGGCTGCATTCGACAAAATGAGTTACAGGGGCAAAGACAAATTGCTCGAACCTCTAAAACGCTGCTTGGAAGAGGCGGGTGAGGATGCAACAGTGTCTCAGTTCCTGCATATCCTTGGCGAAAAATATAAAAATGAAGGTTGGAAGAAGAGCAATAAAGCGTATAAGAGATTGGAAAAGATTCTCTTAGAAGACAGCCAAAATGAGGAGCTGAAAATGCATGATGACAAGAAACCGTTTGTTCAACAAAACCTGTTTGAGGTCACAAAGTCTGGTGTTCAGTCATTTGAAGACAGTGTGTCAAGCGGCAAGAACTTAATGCCGAAGAGCATTATAGATGACGACTCTGCAAAATCTTTGATTTTGGGCTGTGATGAACTTGGCATTCTCAAACAGCAAATAGTCCAAATATTCGAAGCATTTCAACGAAGCTACAGAAACGGCTACTATTATAATCACAGAGACCAGTATCGCAGAAACAACGAGGATGTGGTCGGTCATTTCTGTAAGTGGATTTTTTCAGAGAAGAATAGCCAACATATAGATTGGTCTCACGAAAATAAAGACAAGGTTGATGCGTTGAAAAAGAAATTGCTGGAAGTCTACCATGATTGAAAAAACATCAATTATAACAGACAGCGGAGAGCAGGTGAATGCTGTTGCGCCGGTGATAATATCGGCGAGCAGGTCAACGGATATTCCGGCGTTCTATGCCAAGTGGTTTTTCAACCGCTTGGCTAAGGGGTATTGCGTCTGGCGCAATCCGTTCAACCAAGAGCCGCTGTATGTGTCGTTCAAAAACACGAAGGCAATCGTGTTTTGGACCAAGAACCCCAAGCCGATAATCCCGTACCTTTCAGAGCTTGACAAACGAGGCATTCACTATTATTTCCAAGTCACGCTGAATGATTATGTCCGCGAGGGTTTTGAACCGAATTTGCCGTCAGTAGAGGAGCGTGTCGAAACATTCCGCAACTTATCGAATTTGATTGGCAAGGAGCGTGTTATATGGCGGTTTGACCCGCTTATAATAACCCCTGAAATCACGCCGAGGAACTTGCTGAGCCGGATTTGGAAAATCGGCAATATGCTGAAAGGGAGCACGGACAAGCTGGTTTTCAGCTTTGTGGACGTACTGTCATACCGCAAGGTGCAAAACAACCTTGTGCGAGACACCAACTGCTTCACGAAGGAAAATGTGGAGACTGCCGAGATGACAGCTGGACAAAAACTTGAAACCGTTGAGGGACTGGTCAGGCTTCGCGAAATTTGGAAAGAACAAGGGTGGAACTTGTCACTTGCCACCTGTGCAGAAGACATTGATTTGGATCAGTACGGGATAGAACACAACCGCTGCATTGACGGCGAGCTGATGAAACGCATTTTTGCCGATGACGAAGAGTTTGTGTACTACCTGAACACAGGACATCTCCCAGAGCGCGATTTGTTCGGACAGTTGTCTCCGCGAAAACAGAAGAGTGCGACCGCGCTGAAAGACAAAGGGCAGCGCAAGATGTGCGGTTGCATGATAAGCAAGGACATCGGCATGTACAACACTTGCCGACACTTCTGCGTGTACTGTTATGCCAACACGAGCAAGGCGAGCGTGTTGAACAACGCAGCGCGACATTCCGCAGACAGCGAAAGCCTCATTGACTGACCTCGCCGTGCAAGCCCGGCAAAATTTGATGCCTGGGTGAGTGCGGGTGCGAGGGGTGAGGCGAAAAAATGCGGGGCAAAATGCGGGCTGCGATTTGGATATTTTGCGGCGTGTTATTAACTTTGCAGACAGGACTGGCGGCTCGGCCGTGAATGCGGGCTGCCGCCGGGCTTACAACATTGACTTTTTTGCTCCTGACGGCTCATGCCGCCAGGGTCTTAACCCTATATAACCAATATACTATCATGAATACCCCAGCAGAAATACTGGCAGAAAAACTCCTGCAGATAAGTGCTATAAAACTGCAGCCTAACAACCCGTTCATCTGGGCTTCGGGCTGGAACTCCCCTATCTACACCGACAACCGCAAAACCCTCTCCTACCCTGACATCCGCAACCTGATCAAGGTGGAGCTGTCGCGCATGATCATCGAGAATTTCGGCGACGTGGATGCCATTTCGGGCGTTGCCACGGGTGCTATCGCAGTGGGCGCGCTGGTTGCCGACACTCTCGGCCTTCCGTACGTCTATGTGCGTTCCTCTCCCAAGGACCACGGACTGGAGAACCTGATAGAGGGCAACCTGAAGCCGGGACAGAAGGTCGTGGTGATCGAAGACCTCGTTTCCACAGGCGGCAGCTCGCTGAAGGCTGTGGAGGCTATCCGCAACGCGGGCTGTGAGGTGATCGGCATGACTGCCATATTCACATACGAGTTCCCGGTTTCCATCAAGCGTTTCCGCGAGGAGAACATCCAGCTGCTCACTATCTCCAATTACAGCACGATGCTTGAAGCTGCCCTGCGCACCAACTATATCCGCCAGGAGGATGTGGAGACGCTCAAGGAGTGGCGCAAGGATCCTGCCTCGTGGGTACCCAACAAGGAGAAGATGCTCTGATTCAAACCAACGATGCATCCTCTCACGGTTGCATGAACAAAAGACTACAACAATATGGCAACATACAAAAGCGACAAAGTGGAAGTGCAGTCGTCGGCGCAGTCGGTTTATGACCGCCTTTCCAACCCGGAAAACCTGCGTGGCCTAATAGCTGCTGCCCCTGAGGGCAGCCTGACGGCCGAGCAGAAGGCGCAGCTCGACAATATACAGCTGACCAAGGACAGCATTTCGATAACCGGCGGGCCGGTGGGCATGCTCACGCTGCGTGCCGCTGAACGCCGCGCCCCGGAGCTGATACGCTTTGAAGGGGAGAACACGCCTGTCCCGATGAGCCTGGAAATCGACATAAAATCGCTCGGCGACAGCCGCTGCGAGGCGCAGGTGAAGGTGGACGTTGACATTCCGATGATGCTCCGTCCGATGGTCAACGGCCCGCTTCAGAAGATGGTCAACCAGTTTGGCGAGTTGCTCCGCCACCTGCCTGCGGAATGATAAGCCTCATCAACATGAATACCGACAACGCAATGCGCCGGCTGGGGATACGCCTCCTGCCGGCGGTTGCAGCACTGGCTGGCGTGGCAGCAATGGCCGGCGGCTGCAATTCGGTGGTTGACGACCGCATCCCGGCAGTGCCAGTGACCATCAACCTGTCGGATGCCGGGCGTTGGAACACCTACGGCGTTTCCGGCTTCGGCATATACCGCTATTTCATACGCCCGCTGCACGAGCCTTCCAATTTCCCGTATACGGACCAGACGTACACCGGCTTCGGCGGCGTGCTGCTCATCGGCGGCATGGATCCGTTCACCGCCGACACGCAAGTGCCGCTCGCTTACGACCTGGCATGCCCGGTGGAGTGCCGCACTGACGTGCGTGTGCGCATTGACGAGAACAAGTATGAGGCGGTCTGCGACGTATGCGGCTCTCGCTATGACGTGACCATGGCGGGCGGCTCGCCTGTTTCCGGGCCGGCAGCCGATGGCAACAACAAATACGGGCTGCAACGCTACCGTTGCGAGCCTACCGCTTTGGGCGGATATATCATAACGCGCTGATCCGCAGCTGTGCGGAAGCGCGTATGCACTTGAACGAACTGACGTAGCAGAATGGAATACCTGCTCTATATGCTTTGGCGAGGACTGGCCGTCGGTGTGCTTGTTTCCGCACCGATGGGTCCGGTGGGCATGCTGTGCATCCAGCGTGCGTTGCACCGTGGGCGGCGTGCCGGCCTGTACACAGGCGTAGGCGCGGCAGTTTCCGACCTGCTGTATTGCCTCATCACAGGGTTCGGCCTTTCGTTCATCGAGGATTTCCTGAAGCAGAACGAGAGCATAATCACGCTGGTCGGCTCTGCGGTGCTGATAGCCTTCGGCGTTTACCTGCTGCGCAGCAACCCCTCCAAGGGGCTGCGGACACCGCAGGAAAACCGTGGCTCGATATACAAGAACATACTCACCGGCTTCCTGTTCACTGTCTCCAACCCGCTGATACTCTTTCTGATAATAGGATTGTTTGCGCGGTTCAACTTCCTTGCGCCCGAATTGCAGTACTATCATTACTTGGTCGGCTATGCCGGCATCCTTGCCGGAGCGTTGGCTTGGTGGTGGCTCGTGACGGCGTTTGTGGACAAGGTGCGGGCGCATTTCAACCTGCGCTCCATGTGGCTGGTCAACCGCATAATCGGCGGCATAATACTGTGTTTCGCGCTGGTGGGCATTTTCACCGGCATAAGGGACATGGTGCAATGAAACGGGTGTTTGCAACTGTCCTCGCCGTGTCAATGGCTGCTGTCTCATACGGCGAGGTGTACATGAACGGCACACGCGGCTTCGCGTGGCTGGAGGGGCAATGTGACGACGGCACGATAAACAACTCCGCAGACAGCTGTCTGTGGAGGACTGTCCCCGCTGCGCCGGGGGCGGCTGACTTCACCCTGCGCCTGATAGCAGCCAACCGCCACAATATGTCCGAGACGAAATACTCATATACCGACAGCCGGGGAAAGACACGCCGCGTGCAGCATCCGGCGTGGCAGATATGCCTCGGCGACACCCTTGGCCGCGAGGTGACGGTGCGGCTGGCAACAGACTTTGACGACGGCATTACCGGGTTTGAGCGCGAGACTCCGCAGCTGACCATAACAGGCACTGACGGCAAGGCGCGGACAATAGACATGCCTGACGGCATCGGTCGCGGCGCACGCCGCTTCCAGCTCATTTTGCGCCGCTACGGCAGCAACATCTCTCTCGCTGCCGGCTATGACGAGATGCGTGATGTTTGCACATTTGCCGCCGGCGACGATTTCACAATCAGCCGCATACGGCTTGGCGTAGACCCCGGCGGCTGCCTCGAAGTCTTGTCGTTGTCTGTGGAAGAAGAAGCAGACGTGTTCGGGGAGCTGGAACAGTCGCGCCTGTCTGTGGCACGCATCTCCGAACAAATTTCTGACAGCGGAGACCCTCGAGCCGGGTATTGGACACTTGCCGGGCGGTCGCTCGACGAGAAACTGATGCGTACGGGCGGCAGCTATACGCTTGCCATGACCCCAGACGGCAATGGCGGATATACTCTATACTATATGGAAGGGGCAAGAATGAACAACAGCCGCTGGCGGCCCGGCATGGTGAAATGCCGGCTGACGCCGCTTGCGGGGTCGCGTTACGACGCGGTGTGGACAGATGCCGAGGGCGTACAGCTGCACCATGACGTGGTGGCGACAATGGACGGCGACAACACGCTGACAGTCCATTTTCCGCAGTTCAACTCCTCCGCCATCATTTTGCAACGCCTTGAAAACTATAAACCACTACCAGAATACCATGCCGATGATACCGACCCCTGACAAGCTGCCCGAATCCGTCCAGTCGTTCCGCACCCTGCGCGAGGAGGGATATATGTACTTTGACAAGACTACGTACATTTCCATGCTCATGCGACGCGGTCAGTATTATTTTCTCTGCCGGCCGCCGCATTACGGCAAGAGCCTGCTGGTTTCCACCCTCGCGGAGTGGCTGCGCGGCAATGCCGGGCTGTTTGAGGGGTTGAAATATTATCCCCGTGGCAATAAGCAGCACTGTGTGATAGCCCTCGACTTGTCTGCGTGCGGATACGCTTGCGGAGGTTCGCTCGACGGCTACCTGCGGCAGTATGTGCGCAAATGGGGCGTGGAGCAAGGCGACTTGTATGCCGGGCTGGACCCGCAGTCCGGAGTAAGCCAGCTGGCAGGGCTGATACAGGTAGAGTGCCGCCAAGGCCGCCAGGTAGCGGTGCTGATAGACAATTACGACAGTCCGTTGCTCTCGGCCTCCGGCGGCTTTATACGCAAAAAGGAGCAACTGTCGGCACTGTTCGACATGCTCAAGGCGGAGAGCAATCGCATCTCGTTCATGATGGTCGTCGGGGAAACGCCGATAGCCGAGTCTCCCGTCGGCGGGTCGCTGGAGTGGATGACTGACATATCCCGCGACATGAAGTATCAAAGCATCTGCGGCTTCACAATGGATGAGGCGCAACAGCTGTGCAACGCCATGCAATTGCAGCCGAGCATACTGGACGAGTGCCAGTGCTGTTATTTCAGTGACAATAAGGACGATGTCAAAATGCTGTCGCCGCATGAGGTGTGCGCCGCCCTGCGCACCGGAGTGGTGGCGGGACGCCCACTCAAGCGCGATAAGGTACGGCCTGTGGTGTCGCGGATGCTCGATATGCTGGAAAGAGGGAAGGTGGACTCGTTCATGGAACTGATGCAGGCAGTCATAGCCTCCCCGGCATACATGATTGTGGGCGTAGGCAATTACGAGAAGAGCTACCACCTGCTGTTCCACACCATAGCGCTGCTGCTGGGGCATCCCGTGGAGAGCGAGAGCATGAACATCGCCGGACGGCTCGACATGACATTGCGTACCAGGCACTTCATATACATCTATTACTGTCCGCTAAACATTTCAGGGAGGCGGCAAGGAAAAAGGGCTGATTCCATTTTGAGGAGTCAGCCCTAACGGTTATTTTTGTGTCGCCAAACAATAAAAGATAACCATGGGCAAAAGTAGCAATTTCTTCGGACAGCCGGTATACGGACAGCTGGTAAAATCGATTGACCGCGAAAAAACAAATGGAATCAGCCGGAAACACGGCGGGGAGAGGTACGTCAAGAGCTTTGACGGCTTCACGCACCTGCTGACGATGCTCTACGCCGTAATCATGCGGTTCGACTCACTGCGGGAAATATCAGCCTCCATGACCGCCGAGGTGCGCAAGCTGCACCATATAGGCATTGACAAAGTCCCGAAACGCAGCACGCTCTCAGACGCGAACGCCAGGCGGCCGGAGAAG
>URTA01000008.1 GCA_900550645.1 uncultured Porphyromonadaceae bacterium
TATAAAATAAGGCGAATCTTGAAACAGTCCCCCAAAGTTAAATGAAAGAGCCGTGCTTGCAGACGATAATAATGACCGCAAATGCCCATTATGTGGATAATTATAAGTATCTTTGCAACACGCACCTCGCCATTTGGCTACCGGGCGTATTTATCATTAACAGACAAATCAACGAATATGCGAAAAATCTTCCTTTTCATCGCCGCTTGCGCCGCCCTGTGCTGCGGCGCGTCGCTGGCGCAAAGCGGCGGCTCTGCCCGCTGCGCTTCTCACGCTGACCAGTACGAGTATATCGACACGCTCGAGTATGACATGGACTCCGTGGTGGTATATGACGAAGACATATACGCCGATATGGATACGGCCTGGGTGGCTGTGGACTCTGTCCCAGAGGAGGACATCGTCTGGGTCGAAACTGACAGCACCGGCTATGCCGAGCAGACGCTTCCTTTCACCGCTGAGGAGATAAACGCCCTCACTCCGCTGGAGTACGACCCCGAGGTGTTTGAGGACATGAACGAGGATGAGCTGATGATGTTCGCAGCACTCTTCTCCGACGACCCAAACGTTTACTGGGCACTGGCGCAGGCAGTGCAGTCCTCCCCCACTGCCGGCGAGCGCGGCGAGGCCACGTTGCAATACATCATCATGGCTGCCAAGGGTGGATGCGTGCCGGCCATGAGGGCAATGGCAAACATACTGGTTAGCTTTGACGACATCACCGAGGAGTACCGCAACGTTGCGCGAGCCCTGTTCTACAAGGCTGCCGAGGGTGGCGACGAGTACAGCCAGGAGGTCGTCAGCCTGTACGAAGAGAAGATGTCGCGCAGATGAAAGCCAGTGTGCGGACTGTAAACGATTAATCTAACTCTATACACCATAAGACAATGAAACGATTTCTCATCCCGCTCATGCTCGCTTGCGGCTTGATGCCTCTGGCGGCGCAGACGGGAACCCCGGAGCAGACACGCTGCCGAGGCAACAGAGCCGTGCAGCTCATCCCCTCCTCTACCCGCTTGCCCGGGCCGGACGGCGGCGATGCTGCCGACGTGGCTGTACGCCGCGCTCCGGTGCGCCGTCTTGAGGGCGTGCCGCCGGTGAAAGTGCGCCTCGGTGCGATGAAGACCTACGACAGCAGCTGGACCGACAGCGACGATGCGGGCTTCTACATCATCGATGCAAATGACGGCTCGATGACTTTGCAGCACGCCAATTCGACATTTTCGACAGTCATTGCTGCGGTCAAGAAAGGGGAGACGATGTATTGCATCTCCACCTCCGAAGACCTCGAGCATGTTTACTACAACCAGTATTCCGCCTCGACGTGGAACAGCATCGGCACCAAGCAGGAGATTGACCTGGTCAACGTGGCTGCCGACCTGACATACGACGAGAAGACCGGACAGGTGTACGGCTTCTTCTATACAGAAGACGATTACCAGCCTGAATACAAGAAATTCGCGAAATTCAGCCTCACTACCGCCGAGGCGACTCAATTGCGCCTCATGGAGCGCGAGGTCTACGCCTGCGCCGCCGACGGCGACGGCACGATATACTGGCTGTCATCAACGCAGTTAGGCGAAGTCGATGCTCAGGGCAAGGACTTCGACTATCTGTTCGGTCCGAAAGTGTATCCCGAGCGGCGCAATACCATGGCTTACGACCCCACGACGGGGCTGCTCTACGCACTGGTGACCACGGAGCAGATGCAGGGCGGCGTGAGGTCATACATCTCCTCGCTCTACAGCATCGACCCGGTGTCTAAGGCCGTGACGCAGATACGCCAGTTCCCCACCGAGCAGGGCTTCGCAGGGCTGTATGTGCTGCCTCTCGAGATAGCCGACGACGCTCCGGGTCAGGTCTCTGACGTGTCGTTCTCATTCACCGGCGACACTCCGCCGCAGGGCACGGTGACGCTCACCGCCCCGACAAAGACGCACATCGGCGGCACGCTCACAGGACCGCTGACAATAATCATCGAGGTGGGCGGCGTGGAACACGCCATTTATGACGTGCAGCCCGGGGCGCGTGTCACCTCCGAGGCGTACACGTTTGCCGAAGGGACGCAGCAGGTGACAATAACCGTAGCCAACAGCACCGACCGTGGCGAGGCTCTGGCAATGGAGGTGTTTGCCGGGCGCGACATCCCCGCAGCCCCCGCCTCCGTGACGCTGACGCAGAACGAGGCCGGCAAGCCGCACATCTCGTGGACTGCCGTGACCGCAGGCGCGTCCAACGGCGCGATTGACGCAGCCTCGCTGCGCTACCGTGTGGTGCGCGTGACAGACAACGTCACCGTGGCTGACAACCTTACTGCAACGGAATATACCGACGAGGCATACGTCTCCAACGGCCGCGCCGTGAGCTATGACGTATATGCTGCTACCGTTGACGGCGAGGGTGCGCCCACGCGCTCCAACAGGCTCGCCATAGGCGTGGAATGTACCGTCCCCTTTGCCGAGACATTCGACACTGCCGACGATGCCGACCTGTGGACTGTTGAAGACCTCAACGGCGGCGCGACGTGGCAGTATTCCGCCTCGTCCAAGCATATATACTACAAGTATGACGAGAACCGCCTCCCCGGCGACGACTGGCTCTATTCGCCGGCTATCCGCCTCGAGGCCGGCAAGATGTACATGCTTACCTACGATTACCGCTCCATGATGTCGAGCTATCCCGAGAGCTTCTCCGTGTCGCTTGGCAATGCCGCAACGTCGGCGGCCATGACGCGCCAGCTTGCCGACCACCCGCAGGTCAAGAGCGGCAAAGTCCCCGACAAGGGCACTGCGGCGTTCAGCGTCGAGGCTGACGGCCTGTACCACATAGGCTTCCACGAGACCAGCGCGCCCAATATGTACACCCTGACGCTCGACAACATCGCCCTGCGCGAAATCAGCGACAAAGTCCCCGCTGCGCCGGCTCTGGAAATCACGCCGGGCGAGGGCGGCGCATTGTCTGCCACAGTCACCGTAACTGCTCCGGCGACAGATGCCGACGGCGGCACGCTTGAGGACTTGCAGCGCGTGGTGCTGATGCGTGCCGACCGCGCCGAGGCTGTCAAGGAGTTCCCCTCCCCTGCCCCCGGCTCTGCGCTCTCATTCACCGACACCGACATTACGGCTGACGGCAAGTACACATACTACGCATACGGCGTGAACGCCTCTGGCGAGGGCCCGGAGACCCGCGTCACCGCATACATAGGCAAGGACGACCCCGGCGCGGTGGAAAACCTCACGCTCGCCGACGTGGACGGCAAGCCTGTGCTGACATGGTCTGCCCCCACCACAGGGCGCAACGGCGGCTGGTTTGACGCTTCGGCCATGACATATACCGTCTACCGCTATTTTGGCAACTTCGACTGTCTGGCGCAGGGGCTGGAAGCCACTACGCTCACCGACAGCGAGCTGGTCATACCCGACGGCGAGCAGCTCCCCGCCAGCTATGTGGTGCGTGCTGTGGCAGACGGCAAGAACGGTGTGGCCACGGAGTCGAACTATGTGTTGTTCGGCACGCCCTACGCTGCTCCCCTCACCGAGAACTTTGCCGGCGCGGACATGGCTCTTTACCCCTGGATGAGCGTCACCGACGAGCCGCTGAACTCCGCGTGGACGCTCGACGCTTCGGGGCGCAACCCTGTCGCCCTGGACTATTCCGGCGACCAGGGTCTTGCCACGTTCCACAGTGCCGGTGAGGTCGAGAGCGGCATCGGTTCATGGTTCATCTCGCCTAAAATCTCGCTTTCAGCTATGGAAAGCCCTGTCGCCTCGTTTGCGTTGTACCACAGCCATATCGACGGCGTGACGAGCGCGGAGACAGTGCAGCTGTTCGCTTCTGTCGAGGGTGCGGACTATGTAGCCCTCTCCCCTGCCTACGACCGCGACAACGGCACAACGGGGTGGAAACGCCATTCCGTAGACATCTCGCAGCTGCCCCGTGACAAATGGGTTCGTTTCGCCTTCAAGGGGACTACCGCTTGCGGCGCGGACATGTATCTCGACGCATTCTCCATTGAGGAGGGCTGCGCCATAGATGCAGCTGTGACGGCAGCGCAAGGCCCGCTGCGCATCGCTGCCGGCGAACAGGCAGACTATGTGCTGACTGTCAACAACTACGGCATTGAGGACATCCCTGCTGGCACAGTTACAATGGCAGAGCAAGGAGGCGAGACTGCCACTGCAGAGCTGCCCGCGATACCTGCCGGCGAGCGTGTGCAGGTGTCGATGAGCCGCACATTCGCGCAGGGACGGCATGACCTGACGTTCAGCGTAAGCGTGCAGGGCGACGGCAATGCCGCCAACAATACGCTGCTGCTCACTGTCAATGCCACAGAACCCCTGTTCCCCTCTCCCACTGCCTTCACAGGCATGCAGAACGCCGACGGCGCAGTGGAGCTGTTCTGGCAGCCCGCTACGGCTCGTGGCGCGGTGACGGACGATTTCGAGAGCTACGAGGACTGGGCTATCGACGGCATCGGCGAGTGGCTCATGGCTGACCGCGACTACGACCAGACCGTGTACATCAACGCCGGAAGCGTTATCCCCGGCGCGATGACCACATACCCCAACTGTACCGCCCCCAAGGCGTGGCAGGTGTGCAATGCAGCGGCAATGGGCATAAACATCTGGGCAGAGGGTACGCCTCATAGCGGCGACAAGATGCTCATGGCATCAGCGTCTATCAACTATGTCAACTCCGACTGGGCTATCTCGCCCATGCTCAACGGACAGCAGCAGACACTCTCGTTCTACGCCAAGGCGTTCACCTCGCAGGACACCCCTGCGGAGCGTATGCGCGTACTGTACTCCACAGGCAGCACCGTTCCCGAGGAGTTCATCGCGCTGCACACTGCCGACTATATCGAAGTGCCTGACAGCTGGACAGAATACCGTTACGCCTTGCCCGAGGGCGCACGCCGCTTTGCGGTGCAGTGCGTCAGTGACGGCGCGTTTGCCCTGTTCCTCGATGACGTGACCTACAATGACTGCACCGTCCCCGTATGCACGCTCACCGGCTACGAGGTGCTGCGCGAGGGCGAGGTGATAGCCATTGTACAGGAGCCGCGTTACACCGACACTTCTGTCCCCGAGGGTGACAAGGCGCAGTATGCAGTCCGCGCCATTTATGACAAGGGCGTGTCGGCTGCGGCAGAGGCTACAGTGCAGCTTAGCGGCATCAGCGGCATCGGTGGTGACGGCATCGCGGTCGCTGTCGAGGGACGTGACATCGTCGTAACCGGCGCGGCAGGACAGGCAGTTACACTTGCAGCCGCCGACGGCAAGATAGTCAGCTGCATCGCTTCAGCCGCCGATAGCGAGCGCATCAGCGTCGCGGAGCAAGGCATCTACATACTGCGCGTCGGCACATTCGTCCGCAAGGTGGCAGTGCGCTGACCCTGAAACGGCATTACACTATATAAGAGCAGGGCGTGCCATTTGCGGCACGCCCTGCTCTTTATATCGTATGAATGTGTTTATGTGTCAGGAGGCGAGGAGCTGGCGGAGGTACTTGACGCGGATGCCGTAGTTGAAGCCCTGCGTGCCGTTGATGCCCGCGAAGTTGATAGCCACGAGCTGCCCCTGGAGGTTGACTACGGGCGAGCCGCTGCTGCCTGGCAGTGCGGGTATGGAGTACATGATGCGGTCGGCTGTACGCTGGCTCACTGCGCCGCTGTTGAACTGCGACTTTATGCCCTCGTTGGTGAGCGCAAGCTGCGGGCCGAGGTTGAAGCCGGTCATAAAGAGGCGGCTGTTCTTGTCTTCCTTTATCTTGCCGATTAGTTTCTCCTTGAACGTGTAGTCCTCGAGCGGGTCGCTCTCCCCCACCTGGAATATGTAGTGTCCCTCGGGGGTGCGCTTGTCCTTGAGCTGTATTATGGCGAGGTCATGCTCGGCATCTGTCTTGGTGACGACACACTGTATGAAGTCAGTCGATGAGGTGACGTGCGTGTCGTTGTATGCTATGCTTATCTGGTTGTGGTATGTTATTTCGGACTGGCTCGTGTTGATGTTGTCCAGTGCGTTGTAGTATGCCTCGCACTCCTGCATTTCGGAGGCGAGCTGCTGCTCTGCTTGCTGTAGGGTGTTGTAGTCTGATACGCTTACGCTTTCGTCGTACATGGCGTACATCCGCGCCTGTGCTATCTGCTGGTAATTGGAGTTCAACTCGTTGTAGTATTCAACGATTGCAGACTTGAGGTATTCGAGTATCTGGTCAACGTTCTTGTTGATGTCTTTCTCTCGAGCCGTAGATGCCACGACATGGTTGTTGGTGGCTATCTCGCCGTGTTCGGAAACGAAAAAGCCTGTGCCGTAGTGCGTTGCGGGCTGGACGCTGTCGAGTTCGGTGGCTATGCCGGAGATTCCCTCTTCCTCGTTGTAGTCGGAGAAGTACAGCGACTCGCCGTTGGAGAGGGTCACTTCGTAGAAGCTCTCGTTCTGCACGAGTACTACTCCGGACGAGGTCATCTGCTCAATCTCCTTTTCAGACATATTGCTGCAGGCCGTGGTGAGTGCGGCGAGCATCAACGCGATTAGTGCGTAGAGTTTATTCATTTGCGTAAGTTTTTGGTTTTGTGTGTAATTATATATCTCATTTCACCTCGGGGCGGAACGTGTATTCCGCCCTCAGGGTGTCAAATTTTTCGGGGTTTGCGAGCAGCTGGTCCATTACGGGTTGCGGGTCGAAGCTGTCTGCGATGGACTGAGCGTTAAGGCCTTCAGGGCATGTGTATGCCGGGGCGAGGCCTGACGTGTCGATGTCCCAGCCGAAGTGGCTGCGCAGTGCTTCGAGAGCCATGCGTGTGGCTCTTTGCTTCCCCTCGAGCGAGTAGCCGGCGATGTGGTAAGTGGCAGTGTCGGCGGCGCGGAGCAGGTCGCGGTTGATGTCTGGTTCGCCCTCCCAGGTGTCTATTACGGCGTGTATGCCGCGAGAGCGTATCGCGTCGAGGAGCGCGGCGTTGTCGGCTACAGGTCCTCTTGCGGCATTGACTATCCAGGCGCCAGGCCGCATCATCTGCAGCTCCCTCTCCCCTATCAGGTGGTATGTGGGGTGATTGCCGTCGCGAGTCATGGGAACGTGCAGCGTGACCACGTCGGACTGCTGAAGGAGCGTGTCGAGAGGCGTGTCGGGATATTGGAGCGAGCCGTCGGCGGCTTTCGGGGGGTCGCTGACGAGTATCCGTGCGCCGAGGCGCAACGCCCAGTCGGCGACGATGCTTCCCACGCCTCCGCAGCCCACGATGCCTATGGTGGTGTGTGCCGGGTCGATGCCGTGGCGTATCAGGCAACTCCATACGTATTGTGCCACGCCGGGGGCGTTGCACGCTGGGGCGTTGACGGTCTTGATGCCCGCGCTATGGCACCATGGCAGGTCAAACTGATCCATGCCTATTGTGGCGGTGGCTATGATCTGCACGGTTGAGCCGGCGAGCAGCTCGGCGTTGCAGCGTGTGCGCGTGCGTATGACCATAGCGTCGGCATCGGCTACGAGCTGCGGTGTGAAGCCGAATTGCGGCACATAGACCGTGTCGGCAAACGGCTCGATGCGTCCGCGTATGAAGGGGATGTCGGAGTCGATGACTACTTTGGGGCGTTTCTCGTTCATAATTGCATGATTTGCGTTACATAGAGTGCCGTGTAGACGGCGGAGAGGGTGAGGATGAGGGGTGTGGGCGACGTGTTGTTGTTTTCGCCTGTGATGCCAGCGACGAAGAAGCCGGTCAGAAGGCTTACGGTGGGGACGTAGACGGCAAAGTTGGTATAGTCCACAGCCATGGCGATTGTCAAGACGGTGAGCAGCGTCCCTATGGCGCGGTTCTGCCGCATGATGAGTGTGCTGCGCGACGGCGGCGCCATGGCAGTGCGTATCATCAGCACGATGCCTGTGAGTGCTGTCAGCGCGGCTGCTGCGAGCGCGGCCCATTGGCTGGTGATGCCGCTCTCCCACATTTCGGGGAGGTGTATCTCAAATGGCGAAACCGCGCCGAATCCGAGCATTATCGCCCATGGCGCGGCCAGCCCCATGAGATATGCCGCGAGGGTCTTGGCGTTGAGCTGGCCGAGGATTGCGGCTGCAGGGAGCAGGGCGAGCGCGAGTGGTATGAAGGCGTATTGCGTCATCGCGCCGAAGGAGGCTGCGGAGGCTGCGAGAAACAGGGCTCTCGTAGCGTCGCGGTCGGCGCGCGGCAACAACTGCCACAGGGCGAGGACGGCTGCTGCTGCGAGCAGTGAGGCGGAGGAGAGCGAGACGGTGACAGCTGGGACGGCCGCCGTGGCTATGAGGAAGAACGTCGCGGGAAGTGCAGACGTGCCTGGCTCGAGGTTGCAGCGGCGGTTGAGCTGTATTGCGGCTATGCTGACAGCCCAGAGGACGGCGGCTTGCGCCATAAAGCCCCACAGCGGCTGTGTGAGCCACTGCGAGATGTCGGGAGGACAAAGGCATGCGTCGGTGCGCAACAGGGGCTGTGCGCCGCTGAAAAACGCGGTGACGGAGGCTGTGGCAGCTGCTGCAAGAGCCGCCAGGAAGCCTGGCATATCGTCTACTTTGCTCATTGTTGTCCGTTGTGCATATTGTCGGGGTTCTCGGAGTACTCGGAGAACTCCGAGTGTCGTGTCGCGGTCAGCGGATGTCGTCGGCGATGTCGCGGCGGTAGTATCGGCCGTCGAATGTGACGGTCTCGGCAGCTGCCTTGGCGCGGCTCGCGGCTTCCTCTATGGAGTCTGCCATTGCTGTGAGCGCGATCACCCGTCCGCCGGAGGTGACGGTGTTGCCTTCTGCATCGGTCTCCGCTCCTGCTGCAAAAGGGATTATGTCTGCACCGAGGTCTGAAAGGCCGCTGATGCGTTTCCCTTTCTCGTATGCGCCGGGGTATCCTGCGGAGGTGAGCATGACGGTGACGGCGGCTTGCGGGGAGACTGTGAGCGTCTTGAGTCCCAGTGTGCTGTCTGCGATGCCCTCGAGCAGGTCTACTATGTCGGAGGTGATGCGCGGCATTACGACTTCGGTCTCGGGGTCGCCCATGCGGACGTTGTACTCGATGACCATGGGGTCGCCGTCCACATTCATCAGGCCGAGGAATATGAAGCCTTTGTAGGGTATTTCCTCCTGCCGCAGCCCCTCGATGGTGGGTATTACGATGCGCTGCTCGACGCGCTGCATGAACTCCTCGTCGGCAAACGGCACAGGCGATACTGCACCCATGCCGCCGGTGTTTAGGCCGGTGTCGCCCTCCCCTACGCGCTTGTAGTCTTTTGCCACAGGGAGTATGCGGTAGTCCTCGCCGTCGGTGGCCACGAATACAGAACACTCGATCCCTGAAAGGTACTGCTCGATGACGACGGTCTGCGAAGCGTCGCCGAACATGCCGTCGAGCATGTCGCGCAGCGAGCCTTTCGCCACTTCGAGCGAGTCGAGTATCAGCACGCCCTTGCCGGCCGCGAGTCCGTCGGCTTTGAGGACGTAAGGCGGCTTCATGGACTCGAGGAAGCCTATGCCCTCCTCTACGGTGTCGGCGGTGACGGTCATGAAGCGTGCGGTGGGTATGCCGTGGCGGAACATGAACTCCTTGGCAAACTCCTTGCTGCCCTCGAGCCGCGCCCCTGCGCTGCATGGGCCGATAACCTTGACCGGGGTGTCTGCAAATGCGTCGGCTATGCCCTCTACCAGCGGCTGCTCCGGCCCTACGACTATCATGTCGATGTCATGGTCGTTGGTGAAGCGGTGTATTGCGTCGAAGTCCGTTGGCTTGAGGTCTACGCGAGTGCCGTAGGGCGAGGCGTTGCCCGGCGCAGTGTAGAGGGTGCGTGTGCGAGGGCTTGCGGCGATGCTGCGGGCTATGGCTGCTTCCCTGCCGCCGCTGCCGAGGAGGAGTATGTTGAGAAAATCTTTCATGGCTTGGTTGGGTAATGATAACGGAATACTCTGTATGTGTGCTTTTCTTTACTTGTCTGCGTTGTCGGCCGGTGTGTCCTCTGCGGACTGTTTTTTCATCCATGTGCGGCGAGAGCGCATTATCTTGCCGTCTACGCGGTCGATGCTGACGGCAAAGTCGGCGGAGATTTTAGGCTCTTTGTCGGGGACGATGGTTGCAGGCTTGGCGCGGTATTCGCGCGGCTTGCCGCCGTCGCGGCGGTCGGCGCGTTTGAACTCGCGTGGTCTGTCATCGCGTTTGAAGTCGCGTTTGCGATCGTCCTTTCGGAACTCGCGCTTTCCCTCGTCGCGGCGGTCGTCGCGGCGGAAATCCCTGCGGCGGTCGTCACGATCGTTGTCGCGTCTGAACTCACGCTTGCGGTCGTCACGGCGGAAGTCTCCACGCCGGTTGTCGCGGTCTCGCCGGGGCTTGCGGTCGCCGAAGCGCGATGCCTCAGCGTCCCATTCGCCGTCAGAGAGGTGGCGTACCTTTGGGCGGAAGTCGCGGTTGAAGCCGTCATTGCGCACCGAGCCCCCCTCCTCGCGGAAGTCGTTGTAGCTGCCGGAAAACAGGACATACTCGCGCAGCGAACATTCGAGCGCGCCGTTGAGTATGGGGAATTTGACGGAGGGCTTCAGCCCGATGCACTGCAGATCCTCGTCGCGGTATCCGATTATCCATGCGTGGTATCCGGCGAAGTGGCGTTTGAGGGTAGTGCCGATGCCGGAGAACAACTCCTCCATGCTCTCGGGACGCAGCCGCTCGCCGTATGGCGGGTTGGTGACGAGGATGCCGTCTGCGGGCGGCTCTGTCCATTCGTCGAAGGGCTTGCACACCAGACTGATGACCGCGTCGAGGTTGGCGGCGCGGATGTTGCGGCGAGCCACGGTAATGGCTTCGGGCGATATGTCGCCGCCGTAGATGCGGTGGTCGAAGCCGCGCTCGGTGGAGTCGTCGGAGGCTATCGAGGCGAACAGGTCTGCGTCGTAGTCGTCCCACCGCTCAAAGGCGAAAGACTTGCGGTAGATGCCCGGGTAAATGTTCTGGGCTATCAGGGCAGCCTCTATGAGGAACGTGCCGGAGCCGCACATGGGGTCAACGAAGTCACATTCGCCGCGCCAACCGGTCTTGAGTATTATGCCGGCGGCGAGCACCTCGTTGATAGGCGCAGTGGTGCTGTCCACGCGCCAGCCGCGCTGGTTGAGCGGCTCGCCGGAGGAGTCGAGCGAGATCGTCACCCTTTCGCCGGCGATGTGGACGTTGAGCATCACGTCCGCACCCGAGACACGTATCGAGGGACGCTTGCCGCAGTTGTCCGTGAAATGGTCCACGATGCCGTCCTTGACGCGGTATGTGACAAACTTGGAGTGGGTGAACGAGTCGCTGTAGACGGTCGAGTCAATGGCGAATGTCTTTTCAGGCGATAGGTACTGTTCCCACTCGATGTCGCGGACGATGTCGTAGAGGTCGTCGGTGTTCTTAGCCGTGAATTTGACTATAGGCTTGAGGATGCGCAGGGCAGTGCGCAGGCAGAAGTTTGCCCGGTACAACATCTCGTTGTCGCCGGTGAAGGAGACCATCCGGTTTCCGGTCTCGACATTCTGTGCGCCCAGGGCTATAAGCTCGTCGCGCAGCACGTCCTCGAGTCCCTGGAAGGTCTTGGCGACCATGTCAAATTGTGTATTGTTCATATAATATGTTGGTATTCAATTCGGTATTGGTAGGGGAGAGGTATTTCTGCCAATGGCTGTGTCAGAACATTATCGCTCCGCCGCTTTCGCCTCCGGCCTGTTGCTGCGGCATGGCAGGTTCGGGGGCATTGTGGAGCTTGTGCACCTGTTCGTTGGCACGTGTGTCGCGCTCTGAGGTGGGAGTGCGCTCTATGGCTGCAATGACCTCGTCGTCGTCCATCTCTTCGGGCTTGAAAATGAAGCACCGCACCTTGAGGCGGTTCAGTGCCATCTGCTTGATGGTGCCAGTGCCATAGGTTGTCTCGATAGCAGCCTCATTGTCGGGGTCTGGCTTTTCAGGCTTGTTGGACTTTGGGGTGTTGTCTTCGGAGGAGAATGTGATGGGTCCGTCGCCTTTTCCTTCGCCGTCACGCAGGGTCACGTCAAATCCGGAGGCGAGTATCGTTACCTTGATTCGCTCTCCCATTTCGGGGATGTCGGCGATGCCCCATTTGACCTTGACGGTCTTTGGGAGCGAAGATGTGAAGACGGTTATTTCGTTGAGTTCCTTGGCTGTAATGGGTTTTTTGCACTCTCTGGCGCAGCTGAATTTCATGAGCAGCCTCTTTGAGGTCTTGATGTCGTGCGCTTTGAGCAGCGGTGACTTGAGGGCATTCTCAATAGCTTTTGTCACGCGGTTTTCGCCCTCGCCCTCTCCGGAGGAGATAATGGCGGTGCCGCTGTCCTTGAGTGTGGTCTTGACATCCTGGAAATCGACGTTTATGAAGCACTTTTCGGAGATGATTTCGGAGATTGAACGGGCTGCATTGGCGAGAGTGTCGTCGGCTTTTTCGAAGCAGTTGAACAAACTGAGATCCGGGTATAGTGTGGTCAGGTTCTCGTTGTTGATCACGAGCAGCGCGTCCACGTATTTCTGCATCTCCTTTGCTCCTTCGAGCGCGGTGAGTATCTTTTGCTCGCTTTCAAACTGGAACGGCACTGTTACGATGCCGATGGTCAGCATGCCGGCTTCCTTGGCAAGGCGTGCTACGATGGGGGCTGCACCGGTGCCGGTGCCTCCGCCCATGCCGGCAGTGATGAATACCATCTCCGTGTCATTGTCAAACAGCTTCTTGATATCATCCACGCTTGCCTCAGCACACTGTTTCCCGATTTCGGGGTTGTTGCCCGCACCCTGGCCTTGTGTAATGTCGTAGCCGAGGATAATCTTTTCCGGGACTTCCATCGTGCCGAGAGCCTGTTTGTCAGTGTTGAGGACGACATAGCGCACCAGTGGTATCTGCTGCTTGTACATATAGTTGACGGCGTTTCCGCCGCCGCCGCCCACGCCTATGACTTTGATGATGGCCTTCTCGGCAAATCGTTCGTCATCCGTCGGGGTGAATGTGGAGGTATCGTTCAGTTCTTCGTTGAGTATGTCGTTTTCCATTGTGGATGTGTTGGGAGAATGAGTTTAATATGTGAGTGTAGAGAGGTGTTTTCAGGAGAGTTCGTCGTCTTCGTCGTCGCCCGGGGTGAGCATGTCGCCGATTTTGCCGAACCATTTTGAGAAAGCGCTTTTGCCGCGCTTTCGGCCGGGTTTCCGCTCCTGGCCTTTGTGCGAGGTGTCGCGGTGTCCGTTGGATATGGGGAGTTCGCCGCCTCCTGTATCGGATATGGGGAGTTCCTGTTCCTGTGCAGCGGTGACGCACTGCGCGTCGGAGTGGGTGGCAGCGGCGTGCAGTACGGCAATGACCTCAAGGGCGTTGAAGTCGGGAGACTTGCTGGATGTCTCGATGGCGGGGGGAAGTTGTCCGCGCCTTACAGGGAGCTTGCTGATGTCCTGTATCAGCTCGCAGAAGTTGTTGAGCAGCGAGCCGCCGCCGATTAGTATGATGCCTCCGGGCAGGTCTGAATCCTTGACCCCGGCGTAGTTGGCTTGCTCGAGTATGTTGATTGCTATCTCCTCGGCGCGAGCCACGATGCACTTGTTGATTTCCTTGGTGTCGATGTCGTGTATGTGCAGGCCGGCGTCTGTCTCGGGGGGTCTGGCATTGCCCGACTGTATCTTGTACAACTCTGCGTTTTCCTCGAACATTCCTGTCGAGGTGATGTCGTGTGTGATGCAGCGCGAGCCGAGAGGTATGGTGTTGAAATAGCGCAGGTTGCCGTCCTTGTATATTATTACTGACGTGGTTTCCGCTCCGATGTCAACAAGCATGCATCCTCGCCGTTTCTCCTCGGTTGAGGGGATGATGTGGCCTGCGGCGAGAGGTGTTACGATGAACCCTAAAGTTTTGACATCGAGCCTGTTCTCGAGGTCAATGCGCTCGATGTTCTTCTTGAGCTGCGCCCGGCACACTATAAGGTCGTAAGTCGCCTTTATGCTGCTGCCCAGGTTGCCTATAGGCTCGGTTGTCTTGGTGCTGCCGATGGTGAACAGCCTCGGCACCGCGTCGATTACGGAGAGGGAGGAGTCAATGGCCTTGGTTTCGGCTTGAGAGCGCAGGCGTGCAACGGTGTCGGAGTTGATGACTGTCTCTTCGCCAAGGTTGAGCTCCGCATTGGCCTCAATGGAGTGCAGCGAGCGTCCGGAGAGGCCGACGAACACGCCGTTTATCCTGTTGGGCAGCACGTCCTTGCAATCCTCGAGGCGCGTCAGCACGCGGGCAATGCGCGAAAATGTCTCCTCGACGTTCTGGACTATGCCGTAACGCACGCAGCCGGTGCATTGTTCCTGCTCCACGGCCAGGACGTTGAGCTTGCCGGAGGGGGTCATCCGGCCTACCGCGCCTATAATTTTGGAGCTGCTTATTTCGAGTGCTGCTATGTATCTTTCCATTGTCTTGTCGCTGTGAATGAGGGTTGAGGTATTTATGTGTTGGGTTTGTGTGAGATTTTCGCCTTGGAGCGCGAAGTTGTGTCACGCGGTGCAGCGGGCTGTCCGGCGGTGGCAGACTGCAGAGCCTCCTCGTCGAGGTCTTCGGTTTGCTCGTATTCGGGGACATGGCTCACCTCGGCCTTGTTGCGCCGTGTCGCGATGATGCGCCCGGCAAACTTGACGGAGATGGTGTCATACTTGTCCCAGCCCTGGTGAGGCATTATCTCTCGGTATGCGAGGCGTATGTTGCGGAACTTGACGGGGAGGTCACGGGCGTCGCCGATGTTGATGACATGGCCGGCGATGCGCGGCACCAGGATGATGTCGTCGGGCGAATCGGCGCGTATCATCATTATCAGATGCTTGAAGAGCGAATCGGCAGCGATGTACTGTGCCACGGGCAGTACGGCTGTTGCCGGGAAGCCACGAGTGAAGTGCCCGCTGACCACGGGCATGTCTGCGAAGAAGCGGGCGTTGG
Organism: uncultured Porphyromonadaceae bacterium; assembly: GCA_900550645.1. Classification (GTDB taxonomy): domain Bacteria; phylum Bacteroidota; class Bacteroidia; order Bacteroidales; family Muribaculaceae; genus Lepagella. The sequence goes on from URTA01000008.1 coordinate 14,940, forward strand.
CTGCAATGCGCTTGCCGTCCTTGTTGACGTAGTAGCTGTCGCTTCCGTCGAAGACACGCAGCTCGGGGATTACCGGGATTACGGAGATGCGCAGCTTCCCCTTGGTGGTGACGTAGCACTGCACGGACTCGAAGTTGCTGAGGCGCGACAGGTAACGCTCAATGGCGTATGTGTCGATGTCCGTCAGGAGCTTCCCCTCGAGGTTCTTGTCGTAAGCGGCAAGCTCTGTGATTACACCCCGCTGGGTCATGGTGTCGCCCATGAACGAGTGTTGCTCGATGCGTACCTCGACGCCGCTGCACCGTCGTTTGGAGTCACGCTGCCCCGCCCATACCGAAATGAGAACGGTATAGGTGAGCAAGACGATGAGTATCAGCCACTTGCCTACTTTATACAGGGTCGTGCGTGCCAACGGTCTTCGCTGTTAGTATTTCCTTGATGTCGGGGAGCAGCACGTCCAGGTTGGCGGCTCCCAGGGTCATAAGGATTTCAAAGTTACTATTTTTTATCAGATTCAACAAATTCTGGCGGGGGCAAATGAGCCTGTGTGGCGAAGTGAGGCGGTCGTAGATGATTTGCGAGGTCACTCCGGGTATCGGCTTTTCGCGTGCCGGGTATATCTCGAGCAGCACCACGCGGTCGGCGTGGGAGAGAGCCTGGGCAAACTCCGGCGCGAAGTCTCGCGTGCGTGTGTAGAGGTGCGGCTGGAACACGACTGTCAGCTCGCGACCTGGGTACAGTTTGCGTACAGATGTTATCGAGGCTTCGACTTCGTGGGGGCTGTGGGCATAATCGTCGATGAGGACTGTGCCGCATGCAGAGTCTTCGGGGCGCAGCCATGTCTCGAAGCGTCGTTTTGCTCCGAGGAATGTGCGCAGTGCCTGGCGTATGTTGTCGTCGGAGGCTCCGGCGAGGTGCGTCGCCGCTGCCGCTGCCACTGCATTGTCGATGTTGATGGCTATAGGCACTCCCAGCTCCACGTCGCGTATGATGCCGTCCGGGTGCACGATGTCAAACCACAGCCTCCCGTCATCGTAGCGTATGTTGGCGGTATGCCAGTCGCCCTCGTTGCCGCCGCTGTATGTCAGCGTGTTGACACCCTCCACTGTGCGCGGCTTGAGCTTGAGGCCGGTGTGGAGGATGAGCGTGCCGCCGGTGGCGATGAGCGAGGTGAAGTGGGCGAACCCCTCGAGGTAGCCCTTCTCGTCGCCGTAGATGTCGAGGTGGTCGGGGTCAGTAGATGTGACGACGGCTATGTAGGGGTTGAGCTGGTGGAACGAGCGGTCGTATTCGTCCGCCTCGATGACCGACCAGGGGGAGCAGTCGTCCAGTATGAGGTTGCTGTCGTAGTTGCGCAGTATTCCGCCCAGGAATGCGTTGCACTTCACGTCAGAGGTGTGGAGTATGTGCGCGACCATGGAGGAGACGGTGGTCTTGCCGTGCGAGCCGGCGACGCAGATAGCCCGCGAGTGGCGTGTTATCTGCCCGAGCATCACAGCTCGCTTGACCACGTTGAATCCGCCCTGGCGGAAGTAGGAGAGTATGCGGTTGTCGTCGCCCACGGCGGGGGTGTATACCACCATGGTGTGTGCCGGGTCGCGGAAGCCGTCGGGAATGGTCTGCGTGTCATCGCGGTATGATATGCGTGCGCCCTCGCGCTCCAGGGCATGTGTAAGGTCGGAGGGCGTAAGGTCGTAGCCTGCCACCTGCGCACCCCGCGAGAGGTAGTAGCGCACCAGCGCGGCCATGCCGATACCGCCCGCGCCAACGAAATATATGTGCTGTGTCGTGTTGCTGTTCATAGTGTCCTGTGGGGTTGTCAGGCGTTGCCGCCGTTGATGATTTGCAGTATCTGGTCCACTATTTTCTCGTCTGCGCCGGGGAGTGCCATTTCGCGCACTGCCTTGCTCATCTGCTCGAGGCGAGCCGCGTCAAAGACGGTGTCGAGGACAGTCTCCGCGAGCGTCTGCGGAGCGTCTGCGTCGGTGACTGTTATCGCCGCGCCGCGGTCGGAGAGGGCATGGGCGTTCTTTGTCTGGTGGTCTTCAGCCACATTGGGCGAGGGGACGAGTATCGCCGGCAAGCCGAGCAGCTGCAGCTCGCTTATCGAGCCAGCCCCGGCACGCGACACCACGAGGGTGGCAGCGCGGTATGCCGTGCCCATGTCGGCGATGAACTTGGTGACCACTATCCCCTTGCGGCCGTTGGCAGCCACTGTGGCGCGGTCGCCGAAATACTTGCCTGTCTGCCATATCACCTGCAGTCCTGCATCGGCGAGGTGCTGCACGTCATGTTCGAGGGTTTCGTTGATGGTACGCGCCCCGAGGCTTCCGCCCACGCACAGGACTGTAGGCCGCTGCGGGTCAAGGCCGAACTGCGCACGCGCCTCTTCGGGCGTGAGTTTGCACGAGAGCAGGTCCTTGCGCACCGGGTTGCCGGTCATGACAATCTTGTCGGCGGGAAAGAAGCGTTCCATGCCCTGGTATGCCACGCAGATGCGGCGTGCGCCGCGTGCGAGCATCTTGTTGGTCACGCCGGCGTATGAGTTCTGCTCCTGGATTAGGGTGGGTATGCCGGCACGTTGCGCTGCTTTCAGCGTTGGCCCGGAGGCGTAGCCGCCCACGCCGATTGCGATGTCAGGCTTGAAGTCGGCGATAATCTTGCGGGCCATGACAACGCTGCGCATCAGCTTGCGGATTACGGCGAAGTTCTTGAACAGGTTCTTGCGGTTGAAGCCGGCCACGGGGAGTCCGATGATGCGGTATCCCGCCGCCGGCACTTTCTCCATCTCCATGCGGTCTTCTGCGCCGACAAACAGTATTTCCGCACCGCAGCGGCGTTGCAGTGCGTTGGCTATCGAGACGGCTGGGAAGATGTGTCCTCCTGTCCCTCCGCCGCTCACTATGGCTCGTATAGGCCGGTTGTTGCTTTCCATACGTTTTTGTTTCTGTGGTTTATTTTGCCGGGGCATCTGCGCTGTCTGCGATAGCAGGGTTGACTGCGCTGATGTCCTCGTCGAGCTGTTTCAGCTCGGCCTTTATTTCTTTCTTGTTATTGCTGCGGACGGCATAGCGGCTTACGGAGAGCATGATGCCGAAGGCCATCGACATTACGATGATAGAGGTGCCGCCCTTGGAAATCAGCGGCAAGGGCTGTCCGGATACCGGCCCGAGACCGACGACGATGACCATGTGCACCAGTGCTTGCAGCACTATCATGACGGCGCACCCCATTATGAGCAGAGCCGGGAACGCTCGCCGGCATTTCCTCGCTATCGCCCCGGCTCGCATCAGCAATCCGATGTAAAGTGCAATGAGGAGTATGCCGGTGGCGATGCCGCCGTCCTCGACTATGATGGAGTAGATGAAGTCGGAGTAGGCGAGTGGCAGACGTGAACTCTCGTGTGAAGAGCCGGGGGTGTTTATTATGCCGCCGCGAGCAATGGCGAAATGCGCGAACATGGGCTGGCGGTTCTTGTCGGTTATTGTGTCGTCGGGGCTTATGCCGCGCGAGTATTCCGTCATGCGGCTCTCGTGGGTGTCTGCCCGGGAAGAGGCTTTCACAGTGTATGCCGCGCCTCCCACGCAGGCTGTAATGAGCAGTACAATCCCAATCTTGCGCCACTCGATGCCTCCGATTAGCCACATGGCAAACGATGTGGTGAACACCATCGCCGCATTTGTCAGTCCGTTGACGTACAGCAGCACGGCCACTATGCCTGTGGTCAGGGCGCACCATATCACCCCGGTAGTGCGCACGCCTCCGGGCTTCTGGTATTTGGCGAGTATCTTGGCCAGGTATATCACTATGGTCAGCTTGATGATTTCTGGCGGCTGGATTGAGAATCCCAATATGCTGATAGAGCGGCTGGCGCCGTTCAGGTTCTCCCCGGCAACTGTCGCCCATACCAGCAGAAGTATGCTAACAATGAACATAAAGCCGGCGTACATCTTGATCCACTTGTAGTGCACCTTCTGTATCGTGAAGGTGAGGCAGAAGCCTATGAGCAGAAAGACCGCGTTTTCAATCAGCGGCTTGTATACATCGGCAGATGTCTTCACCAGGCTGCTTGAGGCGCTGTAGCCCTCGATGAGCGCGAAGATGACCAGGACGATGTACGTGCCCCAGATGTACTTGTCAGACTTTGGCGCAGAGACTTTGTCATTGTCCGCGTCTTTCTTGCTCATTAAGCCGAACAGCCCCTTGCGGCGGGGAGTGTCGGCAGCGGCATCGCCCACAGGCATGCCGTCTATGGTCTCGCGTATCTCTATTGCGGGAGAGGAGTCTGTTGCCATCTGTTTATGGTTCAGGTGCGATCATGCGGGGTTTTCATTTCGTCATTTCTCTCACAGCCTGTTTGAACTGCTCGCCGCGGTCCTCGTAGCTGCTGAACAGGTCGAAGCTGGCGCAGCAGGGAGAGAGCAGCACAGTGTCGCCGGGGGCAGCGGCCTTGCGGCACGCCTCCATCGCGTCCTTCAGCGAGTGGGTGTCGTGAATTTCAGGCACCTCTCCAGTGAAAAAGTCCAGCAGCTTGCCGTTGTCCTTGCCCATGCATACTATCGCCTTGACCTTCTCGCGCACGAAGGGGAGTATCTCCGAGTAATCGTTGCCCTTGTCCTTGCCGCCGAGTATCAGGACGGTGGGTGTCACCATGCTCTCGAGGGCGTACCATGTGGAGTTGACGTTGGTCGCCTTGGAATCGTTGATGTATTTCACGCCGTCAACGGTGGCTACGTACTCGAGGCGGTGTTCCACGGCTTCGAAGTCTTCGAGGGCGTGGCGTATGCGCTCGTCCTTGACCTGCAGCAGCGATGCTGACAGTCCGGCGGCCATGGAGTTGTAGAGGTTGTGCAGCCCCTTGAGAGCGAGCTTGTCACGCGGAATTTCCCATTGCCCGGTGGGGAGCTTGAAGTGGATTATGCCGTTGTCGTCCACCCACGAAGCAGCGTCGTCAGTCTGCGTCTCGCTGAACGGCAGCTGCTGCGCCTCGACCTGCATGGCGCGTATCTGCGCGGTGACTATAGGGTCGCCCTCCCAGTAGATGAAGTAGTCGTCCCTGGTCTGGTTTTGCAGTATGCGGAACTTGGCAGCGACATAATTTTCCATCTTGTGGTCGTAGCGGTCCAGGTGGTCGGGGGTGATGTTCATGATTATAGCCACGTCGGCCTTGAAGTCATACATGTTCTCGAGCTGGAAACTCGACAACTCGATTACGTACACGTCATGGTCTTCCTCCGCAACCTGTCGGGCCATGCTGCGTCCCACGTTGCCGGCCAGGCCTACGTTGAAGCCCGCTTCCTGCAGTATGTGGTATGTCAGCAGGGTAGTGGTGGTCTTGCCGTTGGAGCCGGTGATGCACACCGTCTTGGCGTCGGTGTACCTTCCGGCGAACTCTATTTCGGAGATGATGGGCGTACCCTGCTCAGCAAGCTTGCGCACCAGCGGCGCGGTGGGGGGTATGCCGGGGCTCTTGACCACCTCGTCGGCATTGAGTATTTTCTCCTCCGTGTGCTGCCCCTGCTCGTAGGGTATGCCGTATTTGTCGAGCAGCTCGATGTATTTCGGGGCTATCTTGCCGCAGTCGCTCAGGAAAACGTCCATGCCTTTGGCCTGGGCCAGGATGGCGGAACCGCATCCGCTCTCGCCGCCTCCGAGTACTACTAATCTTTTCATTGTCTGTATGTTGGTGTTATGTTGTGTCTTATCTGATTTTCAGGGTCACGAATGTCATTGCCGCGAGCAGTATGCCCACGATCCAGAAACGCATCACTATCTTGGATTCAGGTATCGGGTGCGCCGGGTGGTTGAACAGTATCTTCTCGCCGGCGGGAGCCTCGCGCTGGAAGTGGTGATGCAGCGGCGTCATCTTGAATATACGCCTTCCCGCGCCGTACCGTTTCTTGGTGTACTTGAAGTATGCCACCTGCAGGATGACCGACAGGTCTTCGACGAAGAATATGAGGCACAACAGCGGTATGAGCAGCTCCTTGCGTATGAGGATGGCGAACACGGCGAGGATGCCGCCGAGCGTCAGGCTGCCGGTGTCGCCCATGAATACCTGCGCGGGGAAGGCGTTGTACCACAGGAAGCCCACCAGTGCGCCGATGAACGCCGCAGCGTAGACCACCATCTCTTCAGACCCTGGTATGTACATGATGTTCAGGTAGCCCGAATAGACGATGTTGCCTCCCAGGTATGCCATTATGGCCAGTGCAACGCCGATTATCGCCGACGTGCCGGCGCACAGGCCGTCAAGCCCGTCCGTGAGGTTCGCTCCGTTGCTGACCGCCGTCACCACGAATATCACCACGAAAACGAACACTATCCACCCCATGGTCGAGGCGGCATTGTCGTCGTCTATCCACGAGGTCAGCCACTCATAGTTGAAGTTGTTGTTCTTGATGAACGGTATTGTGGTCTGCGGCGACTTCACGTCCTCCTGGCTCATGACTATCTCTGTCTGCTGCGTCTGCTCGTTGACGATTTCAGTGTTCTCGCGCATCACGATGTCAGGCGAGAGCCACATGGTTATGCCCACAAGCAGCCCGAGGCCTACCTGGCCGGTAATTTTGTACTTCCCTTTCAGTCCGTCCTTGTTGTGGTATTTCAGCTTGCGGTAGTCGTCGAGGAAGCCGATAGCTCCCATCCACAGCGTCGCCACCAGCATGAGTATCAGGTAGATGTTGGCGAGGTTGCCGACCAGCAGACAGGGTATTACTATCGCGAGTATTATGATGATGCCGCCCATGGTGGGAGTGCCTTTCTTCTGCATTTGCCCCTCAAGGCCGAGGTTGCGTACATCCTCGCCTATCTGCATGCGGCGCAGCCGGCGTATGATGACGTTGCCCAGCAGCAGGGCCACAAGCAGTCCCAGCGCAAGCGCAACGCCGGCGCGGAACGAGATATAGTCCATCAGGCGGTGTCCAGGGAAGTCTGTGCTCCCGAATATCTGGAACAGAGAATAGATCATTGTCATTTCATTTATAGGGTTCTGTAAAGGACGGGCTGTCAGGCAAATGTGTCGCGCACTTCCTGGCGGTCGTCGAAATGGTGTCGCACACCGTTCACCTCCTGGTATGTCTCATGTCCCTTGCCGGCAATGAGTACCACAGAGCCGGGGGCGGCGGTGCGCAGCGCAGTTCGGATAGCCTCGCGGCGGTCCACGATGGTCTGTGTGCGAGAAAGAGCCTCGCTGTCAAGGCCTTTCGCCATGTCGTCGATTATGGCTTGGGGGTCTTCGGTGCGGGGGTTGTCAGAGGTTAGGAACAGGCGGTCGCTGCGGCGTGCCGCCTCGCTCGCCATTATGGGACGCTTGCCGTGGTCGCGGTCGCCGCCCGCGCCGGTGACCGTAGTGATTTCTCCCTCCGGCCCAACGATTTCGCGTATGGTGTCAAGCACGTTGACCAGTGCGTCCGGGGTGTGGGCATAGTCCACTATCGCGGTAACTCCTGTCGGGGTGAGTATGGTCTGGAAACGCCCTGCCACAGGGACGAGGCGGCTCATGTTGACCAGCACCTCCTCAGGGCTGAAGCCTGCGAGCACGGCTGCGCCGTAGACTGCCGTCAGGTTGTAGGCATTGAAGCGGCCGGTGAAAGCCACCTCCACCTCCTTGCCGTTGAGCGTCAGCAGCGTGCCGTCGAGGCGTGTCTCCATGATGCGGCAGCGGAAGTCAGCGTCGGTGCGCAGCGAGTATGTGTAGACATGGGCGCGGGTGTTCTGCACCATGTAGCGGCCGTGGCTGTCGTCGATGTTGATGAGCGCGAAAGCGTCCTCGGGGAGCATGTCGAAAAATTTCTTCTTCGCGTTCATGTAGTTCTCCACCGTCTTGTGGTAGTCCAGGTGGTCGCGCGTCAGGTTGGAGAATATTGCGCCAGCGAAGTTCAGCCCGGCTATGCGGCACTGGTCGGCAGCGTGCGAGGAGACTTCCATGAAGGCGTATTCGCAACCGGCTTCCACCATTTCGGCGAGCAGCGCGTTGAGCGTCAGCGGGTCGGGTGTGGTGTGCGTGGTGGGTATTGCGCGGTCGCACACATAGTTGCATACCGTGGAGAGGAGGCCGGCGCGGCAGCCCTCGTATTTTGCCATCTCATAGAGCAGGGTGGCGGTAGTGGTCTTGCCGTTGGTGCCGGTCACGCCTATCAGCTTGAGTTGGCGCGAGGGGTGGTCGTGCCATGCGGAGGCGAGGCGGCCGAGTGCGTCGGCGGAATTGGCGACGCGGATATATGTTATCCCCTTCTCGATGGCGGAGGGTAGGTTTTCGCATACTATGGCGCCCACATGGTTGCTTGCCACGACGGGAATGTACTTGTGGCCGTCGGTGGTCACGCCGCGTACTGCCACAAACATGCCCCCCTTGACCGCTTTGCGCGAATCGCTCACGAGGCTGACAATGTTCTTGTCAGTGTCGCCGATGATTTCCAGCGGCTCTATCTCACGGAGTAGGTTTGATAATTTGATGATCATAGTATATCGTTATATTTTTAATGTCAGGTAAACGGTCATGCCCGGGGTCAGCTGTGTCCCGGGCGGTATGTCCTGCGTCGCAACGTGTCCGACTCCCAATATTCTCGCGTTCACGCCCATGCGCTCGAGCGTGGCTATAGCCGTCTCCGGGTCGTAGCCGTGCAGGTCGGGCATCTGTCCGCCCGCAGCGGGCGCGGCTGTGCCGAATCTCTTGTAGCTGCTTATGCCCAGCATGTTGCAGATGTAGGAGGCATCGAAGCCCGGGAGTGCAGTGAACACGGGGGTAGAGGAGGAGTTCATGTCTGTGTATGACGAGGTGTTGTCGAGCAGCCCTCGCGAGTAAAGTCGCAGCGCGATGTTTAGCATCACCTTGCCGGAAGTCCGTGCTGCCGAAGTGCCGGCAGGGGCGAGGATGAGCACCATCATCGAGTATTTCGGGCTCTCGTAGGGGAAGAAGCCCGCGAATGCATACCGCCGCCGTGAGAGGTCATAACCGGTGCGTCCGTCGATTTTCTTGTCGAACACGGGGTATGCCGTTCCGGTCTTTCCGGCCAGGGCTACGCGGTCGTCCTTGAGTGCCATGGCGGTGGTGTGGTCAGAGCCGTTGCCGGTGACGGTATACCGCAGGCATTCAGCCACCTTGTCGGCAGTCTCCTTGGAGCATACGCGCAGCGTTTTTACTTGCAGCACCGAGTCGCGGCCGTCCTCGTCCTCGATTTTCGAGATGAGGTGCGGGTATACCAGCATGCCGCCGTTGGCTATGGCGTTGTAGTATGCCAGCGTGTAGATAGGCGGTATTTCGCTGTTGTAGCCGTATGTCTGCCGCGCGAGGCTCAGGTGCCGGGCGGTCATGGTCACAGGGTTGCCGTTGCGGTCTGTGGCTGTCAGGCGAGGGAAGTAGGGGGTGTGCTCTGAGCCCAGGCCGGAGTGAAAACTCTCGAAGAAGCCAATCTTCTCCAGGCGGTCGTGATAGTTCTCCGGGTGGTCCTTGTAGCCGCGGAAGAGGACGCGGGCGATGCCCGTGTTGGACGACATGCCGATGACCTGCTTCATGTTCTTGACAGCGGGTGCGTGGTTGTCCACCGTCCCCTGGAACGGGCTGCAGTCCACGGCGTCGTTGACCGATTTGACCAGCCCGTCCTCAAACGCCACCATTAATGATATGGGCTTGATGACCGAACCCGGCTCAAACCTCAGCCCCGCACGGTTTCTTGCCTCGCCGTAGGTGTTGTCGTCGAGCAGCTCGATGTTGGAGAGCGCCTTGATCGCGCCGGTGCTTGTTTCCATGATTATCGCCGTTGCCCAGATGGCGTTGGCCTCAACGCATACGCTGCGCAGCTCCTCGTCGAGCATGTCCTGCATGTCGATGTTGATGGTGGAATACACGTTGTATCCGTGCTGCGGTTTCTTGACCACAACATCCTTTGTGCCTCCGGCGCCCGACATGCGCTGCTTCTTGCCAGGCACGCCGTACAGCAGCTTGTCAAAGTCTTTCTCGAGGCCGGAATAGCCGTGTATCTCGTCCAGCGTGTCCTTCTTGTCGGGCTGCGGCATCCTCATTTCGGAGACGCGGCCTATGCTGAACTTTGCCATGTCGCCGTATGGGTAAACGCGCTCTACCGCACGCTCGGTGCCTATCGGGTGCTTGCTGCCTCTCAGCTTGCCGTTGGGCTTGTAGAAGTTGCGTATTCCCGGGAACGACAGTATGCGCTGGTAGTCCTCCTCGCTGGCGCATTTCTTGACATAAATAGAGGCGTTGCGGTCAGACACGTCTTTTGCCAACTCGTTGCGCAGCTTCGTCCTCCATGACTTTTTCTCACGCTCGTCCGCTTGCAGCTTTTCCAGGCCTGCGGCCAACGGGTAGTAGCGGTCCAGGGAGTCTGCCAGCGAGTCGATGGTCTTGGATTTGATGCCTATTTTCTTAGAGTTGCTCCAGTCGGAGCTCTGCATGTCGAGTTTTATGTGAAACGTGTTGACGGTACAGGCCAGTATGTTGCCGTTGTCGGAGAGTATGCTGCCGCGCAGCGGTTTGGCTATGCTGGTCTTTGACAGCTCCCTCGCCGCAGCCTTTTTCCATTCGCTGCCGTTGATGACGGCAATTGAAAACAGCTGGTATATTATCAACGCCGCGACGACAAGCGATGTGCCAGTTATGATGGCATATCGTCCCATGATGTGTCTTTTGTTCGCGCCGGTCTTTTTCATTTCTTTTCTGGTGAGGGTTGTGCCGGTGAATGTTCTGTTACCGGGATGTCCGCCTCTATCTCATACGGAGGCTGCTCCTGGTGTATCAGCCCGAGGTTGTTCTGCCGCACCAGCTCGAGCATGCGTGTCTCGCGTATCTGCGACATATACTTCTGCTTTTCGGTCATCATCTCGCTCTGCGCCTTGCGCAGCTGCGCGTTTAGGTTCTCGATTTCCTTCTGAAGCGTCTGCGTGCGGTAGCGCATGCCGGTGATAGTCAGCATTACAATCGTGGCCACGATGATTAGCCATGCGTTTTTGCGCATGACATCGATTGACAGGTTCTCGCCGTTCTTCATGCCGCGCCAACGGAAGCCGTGCATCAGCCCCTTCTTCGGCTTGTCATCTTTTTTTGTCGCTTTCTTGGCCATGGCTTCGTCAGTTGCGGTTGTCGGTTTCCTGTGAGGGCTTAAGTTCAGCCACACGCAGTTTCGCGCTGCGTGCGCGAGGGTTGGCTTCCACCTCCTCGCGGGAGGCTGTCACGGGCTGGCGTGTCACCAGCCGCCACGGGGTCGAGATGTTGCCGAAGAAGTCCTGCTCCACACGCCCCTCGATGTTGCCCGAGCGCATGAAGTTTTTGACCATGCGGTCTTCGAGCGAGTGGTAGGTGAGTATTGTAAGCCGTCCTCCGGGACGCAGTATGCGCACTGTCGAGGCGAGGAATTTGTGCAATGCTGTCATTTCGCCGTTGACCTCGATGCGCAGTGCCTGAAACACCTGCGCGAGTTCCTTTTTGACCTGCCGCGGGTTCAGCGCGGGGGTTACAGCGTCTGCCAACTGCAGCGTGGTCTGTATCGGCTCTGCGGCGCGTGTGCGCATGATTGCCGCTACCAACTGCCGGGGCTGCTTGATGTCGCCGTATAGGCGCAGCAGGTCGCCGAGCTGCTGCTCGTCATAGCCGTTTATGATGTCTGCCGCTGTGACGCTGGCCGACTGGTTCATGCGCATGTCCAGCGGCGCATCGGCACGAAACGAAAAGCCCCTTTCGGCTGTGTCAAAATGGTGGAATGATACGCCGAGGTCTGCCAAAATGCCATCAACGGGAATTGCGTTGTGGTAGTGCATGAAATTTTCGGCATAGCGGAAATTGGAATGTACGAAAGTAAACCGCGCATCCTCCGGGCTGTTTGCTCGTGCATCGATGTCTTGGTCCAGGCCGTACAGCCGCCCCGCAGATCCGAGTCGCGAGAGGATGGCACGCGAGTGGCCGCCGCCGCCGAACGTGACGTCGAGGTATGTGCCGTCTGGCTTGATGTTCAGACCGTTGACGGTCTCTTCCAGCAATGCTGGTATGTGGTATGTCTGTTCTGCCATGCGCAATGTCCCCTTCAGCCTGTGGTTATGTGTGCAAGTCAACGGCAGCGGTGGGGCACCCTCGTGCTGATGCCCTCGGCTGCGAACTGCGCACACTATGATTCACGAATGTAAAGGTACTCAATTCCGCCGTCAATTTGCATTGCTTAATTCTTAAATAATGCCGAATATGCGGAAAAAGTTATCTACACGCCCTGCGCACGTATGCTGTAGCGGTTCGGATTATTGATTTTGATTTTGGAAATATGAAAGTGTTTTGGCGTATATGGTACGTATGTTGTCAGCCATTACTGCGGTGTCAAACCGTGCCACGTGACGCAGCCCTCGCATGGTCATGGCTGCCTTGTCCGCGCTGCCGTCGGTGACGCTGCGCAGGGCTTCTGCCATGCCGCGCACATCGTCGGGGTTGACGTAAATCGCCCCCTCGCCCCCTGCCTCTTCGAGGCATGACCCGGTCGCAGCGATCACTGGCCGGCGGCTCAATATGCCCTCGATTACAGGCAGTCCGAACCCTTCGTATCGAGACGGATAGGCTATTGCCTCGGCTGCCTGGTACACCCCTGGCAGGTCGGCAAACGGTACTGCCCCCATGAAGATGACGCGGTCTGCAACGCCCTCTTTTCGGGCTATGGCCTGCACACGTTTCATATATGAATTGTCTCGCCCGATGGCGACGAGCTTTATTTCGGGCGGCAGTGCTGCCATGGCGCGGACTGTCAGCTCGAGGTTCTTGCGCCGCTCCACTGTCCCTACCTGCACCACATACCTCTCCGGCAGGTCGAGTCGCCGGCGCAGAGTGTCTGACTCCTCGTGGCTCCACTGTCTCGAAAACTGCGGGTCGCACCCCTGGTAAACCACGTCGATTTTCTCTTCCGGCACATTATAGTAATGTATGATGTCGCGCTTGGTACATTCGCTTATGGCTATGATGCGTGTGGCTGCCCGGCACGACCTGCCGTACTTGTAGTCGTACAGCAAGCGGTCGATAGCGGAATAGCAGTAGGGGAGACGGCGGTATATCACGTCGTGCATCGTCAGCACCGAGGGTATGCCCGAAGCGGCGATGTTCAGCGGCAACTCGTTGCTCAGGCCATGGTACAGGTCTATCGCGTCATGGCGCATGTCGCGGACTATGCCACGTGACCGCCATGCGGCCGCGCTCTCCATGAAGCGTGGGTGGCGCACCATGAACCGGACTTGCGGAAATGTCTTGATGCGTGTGAGCCGGGGATTGTCGGTCATGCGCGGTGTATAGACGAACAGTTCCTCGCCCTTGCGAGCCGACGCTGCGAGCTGCTCGATGACGAGCCGCGAGTAGTTGCCCAGTCCCGTATTGTTGCACACGGCGCGTTTGCCGTCAAATCCTATTTTCATTGCTGTCCCGTTTTGTTCCCCAAAGTTAGTCATATTCTCGCCGCTTTCCAAATCGTGTTGTTTGTGGGCGAAAAACCGTCTTCGAGCGGCGCGTATTTGCCGCCGGGCTGCCCGGCTGGGTGCGAATGTGACGCTCTCGCGGCGGTTAATTGGTTGTTTGTATGGGTGCAATGCTATTGTATTCAGGTGATTGCGTCGGTTTTGAACACCTGCTCTGTTTTTGTTCAGATAATTTGCGGAACAGGCTTTTCTCGGCGTTGTCCTCTTTTCCTCTCGAGTAATAGTGCCGTTTTCGGAAAAATTGCTATATTTGCCAGCCTAATCAGCGCGGATGCCCGTGACAGGCGTCCGTCAAAATTTTTTGTCTATGATAGAGTTTATGACGGAGGGTGTTGAAATGCCCTCGCTCGATGAGGAACGCATTGCGCGGTGGATTGATGCCGTGGCGCGTGACCATGGACTTGGGGTGGGGCAGGTGACTTACTGCTTCTGTGACGACGAGTATATACTCGCTGCCAACCGACAGTTCATCGGACATGACTATTATACGGACGTCATTACTTTCGACTATGACCACGACGGCGTTATCAGCGGCGATGTCCTCATCTCGCTCGACACCGTAGCATCCAACGCCGAGAAGTTCGGTGTGACTGCGGATAACGAGTTGCTGCGCGTCATCATCCACGGGGTGCTTCACCTCTGCGGTATAGACGACAAGGGACCTGGTGAGCGTGAAATCATGGAAGCTGAAGAGAACAAGGCTCTTGAAGTGTATTCAACTCTCTGACGGCAAGCTGATATGCGTTTCGATTTCGATGTCATAGTGATTGGCGGCGGTCATGCCGGATGCGAAGCGGCTGTTGCTGCTGCGCGTATTGGTGCGGCGACGTTGCTTATTACCGCCGACATGAACCGTGTGGCGCAAATGTCCTGCAATCCTGCCATAGGAGGTATCGCCAAGGGTCAGATTGTCAGGGAAATAGATGCGCTTGGCGGTATGACAGGCATTGTGACTGACCTCTGTTCGGTGCAGTTTCGTATGCTCAACCGCTCCAAGGGTCCCGCTGTGTGGTCGCCGCGTGCGCAGTGCGACCGTACCAAGTACATTGACGTGTGGCGGCAGATACTTGACCGTACTGACAATCTCATGCTATGTCAAGACACTGTGAATGAACTTGTTGTCGAGGATATGCATGACGGACGCAAGTGTGTCAGGGGTGTTGTGACCGCTCTTGGCGTGCGTTTCAACGCCCCGAAAGTCATACTCACTGCAGGCACGTTCCTTAATGGGTTGATGCATTTCGGCGAGCAGCAGATACCCGGTGGGCGCATCTCCGAACAGTCCAGCCATGGTCTGACCGAGCAGCTGAAGGCTCTCGGTTTCAACGCAGACCGCATGAAAACAGGCACGCCGGCACGCATCGACGGCAGGACGGTAGACTACTCTCTCGCTGTGACGCAACAAGGTGATGACGCTGTCGAAGAAACAAATGTGCGAGTATCTCGCCCAGGTCTTGGCTCGTCTGGAAAGGTGTTGGTTAACAGGGATTTCCACAAATTTTCCTTCCTGCCTGAGATACAGCGCACACTCGCTCCGCGTGACTGCTATATAGTCCATACCAACTCCGAGGTGCATGAGATATTGAGGTCTTCGCTCGACCGCTCCCCGCTGTATAACGGCCAGATTAAAAGCATAGGTCCTCGATATTGCCCCAGCATTGAAACTAAAATTGTCACTTTCGCTGATAAGGATAGCCACCAGCTGTTTCTCGAACCAGAAGGTGAGACAACCTGTGAGTTTTACGTCAACGGCTTCTCGAGTTCGCTGCCGTGGGATGTTCAGGTTGAAGCCTTGCAGCACATACCGGCTCTCGCGGGCGTGCAGCTGTACCGTCCTGGCTATGCCATAGAGTATGACTTTTTCGACCCCACACAGTTGACGCATGATTTGCAGACCAAACAGGTCAGCGGTCTTTATTTCGCAGGTCAGGTGAATGGCACTACCGGCTATGAGGAGGCGGCGGCGCAAGGACTGATGGCGGGCATCAATGCCGCTCGGTCGTTGCATGATTTGCCTCCTGTCGTACTTGGGCGCGACCAGGCATATATAGGTGTACTTATCGACGACCTCGTGACCAAAGGCGTTGACGAGCCGTACCGCATGTTTACTTCGCGAGCCGAATACCGCATATTGTTGCGCCAGGACGATGCGGACCTGCGATTGACTCCGCTTGGGCATGAAATGGGGCTTGCCTCAGACCGCCGCTTTTCATTGATGCTTTCCAAACGAGATGAGCGCGACCGGTTGATAGGGTGGTGCTCCGAGTTTTCTGTCAAGCCTACAGATGCGGTCAACGCGCTTTTCGAGTCTATTGGCTCGTCTTGTCTTGCAGGCGCAGTGCGCCTTGTCGAGCTGCTGAAGAGGCCGCATGTGGATTTGCAGATGCTTGCGAAAGCTGTGCCGGCTGTTAAGGCGCGGCTGCAAGAGCTGCCCGATGACCGTCGCGAGGAAATCATTGAGGCTGCGGAGATACTTGTCAAGTATGAAGGATATATACAGCGCGAGCGTGAACTTGCCGACAAGATGACCAGGCTCGACTATGTCGCGCTGAAACCTGACACCGACTACGAAGCCATTACGTCACTCTCCACTGAGGCTCGGCAGAAATTATCGCGCATCCGTCCGGCGACAATAGGGCAGGCCTCTCGCATCCCTGGGGTGTCGCCCGCAGATGTCAGCATTCTGCTGCTGTTGATGAACAGGTAACTGTCCGCGAACACAGCTGGTTACAGGCTGATTGTTCCACGTGGAACAAATTGAACTGAATAAAAACAATCACACAATATCGAAGTTATGAAAATAGAAGACCTCAAAGCCATCATCCGAGATGTGCCTGATTTCCCCTCAAAGGGAATCATGTTTCGTGACCTGACCACAATGATTAAAGACGGCGACGCTCTGCGCACCATGGGGCGTGCGGTTGCCGACCTGTATCGTGACAAGGGCGTGACTAAGGTCGTTGGCATCGAGTCTCGCGGTTTTATCGGTGGCTCTATCGTTGCATACGAGCTCGGCTGCGGCTTTGTTCCCGCCCGCAAACCAGGCAAGCTGCCCTCTGTGACAATCAAAAAGGCATACGCCAAGGAGTATGGCGTTGACACCATCGAGATGCACAGCGATGCCATCAACGAAAATGATGTCGTGTTAATACACGACGACCTCCTCGCGACCGGCGGCACCATGGCGGCTGCCTACGAACTTGTCAAGAGCATGAACCCCAAGAAGGTCTATATCAATTTCATCGTTGAATTGACCGATTTGAAAGGACGCGACAACCTGCCAAAAGACTGCGAGGTTTCGTCGCTGCTTAAGTATTGAAAAGACGAAAATCCCGATTAAATCGGGCGTTTAGAGTTTGTTGTAACCTTTCGGACAGGTACTTTTGCCGCTTGAATTTCCACGGTTGATGCCTGTCCGATTTTTCAATACAAATCTCATAGCTGCTTGATATGGAAGAGGATGCGAATGTTTCACGTGAAACATCTAATGTCTCGAATCTTGTCGATGTCGGTCGTGTTGTCGATGAAATCGGCGGGTTTTCTCTCGATATAGTCCCCGACCGCACTGTCGAGGATATACGCGAGAACCGCCCTGGCGAGAACCTCCGCCGCAAGATACTGTCCCTGCCTGAATCTCCTGGGGTGTACATGTATCTCAACCGCGACGGCAAGGTGATTTATGTCGGCAAAGCCAAGCGATTGAAACGGCGTGTAAGTTCGTACTTCAACCGCATCCACAGCGTATTGCGCACGAATCTGCTGGTGCGGAATATCGTCGATATGCGTTTCATCGTCGTTGCAAGCGAGGAAGAGGCTCTGCACCTAGAAAACGCAATGATCAAGGAGTATTCTCCCCGGTACAATGTCCTGCTCAAGGACGACAAGTCTTATCCATGGATTGTGCTAACAGCCGAAATGTACCCGAGGGTGTTCCTGACGCGCGAGCATGCCGAAAAAGGGCGGTACTTCGGCCCGTACACCAACGTCGCTTCTGCTAAAACAGTGCTACAGCTGATACGCGACATATATCCGCTGCGCAGTTGCTGCCATGCGATAACGCCCGATGTAGTCCGCCGTGGCAAGCTGCGCCTGTGCCTGGACTATCATATCGGCAAATGCGGCGGCGCGTGCCAAGGGCTGATAGGGGAGGCGGATTACGCAGGCACCGTTTCATCGGTGCGCAAGATTCTCGGCGGCGGAACAGTGGAGCTGGAGCGTATGTTGCAACAGCAGATGAACGACCTCGCAGCGGAAATGCGCTTCGAGGAGGCTGCCGAGGTCAAGGAGAAATATCAGCTTGTCAAAAAATACAATGCCAAGAGCGTAATCCCGATGGCGGAAAACGGCGATTTCGACATATTCGGGTACGTAGAGGATGAGGACGGCCGCAGCGCATACGTCAACTTCATTCATCTGCACAACGGTGCGGTCGTTCAGAGCCTGAACTTGGAATACCGCCGCCGCCTCGAGGAACAGGGCGCGGAAATTCTGTCGATGGCAGTGTCGGAAGTGTCGCGCCGTTTCGGACGTGAGTTCGCGAAAGTGATCGTGCCGTTTCTCCCAGACGTGGAGTTTGGGGGAGTGACATTCACTGTGCCGCAGCGGGGTGCAATGCGCGGTATACTCGGTGTAGCCGAGAAGAACGCACGTCAGTATATGGCCGACAAGATAAGGCAGGCCGAGAAACTCAATCCCGACACCGCCGTGGAGCGGCTCATGGAGAGAATGAGGGCGGACTTTCGCCTCAATGTACAGCCGCGCCACATTGAGTGCTTTGACAACTCGAATATTCAGGGTACGAACCCCGTAGCAAGCTGCGTCGTGTTCCGCAACGGCAAGCCGAGCAAGAAGGATTACCGACATTTCCTCATCAAGACCGTTGTCGGTGCAGACGATTTCGCCTCTATGAAAGAGGTGCTGCACCGCCGCTATTCGCGTATGATGTCTGAGGGGGAGAGCCTCCCCGACATGGTGGTCGTCGATGGCGGCAAGGGGCAGCTTAGCGCGGCTGTGGAAGCGTTTGACGAGATGGGAATACGCGGTCAGGTGGCGCTCGTCGGCATCGCTAAACGCCTCGAGGAGATATATTTCCCCGGCGACTCGTTCCCGCTGTACATAGACAAGAAAAGCCCCTCTTTGCGAGTGGTGCAGCATCTGCGCGACGAGGCTCACCGTTTCGGCATCACCCACCACCGGTTGCGCCGTTCCAAAGGGCAGGCCGTCAGCATGCTCGATACGATCCAGGGCATAGGCCCGGCGACGGTGACACGGCTCATGCGCCGCTTCAAGAGCCTGAAACGCATACGCGAGGCATCGCTTGATGAATTGGCGTCCGAAATAGGGCAGTCTAAGGCCAAGCTCGTTCATGATGCCCTCGCCATAGCAACTTGATAGGTGCTATAGTGTTGATATATAAACGATTATTGCGTAATTGGCGAGAATGACGGAATGAACTGTATGCCTAAAACGGAGGCTATTCTGATGAAACTTGAAAGCTGTATGTCTGTCTTGCCTCGTTCTACCCTGGCGATGTAACTCTGCTTGCGCCCCAATTTTTCAGCTACTTGTTTTTGGGTGAGTTTGAGTTCTCGCCGGCGGTCACGAAGTATTTGCCCATAGAACCAGGCCAACGCTTCTTCATGGAACTTTTCTCTGGATTCAGAACCGATTTTTCCGAATTCCTCGTCCAGTTGCTTGTTGAAGGTATTTAGTTTCTTCAGCTTTTCAGGGTCTAATTGTCTCATAACTCAAATTTTTCTAAGATTGATAATGCGCGGATGATTTGCTTGTCGTAGTCCTTGGACGATTTTTTGAGAAAGCCGCTTAGTAAGATTATATTGGTTGCTTCAATGACGTTTTCTTTGTCTGTTGCAAACAATATTGTGCGATATTCGTTTGTTCCGACAGAAACACGCATTTCGTATAGGTCTGTGTCTTGAAGGTGCTTGACGAATTTGGTGGGTATGTTGTAGATGCTTGTAATGACATCGATTACATACTTGAATTTCGTCTGCACCTTGTCGGACAATGAGTTGAAGAACTCCTCAAACTGTGGTGTTCTGTATATAGTCCTTATTCGTTGTTGGATGGTGTCATCGCATTTCACGATGCAAAAATAATCAATTAGTCATATTTGTGCAATAGGCAGACTCGAAAAAATGCCAATCGCGTGTGCCGGAGGAAAGATGGAGTTAATTGAGTTAGCTATTCATTTTTTTGGGTGCATTTGTAATGCATTGAAAATTAGCGTGTTTGTTATTTTGAGCAAGAGCTTTGATTGTGGTGTCTTGGATTTGATTGGGATTGTGGGGATTTTGTACATTCGATAATTCTGGCTAAATTAGCGTTCTAATAGTAGGGGGATGCAGCCGGCGGTGAGCGTCAGAGGGTGTGTCCGTCGAGTGATTATTCTAATACACAGTTAGTTATGAAAGAAAAGGACAAGATGGGGGCAAACCGCCACCGTATGCGCAAGAATGAGGTTCAAAACCTCGTCTTGGAGTTTTTGCAGCACAGCCCCAACCAGGCCTTCAACTATAAGCAGATAGCATACGGCATCGGAGCTACCCAGCGTTCCAACAGGATAGATGTCATTAATATACTCGACGCGCTGACCGCCGCCGGCGAAATCATCGAGGTGAGCCTCGGCCGCTACAAGGCGAAAGCTAACCGTGGCACGGAGAGCGTCGGCTATTTCGTGCGCCGCAGCAACGGCCGCAATTCTGTCATCGTCGATGACGAGAGCATATTCGTGGCAGAGCGCAACTCCATGCACGCCCTCAACGGCGACAAGGTCAGGGTGGTCGTCTCCGCCTCACGGCGCGGACAAGACCCCGAAGCTCGCGTGGTGGAAATCATCGAGGCCAAGGATCAGACATTTGTAGGCGAGGTCAAGATAGATGACAACAATGTCGCCGTGCTGGTGCCGGACTCGAAGTTCCTCGCCGCAGACATCCTCATACCGCGCTCCAAGCTGCACGGCGCAAAGGACGGCGACAAGGCAGTGGCTCGCATCGAGAAATGGCGCGATGACGAGATGACACCGCGCGGCGTAATCGTGGATGTTCTCGGCAGGAAAGGGGAGAACAACGCCGAGATGCACGCCATACTTGCCGAGTACGGCTTGCCCTACCGTTATCCGCAGGCTGTTGAGAAGGCTGCCGACAAGATAGATGCCGGCATTACCGACGAGGAAGTGGCGCGGCGCGAGGATTTCCGCCAGGTCGCGACATTCACCATCGATCCGCGTGATGCCAAGGACTTTGACGATGCCCTCTCCATACGCCAGTTGGACAACGGCAACTGGGAAGTGGGCGTGCATATCGCCGACGTGACGCACTATGTGAAGCCCGGCACTATCATTGACCGCGAGGCGCAGCAGCGGGCCACCAGCGTATACCTCGTAGACCGCACCATTCCGATGCTTCCCGAACACCTCAGCAACGGCATCTGCTCATTGCGCCCTGACGAGGACAAACTCACGTATTCCGCCATATTTGAGCTTGACGAGGAGGCCAATGTCATTGACTGCCGCATACACCGCACGGTGATACGCAGCAACCGCCGCTTTACATACGAGGAGGCGCAGCAGATCATCGAGACTGGCGAGGGTGACTATGCCAAGGAGGTGCTACAGCTCGACGCGCTTGCCAAGAAGTTGCGCCGCCGCCGTTTCGACAACGGCGCGGTGGAATTTGACCGTGAGGAAGTGCGTTTCGAGATAGACGAAAAGGGTCATCCCGTGTCAGTGTTTTTCAAGGAGTCGAAAGATGCCAACAAGCTCATCGAGGAGTTCATGCTCCTTGCCAACATGTATGTTGCGCAGTCAGTGGGCATGGCTGCCCGCGGCAAGAAGGCAAAGACATTCGTCTACCGCGTGCATGACACACCCGACCCCGAGAAGATGGGCAACTTTGCGCTTATAGCCGCCCGCTTCGGTTTCCGCATAGTCACCGAGGGGCGCGCGCGTGAGGTCAACAAGAGCCTCAACAAGATGCTCCATGACGTGAAAGGGCGCGGCGAGGAGAACATGCTCTCAATACTGGCCATACGCTCCATGGCCAAGGCGATATATACCACAGACAATATTGGCCATTACGGCCTTGCCGTGGACTATTACACGCATTTCACCTCCCCGATACGCCGCTATCCCGACATGATGGTACACCGTCTGCTGACACGCTATGCAGAGGGCGGGCGCAGCGCAGAACGTGTCAAGACCGAGGAGCTGTGCAAGCACTCCTCCGACATGGAACAGCTTGCCTCCAACGCCGAGCGTGCCTCGATACGCTACAAGCAAGTGGAATACATGGCAGACCACATCGGCGAGGTGTACGACGGCATAATTTCGCACGTCACAGAGTGGGGGCTGTATGTAGAGCTTGATGAAAACAAGTGCGAAGGGCTGGTTCCCGTGCGCGACCTCGACGACCAGTACTATGACTTTGACGAGAAGAACTATTGCCTCATAGGGCATAACACCCATGTGCGCTACACCCTCGGCGACCGCGTGAAGATACAAGTGGCACGTGCCGACCTCGACCGCCGCCAGCTCGATTTCGCGCTCGTTTCTGACAGCGGCAACCCCGACAAGCCGCTCACGCCGGTGCTTCACAGCCGTGGCAAGAACCGCAAGGATCGCCCCAAAAAACGCTCGGCAAAGGATTCTCGCAAAAAACGCCGTTGACCGGCACAAACACTGACGGAATATGCTGACAAGCCTGATGATAGCCGCTGTTGCTGCCGCTGCACCGACGATAGTTTCCACCGAAGCCTACGAGTGGCGCGGCGACACCATAGTCCAGGGGGAGTACCGTGCGTGGGCAGTCTCCCCGGAGGAGATACAGTCCACGTACCATGCGCGTCCTGGCTATTTCATGCCCGTTGAGCAGAGATGGCGGCGCAAAAACGATCTGTCGGCATATCCACGGCTCGAAGCCTCCAACCGTCTCCTCCAAGCCGTTTTCAACATGGGGCTCGACGAGATGGTCAACGCTGTCGAGCCGGACACCACGCTGCGAACAGGCAAGGAATGGGCTGGCGTATGGACACGCGACGTGAGCTACTCCATCATCCTCTCAATGGCTGCGTTGCAGCCCGAGGCTTCGCGCATCTCGCTGATGCGCAAGGTCAACGAGCAGGGACAGATCATACAGGACACCGGCAGCGGCGGCGCATGGCCCATATCCTCCGACAGGCTCGTTTGGGTGCTTGCTGCTTGGGAAGTATACAAAGTCACCGGCGACAGGGCGTGGCTCGAAACTGTCTACCCGATAGCGTGCCGCTCGCTGGCGAAGGACAGCGAGACAGTGGCACGGTCGGGGCTGATGACCGGCGAGACATCATTCATCGACTGGCGCGAGCAGAGCTATCCCAAATGGATGCAGACGGCAGACATCGCCAAGTCGGAAGCCATGGGTACGAACATGCTCTACGCGGCATCTGTCCGCGTCGTTTCGCAGATGGCGGCGATACTCGGGCGTAAGGCGGAAGCACGTGAATACGCCGAGCGTGCCGATGCCATTGCCGAGCGTGTCAACGCTCGCTTCTGGGACGGCGCGATGGGGGATTACTTCATGTACACTTACGGTCGCGACAACATGGTTGCCAACCCGCGCTACGAGACCCTCGGCTCGTCGCTGGCTATCCTGTACGGCATCGCATCGCCCCGGCAGGCTCGTTCCATAACGGAGCATCACCCCGTCACCCCCTTCGGCACAGCAATATTCTTCCCGCAGATAGCCGATATGCCTAGCTACCACAACAATGCGTTGTGGCCTTTCGTCGGCTCGTACTGGGCTCTTGCCAACGCGGCCGCCGGCAACGAGCAGGGCACTCTTGAGGCTATCGGGGCAGTGGTGCGACCGGCCGCACTATTTGCCACCAACAAAGAGAATTTCAACCTCGACAACGGCGACATATACACCGAGCTCAACTCCTCCAATATGCTGTGGTCGCTCTCCGGCAACATAGCCCTGACCATGCGTTTGCTCATGGGTCTCAATTTCGAGCCGGACGGCATCTCGTTGCGGCCTTTTGTCCCCGAGGCTCTTGCGGACACGCGCACCCTTTACGGCATCAGTTACCGAGGCGCGACGCTTAATGTGACAGTCAGCGGCTACGGCAGCCGCGTCCGTTCGGTGACGCTCAACGGCAAGCCGCTGAAGGAGGGGGAGACCTTCATCCCCGCAGGGCGGCTGAAAGGCAACTGCAACATCGTCGTCGCCATGGCTGACGAGGCTATTCCGTCGATGCAGGTCAACCATACACCAAACGTGAAAGCCCCGATTACGCCAGTGACGCGGCTCTCTGTCGGCGGCACGCGACTGGAATGGAATCCGATAGAATACATAGCATGCTACAAGGTGCTGTACAACGGCAAGGAGGTCGCGCAGACGCGACAGACGAGATATGACATAGCGGCTTCAGGCGAATGGCAAGTGGTGGGCATTTCCTCAGAGGGAGTGTCGTCATTCGCCTCTGAGCCGCTGTATGCCGGCACCGAGATGCAGGTGGAAATCCCCGGAGAGGGGACTGCCATGTCATCTGCGGAAATCAGCTACCGGCCGGAAACGCCGGTGTGCGGCTACAGCGGCGAGGGCTTCGCGGAGACCGACCATAAGCGTCCTGTCATTGAGATTCCCGTCGAAATAGCCGAAGCCGGGGAATATGCCCTCTGTGTTAGGTATGCCAACGGCAACGGCCCGGTCAACACGGAGAACAAGGCGGCAGTCCGTACCCTCTCCGTTGACGGAGTCGATGCCGGCATGGTCGTCATGCCGCAGCGCGGTGTCGCCAACTGGGACGACTGGGGGCTGTCCAACAGCATACGTGTCACGCTGCCGCAGGGGCGGCACGTCCTGCGCCTGACGCTGCGCGATTGCGATGAGAACATGAACCTGCACACCAACCACGCCCTGGTGGACGCTGTCTTGCTGCGCCGCTACTGAACCAGATATTACGCAAGTGACACAAGATGCCGCTTGATTGTTTGATTATGATACGGCAATGATGAATAATTAATACGGTAGCGCACATTTGCATTGCGGTTATGTTATTTTAACGCTGCTGCTTTTGGAGATAAGCGGAGGCTGTGCTAAATTTGCAGCCGATATACTTGACTTTATTTCAGTACTTTGACAAGGCAACTACGCCCCTTATTATATAACTACTAAATAAATTTTTTGTATGAAACATGTTCTCCTGACTGCGGCAATGGCACTCGCCTTGCCCGCACTTGCAGCGACACCGGCAACCTCGCCGGCGCGGCAAGCAAACAGCGCCGATGTTTTCAGGTATATGCCGAAAGTGAAGGCAGACGGCGACAATGCCCTCCGTACCGGCTCTCTCGACAAGCTGAACGGCGGCAAAGTGAAATTCTCGGCCTCGTCCGCAAACGCCATTGAGGCAGGGCATCTACCCACAGCCGACGATGTGAACTACATCTACGGCCCGGACGGCTCGATTTGGCACTATACCCTCAACTTGGAAAAGGAGGTTATAGACCATGGCACCTACAAGGAAACCAAGATCAACGGCTATGAGTTCACCATCTACAATCCCTCATTTGAGGTTGTAGGCACTATCCATGACACCATCGAGCTGACCGGCAGCGAGACTGGCGTGGCTGATGTGTCGATAGGTCCGCAGTTGACACGCAAGTTCTTCAACACCGATGACAAGTATGAAGCGATGATATGCATCGCCACTACCACCAGCGAGTATGTCAACATCACCAAGACGCTCGTCTACTCTCTTGGCGTTGATGAGCCGCTGATGACAATTCCCGGCTACTACGTATCGGCTATCAACACCGCAACAGATGCTTGGAGCGAGAAATTCTGGGTGACATTCGTCACAGAGGAGGAGACGCAGACTCCCGAAATTAACGGCGTGATGAACATGGCAGACAACGTGTTCACCGTCTACAAGGCCGCCGGATATAATGGCATGGAAGACCCTGTCATGTCATTCCGCGTGCCGACTATCCTCGTCTCAGGTGAGAATGCCATGCCATTTATGGCAACTGTGTATGACGGCATGCCGTATTTTTCCACCTCGATGATGAAGTACTGCTACTACGAGGATCCTTACGACTACGAAAACGAGAACCTGACCCCGGACAATGAACTGCAGATAAAACTCTACACGCTGCCCAACAAGTGGTCTTCGGAACTCGAACTGTATTCGACTACGACTATCCCCAGCGATGCCACATCGAGCAATATCAACTTCCTGTACCTCGGCGCGTTCTCATACGATGACGACATCGCTCTGGGTCATTACACCGATGACGGCACGCCCGCGTTCATCATCACCAAGGAGATATACAACGTCTCAAACGACGGTTACATTTACAACTATGACGTGATGAAAGCCGCTCCCCAGGGCGAGACCGCAGCCGCAGAGCAGCTGGTTTCTCTCGCAAAGGGCGTTGACGGCGGATATTTCCTGAGCGACCTGCCCGGCTACGACCCCCAGGTGATGTTCATAATAAACGAAGGCGACGCTTACCGCTTCAATTTCGTCAACCTGTACACCGGCCAGGTGGAGTCAACCCTGCCGCAGGTCATCGACGACGAGATCTCGATGTCTGCCTCCATTGACCGCGTGGCTGGCGGCGACTCATACCTCTACGCCGTTTCGCAGACCACCGGCACTGACGATGCCGAGGGCAACACTTACCACCGCATCGCATACATCACCCCCGAAGGCGACATCGACCATGTTGACCGGATCAACCTCGGCCAGGACATCGCTTACGCACAGGTATACATGGGCGAGGGCGCATTCAATCCTTACAACTTCAACCTCGACGACGCTACCGAGTACATGGTGCTCGCCAAGCGTTATGACCAGAAGGGCAGCAGCGCATCACACGACGAGCTGCTTGTGGTCAGCACTGACCCCGAAGTCGGCACGCTGCTCAGCTTGCGTGAGAGTGAAGAGTTCGGCGCGTTGAGATACATCTACTTCTCCAACCTCGGCACTGACGATGCCCGCCTCGTCGTAATCTATTGTGACGACAGCTGGCGTTACACGGCTGTTGACTACAAGCTCCCCTTCACATATTTCACGAAGGGCGAGGGCACAATCGACAACCCGTATGAGATAACCACCGTCGGCGAGCTCGCACAGATCAAGGCGTTCCCCGCTGCACACTTCGCGCTCGGCGCAGACATAGACGCGCAGGGCAAGACCCTCACCACCGGCGAGTACACATTCACTGGCACGTTTGACGGTCGCGGACACACCATCAGCAACCTCTCCATGAATGGCGGCGCACTGTTCCCCACCCTCATGGGTTCGGAGGCAAGCGTCAAGGCAGATGAGCCTACAACTGGCGTGGTACGCGATGTCAATTTCGTTGACCCCGTGTTCACCCCCAGTGCTGACGCACAGGGCATCGTGGCCGGCTCGCTCATGTACGGCCGTATCATCAACGTTCACGTCTACGGCGCGACTGTCAACGCTACAGGCAATGTCGGCGGCCTCGCCGGCGGCGAATACCTCTACTCAGTAATCGAGGGAAGCTCTGTCAATGCCAATATCACGGCATCTGAAGGGGCAGTCGGCGGCATCGTCGCCAAGCAGGGCACAGCAGCATCTGTTGTAGCCTGTGCATTTACCGGCAGCATCAACGGTGAGACAGAAGTCGGCGGCATCGTCGGCACTTCCGAGGAGGCTGCTTGCAAGGTTACTGACTGCCACGTCAACGCGGCTATCAAGGGGCAGAACACCATCGGAGGCATCGTCGGTTCGTCAGTTCGCGGACAGGTGGCACGCTGCCACGTCCAGGGTACTCTTGAGGCTACCGAAGCCGCTATGTGGGGCGGCGGTGTCAAGATGGGCGGCGTAGTCGGTTCGCTCCAGCCTGACTATTCCTCTTCCGGCGAGGTCCGCAAGGCTGAGGGCGAAGACCCTGTAACTACGCAGGCTGTCATCAGCGGCTGCTATGTCAACCTGACCTCGATGACTGCTCCCGCAGATGCTGCTGAAGGTGGTAACTACGAGGGCGAGAACGACACTATGCACCGCATCGTGGGCTACTCTCGCGGCAACGTCGCAGAGGAAACCGGCGAATATGACGACGAGTGGAATCCGATTTACGGTGACCTGCTCGCTGCAGAGGACGCAATAGCAAACAACTACGCAGTCTCCACGCTGGCACGCGGCAACGAGGCGATAGCCGATGACGCTGCAAGCACAGAGGGCGCGTCTGTCAATGCTGATGAACTCGACCGCAGCTTCTTTGAGAACCTCGGCTATGAGTACGGCTTTGACGTTACCACGCCATGGAGCTACACCGGCATGGCAAACTGCCCGACACTCTACCATGAGGGCGGCTTGGCGATATTCGACAAGTCTGCTGCCGAAGTGAATGTGGACGAGGAAGTGACTGTCTACCTGTCGCTCAAGGGCGGTGTAATAGACGAGGACGCGCTGGGCAGCTTCAGCTGCAACGTCAGCGACGAGAGCGTGCTCGAGATGACCGGCAGCGAAATGGCCGGCGAGGCAATCGCACTTACGTTCAAGGGACTGAAAGAGGGCGAGGCTACCGTCACGGCCTCAATCAAC
This sequence comes from uncultured Porphyromonadaceae bacterium, assembly GCA_900550645.1. GTDB lineage: Bacteria > Bacteroidota > Bacteroidia > Bacteroidales > Muribaculaceae > Lepagella. Next base: position 42,972 of record URTA01000008.1, read on the forward strand.
GGCAAGGAAGCCAAGTGCGTGATAACCGTCAAGCCTCTTGGCGCGGTTGACAACATCGCTTCTGACGCAGTGCGCATCGGCTTTGACGGCCGCACCGCCACTGCACAGGGCTGCCTCATCAGCGTCTACAACCTCGCTGGCATGAACGTGCTTTCGGGCATCGGCTCATGCGACATGGGCAACCTCGCGGCCGGCATCTACATCGTCAACGCAACGGATGCCAACGGCATGCGCCACACACTCAAAGTGCGTGTGAGATAACCGACTGAAATTATAGGCTGAACATAGTCCGGGGCATCTTGAAAGGGGTGTCCCGGATTTTTGTCCTGTAAAATGGCTGAAAAACGCTGTTATTCGGCACTTGCGCGAAATTTTTCCTCTTAAACGCCCGATTTGTAGGAATTAAATACTACCTTTGTGTGCTAAACTATCGGGTGTCTGTTCCAGGGCGGCGAGTGCCGCGTGCGGAGCGGGCAATATCCGTATCAGTATAGTATAACAACACCAACCTCATGGAAATGATGGACAGATACAACAAGGCAATAGCCGACAGCCGTGTGACCGGCGATGACAGCCGCGTGGCTGCCGAGGTGGCACGCATCATGGAGAATGTGTCGCAGTATGACACGCAGGACGTTTACCGCTTCCTGTTCAGTTCGATCGACCTGACCACGCTGAGCAGCGAGGATTCCGTTAAGAGCGTCGCACGCTTCACGCAGCGTGTCAACGATTTCGACAACGACTATCCGCAATACCGCAACGTGGCTGCGATATGCGTGTACAGCAATTTCGCCGACGTGGTGCGCACGCACCTCGACGTGCCGGAAGTGGATGTGGCTGTCGTGGCCGGGTGCTTCCCCTCGAGCCAGACGTTTACCGCTGTCAAGGTGGCTGACTGCGCCCTCGCGGTCGAGGCCGGCGCGAGCGAAGTGGATGTGGTATTCCCGCTCGGCATGTTTGCCGACGAGAACTACGAAGACCTCTGCGACGAGCTGACGGAGCTGAAGCACACAGTGCGCGGCGGCAAGCTGAAGGTGATACTCGAGACCGGCGCGTTGCGCACGGCGGAGAACATCAAGAAGGCTTCGGTGCTTGCCCTCTGGAGCGAGGCCGACTTCCTCAAGACATCGACCGGCAAGATGTACCCGGGCGCGTCGCTCGAGGCGGCATACGTCATGTGCAGCTGCATCAAGGAGTATTACGAGAAGACAGGGCGCAAGGTCGGCTTCAAGGCCTCGGGCGGCATACGCAGCACCGCCGACGCGCTGGGCTATTACGCCGTGGTGCGCGACGTCCTCGGTGAGGAGTGGCTTTGCCACGACCTCTTCCGCATCGGGGCAAGCAGCCTCGCCAACGCACTGCTCTCCTCCATGGAGGGCGAGGAAGTGAAGTATTTCTGACACGCCGGAGCGCGTCATTGACCACTATAACCGAAACCAGATGAAATTTATGAAGAAAGGCAGGATATTGGCGGCAGCAGCAGCGGCGTTGCTGCTGGCTGGGGCAGCTGTCACCGCGCAGACACAGAAGCCGGCGCAGGCTCGCCCGCATGTCTACGGTGTCGCATTCTACAACCAGGAGAACTTGTTCGACACTATCAACAACAACGGCAAGTATGACCTCGAGTTCAGCCCCAAGGGAAACCGCAAGTGGGACGGACAGAAATATTGGGCCAAGATACACAACATGGCATACGCCATCTCGCAGCTGACCACCAAAAGTACCCCTGACGGCCCTGCCATAATCGGCGTGAGCGAGGTCGAGAACCGCACTGTGCTCGAGGACTTGGTCAAGGACGAGAGCCTGCGCAGCCTCAACCTGCAGATCATACACCATGATTCGCCCGACTTGCGCGGCATCGATGTCAGTGTGCTGTACAACCCCAAGCTCTTCCGTCCTATCAACGTGACTAACCACACACTGTTCATCGACTCGCTGCCCAATTTCCGCACCCGTGACCAGATGTGTGTGGTCGGGCTGCTTGGCCCGGCGCGTGTGGCTGTGATAGTCAACCACTGGCCCTCACGGCGCGGCGGCGCGAGCGGCAGCGCACCCCTGCGTGACGCGGCGGCTATGCTGACACGCCATATCGCCGACTCGCTGCACCGTATCGACCCCAACATGGGCGTGATTATCATGGGCGACCTCAACGACGACCCATACGACCGCTCGTGCGCCAAGACGCTCGGCGCGGTCAAGAAAATGGAGGACGCTGTCAAGGGCGGATACTTCAACCCCTTCTGGAAGAAGCTCGACGACGGCATCGGCTCATACATCTACCGCAGCGGCTGGAATCTCTTTGACCAGATCATCGTCAGCTACGAGCTGACGGCGCAGGGCGAGAACCCTCTGGAATATTTCAACGCCAAGGTGTGGAACGACAAGGACTTCCTCCTGCAGCAGGAGGGACAGTATGTAGGCTATCCCCTGCGCACTTACTCCTCCGGCGTGTGGACTAACGGCTATTCTGACCACCTGCCCACCGAGATATTCCTGCGTGTACGGCAGAAATGACATACGTGACAATTTGAAATTCAAACATTAATCGATAAGAATATGCGAATTAAACTACTATTGACACTGCTTCTGTGTCTGGCACTGCCCTCGTTGGCTCAAACGGGCGTGAAAGGCACATTGGTGGACGGCCGTAACGGCAAGCCAATTGCCGACGCGACTGTGATGCTGAGCGGACAGTCCGTGTTCGTGGTCAGCGGCGCTGACGGCCGGTTCACCATTTCAAACGCCGAGCCCGGGACGGCTCAACTTGAGATCATCGCCTACGGCTATGATGACTTCTCCGAGGAAGTGGATATTGTCAAGGGCATTGTGCGCGAGCTCGACGAAATCAAGCTCAACCCGCAGTTTGATGCCATCAACCTCCTCCCCGACGACCAGAACTCTGACGACGAGACTGCCTACGACGACGAGGGGCTTACACAGTCGATCGGTACTATACAGGGCGCAAACGACGACGTGTATTACCAGACTGCCAACTACAACTTCTCCGTCACACGTTTCCGTATGCGCGGTTATGACCAGACTTGGAACGCCGGCTACATCAACGGCTTCAACTTCAATGACGCTATGCGCGGCCGCTTCAACTATTCCGGCCTCGGCGGCATGACTTCCAGCGCGTTCCGCAACAAGAGCATCAACCCCGGTATACAGAACTACAATTACGGCTTTGGCATGGTGGGCGGCGCAACCAACTTCACCACTTACGCCTCTGAATATGCAGCCGGCTTCCGTGGCAACGTCAGCTACACCAACTCCAACTACATGATGCGTGCCATGCTGCAGTACAACACCGGCGTGACCAAAAACGGCTGGGCGTTCTCAGCTTCAATCATTGGTAGATACGCTCCCGAAGGAGTCATCGAGGGTACTTGGTACGACTCTTTCGGCTACGCACTGTCGCTGCAGAAGATATTCAATGAGAAGCACTCACTGAACATCTCAACTTGGGGCAACCCCACACAGCGTGCCACCAACTCTGCCGCTACGCAAGAGGCTTACGACCTGGCCGGCAGCAACCTCTACAACCCGCAGTGGGGTTATCTCGACGGCAAAAAGAAGAGCGCAAAGGTGGTTGAGTCATTCGACCCCTCAGCTCTCATCAACTGGATTTGGAAACCCTCCAAAGGCACGGTCATCAACACCGGTGTAGGCTTCCGCTCGAGCAACTACTCAAGCTCTGCCCTCAACTGGTATCAGGCTGCTGACCCGCGTCCCGACTATTACCGCTACCTCCCCTCATATTACTATCCCACGGCCGAGGAGGGCACTCCTCTCTACGACGCGCAGATGGAGCAGTATGAAACTTACCGCAACCTGTGGATGAACGACAAGAGCTTCCGTCAGATAGACTGGAACTCCCTCTATCAGGCCAACTATACAAACTCTATACTCTACGACCGCAACCCCGAACTGAAAGGCCAGGCCACGTACATACTTGAGAAACGCCACAGCAACTTCAACCAGTGGATGTTCAACTCTTATGTCAACCACCGTCTCAACGACCACAGCCAGCTCCAGGGTGGCATCAGCTTCTCATACACCGAGAGCCATTACTACAAGACAATCAAGAACCTCCTCGGCGCAGAGTTCTGGCGCGACGTTGACAACTTCGCTGAACGCGATTTCCCCAACAACCCGGAAATCCTACAGAACGACCTGCGCAACCCCAACCGCAAGGTGTATGAGGGCGACAAGTTCGGTTACGACTACAACATCCGCTCTTACATAGCACGCGCTTGGTTGCAGAACCAGATCAACACCCTGCACTGGGACGTGAACTACGGTATCGAAATGAGCTATACCAACTTCATGCGTCACGGTAACATGCAGAACGGACGCGCCCCCGAGAACTCCCTCGGTTCCGGCAAACGCCACACCTTCGATAACGCTGCCATCAAGGCCGGCGCGACATACAAGCTCAACGGCCGCAACTACTTCGTTGCCCACGCCGCTTACGGCACACGCGCTCCGCTCCCTGACAATGCATACGTTTCTCCGCGTATCAAGGACACCGCTGTTTCCAACCTACAGTCTGAGCGTTTCCTCTCCGCTGACCTTGGCTATGTATGGAACTACAAGAACTTCCGAGGCAGCGTCACCGGCTTCTACACCGAGATGTGGAACGGCATGCGCCGCACGGGCTTCTACGACTACCAGCTCAACACGTTCATGAACTATGCCATGTCGGGCATGCAGACACGCTATACCGGTGTCGAACTCGGCTTCGCATACAAGATTATCCCCTCGCTGACATTAACCGGTGCGGGAACTATCGCTTCATACACTTACCGCAACAACCCGATGGGCGTGCGCTCTTACGAGAACGGTGCGCAGGACGACGTGACGCGCCGCGTATACCTGAAGGGCTTCCACATTGGCGGCACTCCGCAGCAGGCTTACAGCCTCGGCTTGGATTATGCAGCTCCTGGCATGTGGTTCTTCGGCATCAACGCCAACTATTTCGCTGACGGCTATGTTGACCTCGCGCCGACACGCCACGAGGCCATGCCCGAACTCTACACCGTTGTGACTCCCGCCGAGGGACAGACCATTCAGGAGGCTGTTCAGGCTAAGGTCGAGGAGATAGCATACCAGCAGAAGATCAAGTCGGCCTTCGTCCTCAACCTCTCCGTGGGCAAGGTGATTTACACACGCTTCGGTTCGCTCAACTTCAACCTCAGCGTCAACAACGTGCTCAACAACCGCAACATACAGACCGGCGGTTATCAGGAGGGTAAGTTTGACTACACCAACTACAACGTCAACAAGTTCCCCAACAAGTATTACTACGCACAGGGCATCCGCATATTCTTCAACTTCGGAATACGCTTCTGACCTCCGCGTGCATGACAACAAATAACGACTAAGACAATGAAGAAAATAGCATTATACATTTCGTTGGCACTTGCGTTGGTGGGCGGTCAGTTCATCTCCTCGTGCAGCGATGACAAGGAGTATCCCCCGGTGATTGTGCCGGAGGACTACGGCTCGGGCAAGTGGGACAACCCCATCTCCGTGGGTCAGGTGGTCGAAGGGTTCACCGGCGAGAGCGTGTGGATGACCGGCTACATCGTTGGCTGGATTGACACCGGCATTTCCAACGCATACAGCGTTGAGACTGTCAAGTTTGAGACTCCTGCCACTGTGTCTTCCAATATGCTTGTGGCAGCCACTCCCGACGAGCGCGACATCACCAAGTGCGTGCCGGTGCAGCTCGTGAGCGGCTCTGACGCCCGCAAGGCTCTTAACCTCGTTGACAACCCCGACAACCTGGGCAAGCAGGTGACTATCAAGGGTGACGCAGCCCGCTATTTCGGCACTGCCGGCTTCAAGAGCGTCAGCGCATACAACTGGGACAAGGTAGGCATTGAGGAGGAAACTCCCGACACCCCCGATGTTCCCGCAGGCGAGCAGGTATATCAGGCAGACAAGTCGTCAGGCCTTGATGCCTTCACGTTTGAGAATGTGGTGCTTCCCTCCGGTTCGTCATACGTATGGAAGGTGGATGCCAAGTACGGCCTTGTAGCATCATCGTTCTTCGGCGACGCATGCCACGCTTCAGAGGCTTGGGCTATCTCGCCGACTATCGACCTGACCGGCTACAAGTCGGCTGTGCTGACATTCCGTCACGCCGGCAACAAGTTCGAGTCGGCAGCCAACTTCGCCGCAAGCTGCACCGTGGCTGTCCGCGAAGACGGCGGCGCATGGACCACAGTGACTGTGCCCAATATGTGTGAAGGCACTTCATGGACGTTCATCGATTCCGGCAACGTTGACCTGACAGCATTCGCCGGCAAGAAGATACAGTTCGGTTTCCATTACGTGTCAACCGACGAGATAGCCGGCTCATGGGAGATTGACGCAATCAAGGTCAACGCCGGCAAGTAAGTCATTCAAACACTTCAAGCAATGAAAAGCATAAGATTATCATATTTGGGAGCCTCGCTGCTCATGGTCACGGCACTCGCTTCGTGTCAGGATGACTTTGACGCTCCCGGAATACAGGAGCCTGTCGCCACTTGGCAGGCCAACACCACTATCGCCGACCTCAAGGAGGCGATGTGGCAGGACGACACCAACTATGCCATCAAGTGTCCGCAGAAGGAGGACGGCTCGAACTATATCATCAAGGGGCGTGTCATATCCTCCGACGCTTCGGGCAACATCTACAAGTCGCTCTACTTGCAGGACGCTACCGGTGCGATAACCATTTCCATCAACCAGAACAGCATCTACAACCAGTACCGCGTGGGACAGGAGGTAGTGATGGACGTTACCGGCCTGTACATCGGCAAGTATGCCGGCCTCGAGCAGATAGGCGGCTACGGCGAGTACAACGGCACGCCGCAGGTGTCGTTCATGATATACCCGCAGTTTGAGGAGCATACACAGCTCAACGGCCTCCCCTCGACAGACCTGACGTACATCAACTACGGCGAGGAAGCACCGGCAGAGGGGATGTACTGCACGGTTATGAAAATCTCTGACCTCCCCACCGACAATGCCGGCATACGTGCCATGCAGAGCCAGCTCGTCGAGCTGCGCAACGTGCATTTCGAACAGGGCGGCGAGAACACTTACTCGACTTACCAGAAGACGGAAAACCGCAACCTCGTCGATGAGGCCGGCAACACCATTGTGGTGCGCACTTCGGGCTACTCGACATTCTACAACCAGACGCTCCCCAAAGGCACAGGCACTGTACGCGCCATGCTGTCTTACTTCAACGGCACGTGGCAGTTGCTGCTGCGCTCTACGGCTGATGTGATGTTCGGCGGCAAGGGCCAGAAAGATGAACCGTACACCGTCAGCGAGGCTCTCGGACTTCAGGACACCGGCGCGACCGGCTGGGTCAAGGGCTACATCGTCGGCGCTGTCAAGGGCGGCGTGAGTGCTGTGACCTCAAACGAGGACATCATCTGGGGCAAGGATGTGGATATGGACAACAACCTCGTCATCGGCGAGACTGCCGACACCCGCGACTACACGCAGTGCGTTGTGGTTGAGCTGAAGAGCGGCTCGGCGTTCCGCAACGCGGGCAACCTGCTTGACAACCCCGGCGTATACGGCAAAGCCATCTCCTGTCGTGGCACATTCGCACGCCTCCTGGGCATGGGCGGTGTGACCGGCAATGCCGGCACAACCGACGAGTTCACTATTGAGGGCGTTGACAACCCCAATCCCCCTGTGACAGACGCTGCCGGCACACTCTCCTGCGACTTTGAGGAGGCTTCCAAGATAGCTGACTATACCGCCAAGGGGTGGAAACTCGCTGCTGTCAAGGGCAACCTCTCCGGCTGGTACATCAAGACGTTCAACAGCAACAATTTTGCTAATGTGAGCGCATATCTGGGTACAGCCACCGGCGGCCCGTATGAGAACTGGCTCATCACTCCCGCAATCGACCTGTCTAAGTCGGAGAAGAAGGTGCTTTCATTCGACTCCCAGGCAGCATACGCTGCCAACGACAGCTACCTCGAGGTATATGTCATGACTACCGACAACCCCGCGAGCGCACAGCTCACCAAGCTGAGCCCGACGCTTGCCACACCCCCGGCAAGCGGATACAGCGACTGGGTGAAGTCTGGCGAGGTTGACCTCAGCGCATTCAGCGGCATCGTCTATGTCGGCTTCAAGTACTATTCTGCTGCCGGCGGCAAGGACAACAGCGCAACGTATGCTGTTGACAACGTGGTCATAGGCAAGTCCACCGGCGGCTCGGTAACTCCCGACCCCGATCCGACTCCCGGCCCGACCCCTGACCTGCAGGCTGCTGTAGAACTCAAGGCTGCCGATGCTGCCAACTTTGACGGCGAGCATCACGCGGAAGAGCCGAAAGAGGGTTCATCAAACGGTCAGGCTGAACGCTGGCAGCCCCTGCGCGGGTTCACCATCGGCGGCTATGCTTTCACCTTCACTTCCGGTACCGGCACTGCAACTGCATGGTACAACATCATGTCAACCGCCACTTCGGGCACGCCGACAGTCCGCTTCTACAACGGCTCGGGCATGACCATAACAGTGCCTTCTGGCAAGGTAGCCAAGATTGTCATGAAAGGCAGCAACGCCAACAGCGCACTCGCTCCCACGGCAGATGCCGGCACTGTCACCCGCGACGGCAACACTGTAACTTGGACTTCGTCTGTCGGCGTAAGCAGCGTGACATTCTCTTTCAATGCAACATACCGCGTCAACACTTTCGAGGTTTACCTCGTGAAATAAAGGGTTGACCCCACACTGAACTTATTCCCCGCTTGCGGACATCACCGCAGCGGGGAATTAAATCTGAAAACAATAATACATCCGTTCAACTGATGAAGAAACTTTTATTGCTGGCACTGTCTCTCTGCGCAGCTGTCGGTTGTGCATGGGCTGCATATCCCCAGGGCTACTATGACGCCATGGAGGGGAAAAGCCGTGACAAGCTGAAGGCCGCAGCCAAGACCTGTATACAGTCGCACACGCAGCTCATTTACCAGCAGCTGCCCGTATACTGGCAGTACACCGACGTTTATGCCGACCTGTACAACGGCAACAAGCGGTGGTGGGACATGTACAGCGACAATATCTACTTGATACGCGGCGGCGAGTCCGCCCTCGGCAGCTTCTCGCGCAACCGCATGCAGCGCGAGCACTCCGTCCCCAAGTCGTGGTGGAAGAGCAGCGGCAGCGTGGAGTACACGCCCGCTTACAGCGACTTGTGGAATCTTTACCCCTCTGACGGCCCGGCCAATCAGGCAAAGCTGAACTATGCCTTCGGCGAGTGCAGCAGCACCACGTTTGACAACGGCGTGTCGAAAATCGGTCCTGCCAAGACCGGCATGGGCGGCGGCAGCGGCAACGTCTTTGAGCCGGATGACCGCTACAAGGGGGATTTCGCCCGCGCCATTTTCTACATGGCAACCGTCTATGACGACCTCCCCTGGGCTATCAACTACATGTTCCAGTCCAACTCTTACCCCACGCTCCGCACATGGGCTGTCGATATGCTCCTGCAATGGAGCCGTATGGACCCGGTGGACGAGAAGGAGAAGGTGCGCAACGATGCCGTGCAGAACGCGCAGGGCAACCGCAACCCCTTCATCGATTTCCCCGAGCTGGCGGAGTACATCTGGGGCACCCGCACCACGGAGACATTCCATATTGCCGACCAAGGCGGGCAGGTCACGCCTCCGTTCACCGGCGACCCCGAGGTGACAGCTCCCGAAAACGGCGACGAACTGCCTTTCGGCGAGGTGGCTCTCGGCAAGACCCTTTCGGCACAGCTTACAGTGGCAGGCAGCAACCTGACCTCCAACCTCTCTGTACGCATTACCGGCACTGACCGTGCCATGTTCACCGTCTCTGCCAACACTATTCCCTCCCTCCAGCTGAACACGGGCGAGTCGTTTCTGCTCAACATAGTCTACCTCCCGACTTCGGAGGGTGAGCACCATGCCAACCTGACGCTGTATGACGGCGGTCTGCCGCTCGGGCAGCAGATCAACGTCAGCCTTTCTGGCAAGGCGTTCCCCGTTCCCGAGCTGGAAACACTGACCGCGACAGACGCGACCAACCTCTCCGACTATTCGTATACCGCCAACTGGAACGCCACGCTTCAGGTGATAGACAACTATGTGGTGACGCGAGTCCGCTACGACGGCGACGACACTGAGAGCGAGGAACTCAATTCAGACACCAACAGCCTCGACATATACGGCCGCACCCCGGATGTGACCGAGTCTTACTCCGTGCGCTCGTCACGCCTCGGCTATCTCTCCGAACCATCCAACGTCATTGTCATACCCGGCGGGGCCGGCGTGGTTGGCATCCACGGCGACCAGCCCCTGACGATAGGAGCTGCCGAGGGCGGTTTCGTGGTACTGCTCGACACCGAGCATACCAACCTGCGTGTATACAACTTGAGCGGCGCGTTGGTGCTGCACCGCGCTTCCGTGTGCGGAGGCGAAACTTTCTCGCTCCCCAAAGGCGTGTATGTGGTCACGACAGACCAGGCTCTGCGCCCTTGCAAGACAACAGTATTCTGACTCATAGAAAACAAAAGATATTCTCAATATGAACAAAGTTATTTCTCTCATCTCTGCTGCCGTGCTGACTTGCCTGGCGATGTCGGCGGCAATCCCGAGCGGGTATTATTCTGCCCTCGAAGGGAAGAAGCAGTCAGCCCTCAAGGCGGCTGCCAAGTCTGCCGCTGCCAGCCATAAGCAGGTTTCGTACGGCGATGATACCTGGGACGCTTTCCGGCAGACCGATGTCCGCACCGTCAACGGTCAGAAGGTGTGGTGGGACATGTACAGCAACAACAATGTGTCAGTCTCTGGCGGACACGGCGGACTGAACATTGAACACTCTGTGCCAAACTCATGGTGGGGCAAGACAAAAAATGCGGCATATTGCGACTTGTTTCACCTTAATCCCTCTGACTCCGAGGCAAACAACCGCAAATCCAACTATCCCCTTGGCATTGTTGCTACAGTGACATACGAAAATGGCGTCACCACTGTCGGCAAGCCGGCGGGCGGTGCTTGCGGCGGTGCTTCATACGTGTTTGAACCTGCTGATGAATATAAGGGCGATTTTGCTCGCACCTACTTCTATATGTTCACCATCTATGATGACATAAACTGGAAGTCCACAATGACTGACCGCAACTTCATGTTTGACGGCAGCTCATACCCCTCACTGCGCCCCTGGGCATACACCATGCTGCTCGAGTGGTCAAAGAACGACCCGGTGGACGAGAAGGAGCGCAACCGCAACGAGGCGATATACAAGATACAGGGCAACCGCAACCCGTTTATCGACTATCCCGAACTGGCGGAATACATCTGGGGCAGCAAGCAGAACGAGGCGTTCAGCACCTCTGGCGCGGTAGACCCCGATCCTGATCCAGACCCGGACCCTGATCCCGATGGTGACGAGGTCATCTTGCAGGCCGACAAGACTTCCGGCTTCGAGAAGTTCACCTACGACAACGTGTCGATGCCCTCGGACGCATCCTGCATCTGGAAGATAGACGACTGCTACGGCTTGGTCGCTGGCGCATACTACAACGGCAAGTGCCATGCAGCTGACGCATGGGCGATTTCGCCCGTCCTTGACCTGACGGAGAGTGTGGCTGCCGCCATGAAGTTCCGCCATACCGGCAACAAGTTCAACGATGCCGAGACGTTCGCCTCAAGCTGCTCGCTGGGCGTGCGCGAGGTGGGCGGCGAATGGCAAGCCGTGGAGATACCCAACATGTGCAGCGGCACAAGCTGGCAGTTCATCGATGCCGGCGACATTGACTTGACACCCTTCGTGGGCAAGGAAATCGAGATCGGCTTCCACTACGTCTCGACCGATGCCGTTTCAGGCACGTGGGAAATCGACAACCTCGAGGTGACACGCCGCAAGAATGTGGGAGTGGACGAAATATCCTCAACCGTCTACTCCGTGACCGCATATTCTCCGGCTCACGGCACTCTCTGCATCACGGCCGGCGGCACGCCGGTGTCTTCCGCTGCTGTCTATGACATGGCCGGCCGCCGCGTAGCTTCCGGTTCGCTGGCCGGCGACATCACGCTGGCGGTAGCTCCGGGCGTGTATATCGTCACATACTCCGACGGTCTGCCCGCTGCCAAGGTAGTGGTGCGCTGACCCGAAAATCATATCCTCATCCGACATAACTTCATCCACATCAAATTTTATATAGCATGATTTTCAACAAGCTGAAGGTGGTCAAGGCATTGTCCTTGGCCGCCTGCCTGGCGGCAGCACCGATGCTGCACGCCCAATCCGGCGAAAGCCAGGGCTCTTATCCTGACGACCCTGGAAACGAGAATGAACCCATTGCGCAGCCCATTTCCGGCACGCTCCCCGTGGTGTATGTCAACACCGAGGGCGGCACGCCGATAGTGAGCAAGGAGGACTACCTCAACGCAACACTCTGGATAGACCCCATGGGCGAGGAGGGGGTAGAAGCCCTCGGCTCTGCCGACGAGCCTGTAACGCTCCAGATACGCGGACGCGGCAACAGCTCTTGGCAGATGCGCAAGAAGCCGTTCAAACTGAAGTTCGCCAAGAAGCAAAGGCCTTTCAGCTTCCCGAAAAGCAAGCATTTCGCGCTAATTGCGCATCCACCTACACAGCTTTATATGCAGGGAGAGACCGCATACGAGATGGCGCGTGTCATCGGTCTCGGCTGGGTGCCGCGCTCTTTCCCTGTCGAGGTGGTGCTGAACGGTGTGAACGTAGGTGTCTACGCATTCTCCGAGACTGTCCGCATCGACGAGGGCCGGCTCGAAATCAGCGAGCAGCCAGAGAACAACACCGACCCGGCAACAATTGACGACGGATGGCTCGTGGAGATTGATAATACTGAAGATGCTCCGCAAATAAGGGTTTATCAAAATTACTATGGAACGGAGACGGGGAAAAGAAGTCGATTCACCATCAAAACCCCTGAAGTGATGTCAGATGAGCAGTTGCAGTGGATTACTGAACAGATGACCGGTGCGACTCATGCTGTCTACAATCCCGACAAACTCTCGGCCGGCTGGCAGGACTGGTTCGACTTGACCTCACTCGCACGCTACTATATTGTGCAGGAGACCTCGTGTAACTATGATGCATTCTACGGCAGCACTTATCTGTATCACACTGCAGGGGGCAAATGGACTTTTGGCCCTATATGGGACTCCGAATGGACTTGGGAGCCGGATGTCCGCAAAGGTCCGTTCTGGGAAGAAAGAGAACGATATCATGGCGGCTCTGGTGAAAAGTTGCCGCTGCCTACATGGATTGCCGAACTGTGGAAGTACAACAAGTTCCGCCGCATTGTCCTCAAGGAGTGGGAGAAGTTCTATCCCGATTACCTTGACAAAGTTCGCGCTTTCGTTGACGGCTTCTACGCGCAGACTCGCGCCGCCTACGAGGTGAACGGCAAGATATGGCCCTCGTATGATGTGGTAAACATCGATTGGGCATATTCCCGCGTCACGACTCACCTTGAATCTTACGCCGCATGGTTTGACCAGTTCATCCGCGAGGCTGTCAACGGCGTTGAGGGCATAGCCGCCGACACTGTGGCATATCCGGCCGATGTCTACACGGCGACAGGCATCCTCGTGCGCCATGCCGCTGCTGCTGATGAGGTGGCAGCGTTGCCTTCCGGACTGTACATCGTGGGTGGCCGCAAACTTATCATACGATAAAAAAGACAGCCGTTCCGGCTCTGTACGCACGCTGCCACTCGGGCGGCGTGTTCTTTTTTGCCATAAAGAGGTATTGGGTGCGATTTTATTACTACCTTTGCACCGAATTACAGAATAGTGAAACCCGACAGCCGCTCTAACTGCGGTTGGAGGCATATACTTATAGAAATATGTTAGAAAACACCAACGTTAAGACGTTAGACAGGGTGGTTGTTCGTTTCGCCGGGGATTCCGGCGACGGTATGCAGCTCGCCGGAAACATCTTCTCCAATGTTTCTGCCGGCGAGGGGAACCAGATTTCGACCTTCCCCGACTATCCTGCGGAAATCCGCGCCCCGCAAGGCTCGCTGAGCGGCGTGAGCGGCTTCCAAGTGCACATCGGCCGCGGGGTGCATACTCCCGGCGACCAGGCTGATGTGTTGGTGGCGATGAACCCCGCTGCCCTTAAGACTAATCTGCAGTTTCTCAAATCAAGCGGTATCATCATCTGCGACGTTGACAAGTTCCAGAAGGCCGACCTGGAAAAGGCGCAGTTTGCCACCGACGACCCGGTCAAGGAGCTTGGCATCGACCCGCGCCGCATCATGCTCGTGCAGATGACCTCGCTGGTCAAGCACGCCCTTGCCGACTCCGGCATGGACATGAAGAGCATCCTCAAGAGCCGCAACATGTTTGCCCTCGGCCTGATATGCTGGCTGTTCGACCGTCCCCTCGACAGCGTGCTGCGCAAGCTCCAGGCCAAGTTTGCCAAGAAGCCCGCCGTATACGAGGCCAACGCCAAGGTGATACGCGCCGGCTGGGACTGCGGCCACAACACGCACTCCTCGATGTCCACGTACCGCGTAGAGACCGAATCCGAGAAGAAAGGCACATATACTGACGTGAGCGGCAACACTGCCACGGCATGGGGACTAATCATGGCATCGCAGAAGAGCGGGCTGCCACTCTTCCTCGGCTCATATCCCATCACCCCCGCAACTGACATACTCCACGAGCTGGCCAAGCGCAAAGACCTCGGTGTCAAGGCTTGCCAGATGGAGGACGAAATAGCCGGCGTATGCTCCGCAATAGGCGCAAGTTACGGCGGCAGCCTTGCCGTGACATCAACGTCAGGCCCCGGCCTTGCGCTCAAGAGCGAGGGCATAGGCCTCGCTGTAATGGCAGAGCTCCCGCTCGTCATCATCGACGTGCAGCGCGGAGGTCCCTCGACCGGCCTTCCCACCAAGACCGAGCAGACCGACCTGCTGCAGGCACTCTACGGGCGCAACGGCGAGTCCCCCGTCTGTGTAATGGCGGCTGTCAGCCCGACAGACTGCTTCTACATGGCCTTCGAGGCATGCCGCATCGCCCTCGAGCACATGACCCCGGTCATCCTCCTCACCGATGCGTTCATCGCCAACGGCTCGTCGGCATGGCGCATCCCCGAGGACGACGAGTTCCCCGAAATCAAGCCTCATTATGTCACTCCCGAGCAGGTGTCTGCCGGCTGGAAGCCGTTTGACCGCGATGAGAACACGCTGGTGCGCTACTGGGCTGTACCCGGCACAGAGGGCGCAATGCACCGCGTAGGCGGCCTGGAGAAGGACTACAACACGTCTGTCATCTCAACCGACGGCAAGAACCACCAGCGCATGGTGGACGCTCGTCGCGAAAAAATAGCCCGCATTGCCGAGAACATCCCCCTCAACGAGCCGAAGGGCGACTTGTCTGCCGACACTATCCTCGTGGGCTGGGGCGGCACTTACGGCCACTTGCTCACTGCCGTCGAGGAGCTGAATGCCACAGGCCATCCCGTGGCTCTTGCGCAGTTCCGCTACATCAACCCGCTCCCCAAGAATGCCATCCCGATGCTCTCTCACTACAAGAACATCATCGTGGCAGAGCTGAACTCGGGCATGTTCGCGGACTACCTGCAGCAGAAGCTCCCCGGCAAGGTGATAAAGAGAATAAACAAAGTAGAAGGTCAGCCGTTCCTGGTGAAGGAAATCGTGGACGGTGTCATCAAACATATCGAGAGCAATGGAAAGTAACAAGACAACGGGACTTACCCCCTCCGACTTCAAGAACGAACAGACGGCACGCTGGTGTCCCGGCTGCGGTGACCATGCCATCCTCAATGTACTCCACAAGGCTATGGCGGAAGTGGGCGTAGAGCCGCGCAACACCGCTGTCATCTCGGGCATCGGTTGCAGCTCGCGTCTGCCGTACTACATGAACACTTATGGCATGCACACCATCCACGGCCGCGCAGCAGCTATCGCCACCGGCCTCAAGACCACACGTCCTGACCTCATGGTATGGCAGGTTTCGGGCGATGGCGACGGCCTCGCTATCGGCGGAAATCATTTCATCCATGCTGTGCGCCGCAACATCGACATCAACATCTTGCTGTTCAACAACAAGATATACGGTCTCACCAAGGGCCAGTATTCTCCTACGTCTGCTCGCGGCACTGTTTCCAAGTCAAGCCCTTACGGCACGACAGAGGATCCGTTTATCCCGGCTGAACTCTGCTTCGGCGCACGCGGCAATTTCTTTGCCCGCAGCTTTGACATTGCCCTCGACACCACCAAGGAGGTAATGGTGGCTGCTGCCCGCCACAAAGGCGCGGCTGTCGTTGAGATATTGCAGAATTGCGTCATATTCAACAACGGCATTCACTCCTACATGAGCGACAAGGACAACCGCGACGAACACACCATACACTTGCGCCATGGCGAGAAGATGCTCTTCGGCAAGGATTTGCGCAAGGGGCTGGTGCAGGACGGATTCGGTGTCAAGGCTGTCGTCATCGGCGAGGACGGCTGGACCATTGACGACGTGCTTGTGCATGACGCGCATTGCGCCAACAATTTCTTACAGCAGCAACTGGCAATGATGGACGGCCATGACCTGCCGCTGGCGATAGGCGTAATACGCGACCATGACGCGCCCAGCTATGAGGCTGATGTGGAGGCACAGGTGCGCGATGTACGCGCAAAGCGCGGATTCTCCGACTTGCGCAGCATGATATTGAATACCCACGAAACGTGGGAGGTGAAATAGTGGTTTTCAGGCTCTGATGAGCCTTCCGGAACGGTATTTACCCTCGATTTCTGCACAAAAGCGAAATTTTTGTGCAGGAAATTGGGTAAATATTTCCGTAATCGGAAAAAAATCGCTTACTTTGCAGCCTGAAAATTTGAAAGTAGTATTAACGTAAAATCTTAGAGACATGTCTGACATTGCATCAAGAGTAAAAGCTATCATCGTAGACAAACTCAGTGTAGATGAAGCCGAAGTAACTCTCAACGCCGAGTTCACCAAAGACCTCGGTGCAGACTCACTGGATACAGTGGAGCTGATCATGGAGTTCGAGAAGGAGTTCGGCATCACCATCCCCGATGAGGACGCTGAGAAGATCACCACTGTCGGTGACGCTATCTCGTACATCGAGAAGAGCGAGAACAAATAATATCAATCCAGAACCCAACCATTCCGCCTATGGAATTAAAGAGAGTAGTAGTGACCGGGTTGGGCGCACTTAGCCCCATCGGCAATGACGTCGAGACGACATGGAAGAATGCCGTTGCGGGTGTGAGCGGCGCCGCTCCGATCACGCATTTCGATGCAGAGCTGTTCAAGACGAAGTTTGCCTGCGAGGTGAAGGACTTCAATCCCGCAGACAGGTTTGACAGAAAGAAGGCTCGCCAGCTGGACTTGTACGCCATGTATGCGCTGGTGGCTGCCGACGAGGCTATCGCCAACGCCGGCATTGATGCCGAGGGCATTGACAAGAACCGTGTCGGTGTGATTTTCGCTGCCGGCATCGGCGGTCTGCACACTTTCGAGGAGGAAGCGGGCTACTATGCCCTCAACCATGAGAAGGGACCGAAATACAACCCCTTCTTTATTCCGAAAATGATTGCCGACATTGCCGCCGGGCAGATTTCAATCGACCACGGCTTCCGCGGGCCCAACTTCGCGACCGTTTCTGCTTGTGCTTCGTCCAACAATGCCCTCATCGATGCGTTCAATTATGTCCGCCTGGGCATGGCAAACGCTATCGTCGCCGGCGGAGCCGAAGCTGCTGTATTCCCCGCTGGAGTGGGTGGCTTCAATTCGATGAAGGCTCTCTCGACCCGCAACGACGACCCTAAGGGCGCATCTCGCCCCTTCAGCGGCTCGCGTGACGGGTTCGTGATAGGAGAGGGCGCGGCAGCACTGGTGCTTGAGGAACTCGAGCACGCCAAGGCTCGCGGCGCACACATCTATGCCGAGGTTGTCGGCGGCGGCATGAGTGCCGATGCTTACCACATCACTGCCACTCATCCCGAAGGTCTCGGTGCTGTCCTCGTAATGGAGAACGCGCTCCGTGACGCTGGCATGAAGCCCGAG
The DNA here is from genome assembly GCA_900550645.1 of uncultured Porphyromonadaceae bacterium. Lineage (GTDB taxonomy): Bacteria > Bacteroidota > Bacteroidia > Bacteroidales > Muribaculaceae > Lepagella. The sequence goes on from URTA01000008.1 coordinate 61,061, forward strand.
GACATCGACTATGTAAACCTCCACGGCACGTCAACCCCCGTGGGCGACGTGAGTGAGGCCAAAGCTATTCGCAAGGTCTTCGGTGACCACGCATACAAGATGAGCCTCAGCTCAACCAAGTCGATGACCGGACACCTCCTCGGCGCAGCAGGCGCTATCGAGGCTCTGCTCACCGTCAAGGCTATCACCGAGGGCATCGTACCTCCGACCATCAACCACGAGGAAGGCGACAACGATCCTGAAGTGGACTACGGCATGGATTTCACCTTCAACAAGGCGAAAAAACGCGAAATCAACGCTGCTCTGAGCAATACATTCGGTTTCGGCGGTCATAATGCCGCCCTTATCCTCAAGAAATACAAAGGATAAACCGTAGTCAGAGACAAGCCCCGACTATACCGCCCCCTGCACAGGAGTTATTCTTCGGCAGAGGGCGTTTTTCTTTTTCCCGTGCCGCGTGCATATTGTCGTGCCGCTGCCGCCGCAGTTCCGAAAAATTGATGTAAATTTGTGGGTATGAAATATTTCTCCCTGTTTATGGCCTTTCTTGCCGCTCTTGTGTTCACGAGCTGCGGCAAGAATGAGTTTCATGTCGAGACCATGCTGCCCGCTTCCGTCACACAGGTCTATGAGCTGACGTATTATGCCTCCGACAGCAAGAAGGGGTGGATTACGGAGACTGTCCTCTCGGTCAACCAGGGGAAGGGTGCTGTGACGTGTGTCACACGCAATCCCTCCATGGTGTGGCTCGCCGTGACCGGCTCAACGGTGCCGGCAGTCGCCTTCTATGCCGAGCGCGGCGACAAGATTACCGTTTCCGGCAAGGATGCCGACCCCCTGACTTGGGACATCGGCGGCAACGACCTGAACGAGCGGTGGAGCAAATGGCGGCAGCAGAACGCTGCTGCGCTGCGCTCGCGGCAGGGCAAGCTCATCAACCCAGCCGTGGCGAAATATGTCAAGGAAAACAAGTCCGACATCCTATCGACCGTGCTGCTGCTCACATCATACGTCCGCAGCGACAACGAGAAGGAGTTTGCCGACTTGTGGAACATGCTCGACGCAGACGCTCGCGACCAGGAGATTATAACTGCCATAGGGCGTGCTGACAAATTCGCAGCTGCGCCGGTAGACAAGCCGGCTCACGTCACCGAGCTGAAGCTGCACGCCATGGGGGAGAGCATCGCCACTGTACGTCCGGCGGATGCCGATGCGCTGCTGCTGTATTTTTGGCAGGGCAACGAGCCGCAGCGGCGCAGTGACATCGACTCGCTGCGTGCCGTGATTAGGGAGCAGCGCGAGCGTGCCGGCAAGCGGCTGACAGCCGTCGATGTGGCTCTTACGGCTGACTCTATGTCGTGGCTCAATACCGTCCGTCTCGATTCCGCAGATTGCAAAGGGTGGCTGCACACATGGGCACCCGGCGGCCGGATGCACTCGTCAATATACACCCTTGACATACCGGCTACACCGTGGTTCGTGGTAGTGGACAGCCACGGCAACCAGGCGTACCGGGGCGCGGAGAGCAAGGCGGCGTTGAAGCAGGTACGTGCGCTGCTGCGCAATGCCAAGGCTCAGAAGGACAAAGCCACGGCGGACACCGCTTCGGCAACTAAAAAAGCCCGCCCATGAAACTGACCAAGATAACATCTGCATCCATACACGGCATCGACGCTTTTGCGGTCACTGTGGAAACGCTCGTGGAGCGCGGCGTGATGTTCACAATAGTTGGACTCCCCGACGCTGCTATCAAGGAAAGCCATACGCGCATCACCTCGGCGTTGAAGCACAGCGGCATCGAGTTTCCGCACCGCCGCACGGTCATCAACCTCTCGCCGGCCGATGTGCGCAAGGAGGGCGCAGCTTTCGACCTCCCTATGGCGATAGGCATACTCGCCTCCAACGAGCTGATAGACGATGCCGCCCTGCAAGGGGTGATGATGACCGGTGAGCTGTCTCTCGACGGCACTGTGCTGCCGGTGCGAGGCATACTGCCCATGGCGATAAAGGCGCGGCAGATGGGCTTGAGGCGCATGATAGTGCCGGCTGCAAATGCAGTCGAGGCGGCGGTCGTTGACAATGTGGAGATATACGGCGTGTCCTCGCTTGCCGAGGCTGTCGCATTGCTGAAAGGGGAGGAGGACACTGTGCAGCCTACGGTCATAAACACCCGCGAGCTGTTCTCGATGCAGTCAGAGGTGTTTGATGTCGATTTCAGCGATGTGAAAGGGCAGGAGGCTGTCAAGCGGGCTCTCGAGGTTGCGTGCGCCGGCGGCCATAACATACTTATGGTCGGCGCGCCTGGTTCGGGCAAGTCGATGATGGCGAAGCGCATACCCACGATAATGCCGCCGTTGAGCCTGCACGAGGCTCTCGAAACCACCAAGATACATTCCGTGGCAGGCAAGCTGAAGTCCGGCTCGATGCTGATGACGCACCGCCCGTTCCGCATGCCGCACCATACGGTCTCGCCGGTAGCCCTCGTGGGCGGCGGCTCAAACCCGCAGCCCGGCGAAATATCCCTTGCCCACAACGGAATACTGTTTCTCGATGAGTTTCCCGAGTTCCCGCGTACAGTGCTTGAGGTGCTGCGCCAGCCTATGGAGGACCGCGTGATTACCGTCTCGCGGGCGCGTTACAGCGTGGACTATCCGGCATCGTTCATGCTGGTGGCATCCATGAACCCCTGTCCGTGCGGCTACTACGGGCATCCCACGCGCCGCTGCACCTGCCAGCCGGGACAGGTGGCTAAATACATGAACCGCATTTCCGGGCCGCTCATGGACCGCATTGACCTGCAAATTGAGATACAGCCGGTGGAGTTTGACGACATGGCTTCACGCGGCCCTGCGCTCGACAGCGCGACGATGCGTGCCAACGTGGTGCGTGCGCGGAGCATACAGCAACAGCGTTATGCCGGCGAGCCGGGAGTGTACTGCAATGCGCAGATGAATTCGCGGCTGCTGCACCGCTACGCATGGCCTGACGAGGCAGGCCTCGCACGCCTGAAGGACCGCATGACACGCCTGAACATGTCGGCTCGCGCCTTTGACCGCATCCTGCGCGTGGCACGCACCATCGCCGACCTCGAAGGCGAGGAAAACGTGTCGCAGACGCACATCGCCGAGGCGATAGGCTACCGAAGCCTCGACCGTGGCAACTGGGGCAACGTTTTCTGACCGTAAGCCTCACTCTCCCGATGACCTCCTCACCTGCTCTCCATCACAGACAAGAACAGATGAACAAACAACCTAATACCTGACATGAACAAACAAAAGAAAAACACTTTCCACTACGGATTTGTAATTGTGGCGTGCTGCTGCCTGATAATGGGGGTCAACATCGGGCTGACATTCAGCTGCGCCGGCATTTTTTACACCCCGATATGCGAGTCGCTTGACGTGACCAAGGGCGAGTTCGGTATCTATATGTCGGTCATGTACGTCACCTCGATACTCACGCTCACGCTCGCAGGACAGCTTGTGGAGCGGCTCAGCGCACGCTGGCTATTCTCCGGCTGTTCCGCGCTTATGGGACTGACATTCGGAGCAATGGCATTTTTCAACTCCCTTTGGGAGTTCTATGTTGCCGGAGGCGTACTTGGCATCACGACTGCGTTCCTGCTGTACCTCAGCTTCCCGACACTGGTCAACCGCTGGTTCCGCTCCAAGGTGGGGCTGATGATAGGCATCTGCAGTGCCGCCAGCGGCATCGGCGGCATCCTCTTCAACCCCGTGGCTGGCGCCTGATAGAAAATATCGGCTGGCGGTGGACATACGGCGTGTTTGCTGTTGTGCTGCTGCTTGTCGTCACCCCGCTGCTTGCGCTGTTGCTGCGCGACCGCCCCTCAGACAAAGGGCTGCTGCCGTATGGCGACGACGGCTCTGCTGCGGCTAAGAAAGCCGACAAGGCTGCCGACGGCATCGAATACGGCAAGGCGGTGCGTATGCCGGCATTTTACGCTGTCATGGTCTTCTCTTTTGTCATCATGGCGGTATCAACGCTCAACCTCTTTATCCCGGGTTATGTGAGAGACTCCTCGTTCAGCATCGAGCAGGCTTCGATAGCCGCAGCTGTGGTCATGGCTGGTGTCACCATAGGCAAGCTTGTCCTCGGGTGGATCAACGACCGCAACTGCGCCATGGGTGTCGCCACGACCATGCTCTGCGGCATCATCGGTCTTGTACTGGTCGTGTTCGGAAGTGACAACATCTGGCTCATCTATGCCGGCTCGTTCCTGTTCGGATGGGAATACTCCGGCGTGACGGTGCAGACCACGATGCTCACCAAGTCCGTGTTCGGCAACCGCAGCTATGTGCGCATATACAGCATGGTCAGCATCGCCCTCGCGGCAGGAGGCGCGTTGGCGAGCGGCGGCTGGGGGCTGCTTTCTGACCGCGCCGGGTTCAGCACAATCTTCATTTGCGGCGCGGCGGCTCTCGCAGTGGGCCTTGTGCTCGGCGAGATGTCATTGCTCTCTGCACGTAGCAAATCAAAGGCGGGAACGTTGGTATGAAAGACTTGTCACAGCGGGCGGAGTTCGGGCGGTTTGCCGAGGAGCGGGCGGCAGAGGAGATGCTGCTGCGCGGCTATATTGTGCGCGAGCGCAACTGGCGGCCAAAGAACAGCCACCTCGAGGTGGACATAATCTGCCAGCAGGACGACACTATCATATTTGTCGAGGTCAAGGCTCGCAACCCCGAGGACGAAGACCCGGCAGAGGCGGTAGACGAGAAGAAGCAGCGGCGGCTCGTCCGTGCAGCGGAAATTTACCTGCGCCAGCAGCCGTACGACTTCTACTACCGCTTTGACATAGTGACAGTGACCGGCACCATGGAGGATTATGTCCTCGACCACATCGAGGACGCCTTCCTGCCGCCCCTGACAGCCCGCTGAACCGTGATTCACGGCACATATACGTGGAACTTAAGAACAAGCACAATACGATGAATTCCGCATCCTCGCAAAAGACCTACATGAAGATGCAGGGTAAGTTGCTGGAAGATGACCAAGCCGTGTGTTATTTGGTAGAGGTAATATCCAAAAAATCAAAGGATGAACCTTGGAAAATTACATTGGACGGACAGCCGCGTTCTCACCGCAATATACGCCGTATGTCAATAGACCGTTTTTATGAGTTGGTGTTCGGTGACAAGACGGCTTTTCACAAGCTGTGCGCCGTATTGCCGCAAATAATAGAGGATGTCGTGAACGACAACAGTGAGCTGCATTTGCGCAATACCGTGTACAGTGAACTGGAGGCGAAACACAGCGACATGCTGACAGCCTTGTACCTGCTTGCGTTTTCTACATACGAAGGTTTTGCTTCTGACACCGAGTGACCTATGCAACGACAGACCATTTCAGTCAATAATTTCGCTTGTCTGCTTGGAGTCTCGCGCTCTATGGTCAACGCTTGGTGCAAGTCTGGTAAATACCAAGACCACAGTGATGCGGGGGGCAACAAGTTTTTCTATCTCGATGAACTTGCCGGTGTGCCGGAAATTGATGCGATGATGACAACGGCATGGGAAAGCGAGAAGCATACGCAGCCAGCGCGTCGGTACACATCCGTGGAATTGTTTGCCGGAGCAGGGGGACTTGCTGTCGGTATGGAGAAAGCCGGGTTCAGTCATGTATTGCTCAACGAGATGGACAAGGATGCATGCAAAACTCTTCGATACAATCGTCCGCAGTGGAAAGTAGTAGAGGGTGATATACATTCTGTTGACTTCACGCCTCTTCGCGGTAAAGTGGACTTGTTGTCAGGGGGCTTTCCTTGTCAGGCATTTTCGTATGCCGGCAAACGCCTCGGCTTTGAGGAGACACGAGGCACGCTTTTTTCGAGCTGGCACGCGCTGCAAGAGAGATACAGCCGTTGGTGTTGTTGGGCGAAAATGTACGCGGACTGTATGAACACGACGGTGGACGCACGCTTGAGACAATCAAAAATGTAATTGCTGAAATCGGCTATACTCTCATCGAACCGCGTATCCTGCGTGCCATTCAGTATGATGTTCCTCAAAAGAGGGAACGCTTGTTTCTCGTTGCTGTCCGCAATGACATAGCTGATGAAGCTGTGTTTGAATGGCCGGCAGTCTGCAAAGGAGTGCGTACATTGAGAGAGGCTTTTTATCGAGGTCCTCTATATGCAACAGATGTCCCGGACTCTCCGGGGCAGGTGTATCCTGAATCGAAACGCCGTGTCATGCAACTTGTGCCTGAAGGCGGCGACTGGCGCGACCTGCCGGATGATGTCGCCAGAGACTACATGAAAGGTAGTTACAACCTCGGAGGGGGCAAGACGGGAATGGCGCGGCGGCTATCCATGGATGAACCAAGCCTGACCCTAACTTGCGCACCTGCGCAAAAGCAGACAGAGAGATGCCATCCTATAGAGACAAGACCCTTGACTGTGCGTGAATATGCTCGCATACAGACATTCCCTGACAACTGGCAATTCTGCGGGTCGATGACTGCACAATACAAGCAAATAGGCAATGCTGTACCTGTCAATCTCGCTTGGGCTGTCGGCAGGTCGCTTGTGCGGATGTTGAACCGTCTGACGGTTTCTGGCATAGCCTCTGAAACTATCCCATACGGTTGTCCTGCATCGATTATGGTGAAAGGAACGGAGCTGTTTGGAGACATGGCTTGTGAACCGGCAGCGGAATATAGAGGCAAAGATATAAACGAGTAACCGGCATAAGCAAAGGTAAGGCAGGCTGTGCCGGGAGGCGCAGCCTGCCTTACCTTTATAGGGGCGGTCAGCGTACTGCCACTTTCACTGACTGGCCGGATACGTTCACGATGTATATGCCTGCGGGAAGGCTCACGTCTATGGGCGTGCCGTCGCATTCCACGGCTGCGCGTGCTATGCCGTCGAGCGTTAATATGCGTGCCATGCCGTCAGCGGTGATTGTCACCTTGCCTTTCCCTGCGACAACGGCTGTGCCGTCTGCTTCGCTGTCTGCGGCGATGTTGTCAACGCCGCTGCTCATCTTCACTGTCACCGGGTCGGAAACTTCAGAGGCGTATGTGTAGGTGTTCTTGACTGCCGAAGCCTGTACCGTGAGGCTGAACTCCGAGTCTGAGGGGAAGCCTTCCATGGTGGCCGGTGTCGCCGTGCAGTCGTATGCCTTGAACGGCACGGTCATGGTCTCGCCGGCTTTCATGTCCTGTGTTATGGTCACTTCATCGAGGAGGAAACCGGTTCCGCTTGCTGACATGAACGCTACGAGTACGTTGTCACGGATTGGCTTTTCCGGGTAAGTCGATACAGGGTTGAAATGCACGGTTGCGGTCTTTTCGCCGGTTTCGCCCTGCTGGTATGGTATGAACTGGTGGTCGCTTGCCTGGGTGTCCGTGACATCGTTGAGCAGCATGACGAATATGCCGTCCGGGCCGGCTTCGCCGAGAGCCTCATGGTTGGGTGTGAACACGGTGGTTACGGTCACATCAAACGCTCCGCCGCCGTTGCTGAGCGAGATGCGCGGCGTAGCCACGAGTCCGGCCTCGCCGAGCCATGATGTGCCGCGTGTGCCAGCCATGCCCTGTGCGAGCTGTCCCTGTGTGGCGACCCAGTCGGTGTCCGCCTGTCCGTTCTCGCCGAGGTTGTACGCGCCTGCGGAATAGATGGCCTCGGGACTGTCAACAGTGCCGACGGTGACGCGGCTGAAGTCCTCGTGTAGTACGGTCACGCCGCTCATGTCTTGCGCTGCGGTGAGGGTGCGGGTGGTCTTGACGCGGTATGTCTGCGCGTTGCTCAGTTCTGTCCATGCCGCCTCTATCGTGGTTGGCGATGTAGCCTGTGCTGAGGTGAACTGCGGCTTCAGCCCGATGAGGCCGTCTACCCATGCGTTGTCCGAGGGGGCGGACTTGATTTCGCCGCTGGCGGCAGTCACGTTTACGAAGTGTTCGTAAGCCGTGTCGTAGCTGTCGAGCGTGTACTCTGTAGCGGAGGTTTCCGCGTCAGTCACTACCGGCACGGGCATCGGCACGGGTGCGTAGTCTATTGTCACGTCGTCGATGTAGAAGTTGGCGATGTTCTTTTGTTCCATTGTGAACATTACGCGGGTGGCGTTCTCGGCGTTTTCGGGGATGTTGTCCATGACGTAATATCCGCCGTCCTCTTCCAGCCAGTAGTAGGGAATGTTGGCGTAATGCTCCCATTTGCCGTTGCAGAAGAATTTCACGCCGAGCAGCGAGAGCGAATACTCGCCGGTATCTTCCGGGTCGGGCGCGTCAGCCTTTGCCCAGAACGAGAGGCGTGTGATGGGCAGCGGCGTTTCGGGGCTTGTCATTTCGTCGCCCTCCGCGTCAAATCGTATGGAGATGGGCGCAGAGCAGCACATAGAACCGTCTACGGACACGTCCTGTGTGCCGGCAGCAGACACGTTGATGTTCCATCCTTCGGGATAGTTGGGTGCGGAGGCATCAATCTTGCCGCCAGAGGCGTTGATGCCGTCGAACGATTCGGTTATCGCTCCTGCCGGGATGTCGGTGTCTGGCATTTCCTTGCGGAACACGTTGACGAGATACTTGTCTGCATCTGCTACGGCATCCCATGAGGCACGGAATGACGATGGCGACAGGTTGGTTATAGATACAGTCCCCGGCGCGGGCATGGTGTTGCACACGCGAGTCAGGCGGATGTCGTCTATCAGCACGTCGGTTGCTACCGCGCTTATCTGTATGGCGCACTGGCCGAATGTGGCGGCGGAGGATGTGAATGTGAACTGTTGCCATTCGTCGGTGGCGTTGAAGTACGCGCCGGCATCCACCGGTCCCTCGTAGTCATCGCAGATTACGGCCCACACTCGGGGTGTTTCTCCTTCCTCCTCTGCGATACTGCCCGGCAGCCGTTTGATGCGGAATGTAAGCTCGATGTCGCCGTACAGGGCTGTGTAGGGCGTTGTGATGTATCCGCCGACGGTCTGCTCGTACATGTCGCCGTATTCGGGGTAGGGGTTGTAGCGGTACGCCATGAGCGCGGCGCAGCCGCCGGCTTGGTGCACACCGCCGCCTATCCATCCTGGAGCTGCCATCATCTCTTCCGGCAGCGCGTTGTTCTCGCCGTTGACTACGGCGGCATCCGGCGCGGTTTCGCTGCCGGCGGTGAACTTGTCGAAGTGTTCCTCGACGACGGTTTCTGCGGCAGGGGCGTTTGCACGGGGTAATTCACTCGCGATTCTGAACGGCACGGCCGTTGCTGCATTCGCCAACATCACTGCATTTCCGGCAATGATTGCTGTGAGTAGTAAAGTCAGTTTGTGCATAAAAGTATGATTTTAGTGATTGCTTGAATATCTGGCAGCAAAGATAGGCATAATAAGCGGGTAAATCAAATAAAATTGCACTGACGGCGAAAAATCGGCTCTATAAGTCTTTTCAACGTTTAATTTATGGGTGGTTGGTTGAAAATGGCTGGTGAGGATGGCGAAATTCTCGTTTTGAAAATTCGCCAAGAAATCGTAATTTTGCGGTTGGATATGACAGAACTGACGTATATATGGCATGACTGCTTCGTTGTTCGGACGCACGGTGCAGTCCTGATTTTCGACTATTGGCGCGACGCTTCCACTGCCGGGGCAAAGCCTGTTGACGAGTCACCTCGCTTCTTGGACGACATAGAAGCCGACACCCCGGTGTATGTGTTTGTGAGCCACCGCCACAAGGATCATTTCAACAAGGCTATATTCCGGTGGGGCGAGCGTTTCCGAGACATACACTTCATCATCAGCCATGATACGGCAAAGTTCATCCGCTATATGCTGCGCCCCGAGGGAACGTATGCCGGCTACAAGCCCAACCCGTCTATGGTTACAGAGATGAAGCCCGGCAATGTCTACAAGGACCGCCTGTTGAGGGTGGATGCGTTCAACTCAACCGATACAGGCAACTCGTATCTGGTGACTATAGGTGGAAAGCGGCTGTTCCATGCCGGTGATCTGAATGTATGGGTGTGGAAGGACGAGGCTACACGGGCGCAGATTGCAGCCGCCATGCGTGATTATTGCAGCATCCTCGACGATATACAGCGTGTCACCAAAGGCGAGAGCATTGACCTTGTCATGTTTCCGGTCGATTCGCGCCTCGGCAGGGACTACTGGGAGGGGGCAGCGGTGTTCATGTACCGTATTCCGGTGCGGGTGTTTGTGCCGATGCACTTCTGTCTGGCAGAGACGCCGGAGCTGGCGGAGCAGCGGCTCGACGATGCGTGTCGCTTTGCGGACTATGCTCCGGAAGGGGCGTTCTGCGTGGCATTGCAGCGGCCCTATTCCTCGCTTATGTTCTGACGATTTATCGCATCCGCCGTGCGCAGTCGGCGCATATCCCGGTAATGACGAAATTGGCGTCTTCAGCCACACAGCCTTCGGGCAGCTGGGGCATCACCAGCGGCGCGGAGTGGAGGCACACCGTGCGGTGGCACTCGCGGCAGTAGAAGTGCGGGTGTATGTCCGTATGCTCGTGCGGCTCGTCGTGCGGGTGTGCAGTGTCGCGGCACAGCTCGTATTTCATCGACCCGGAGCCGTCATCGACGCGGTGCAGCAGGTGCGCCTCGAGGAGCGTGGCGACTGTGCGTGTTATCGTCGAACGGTCTATGGTCTCGAGAGCCTCCTCCATTTCCGCCACTGACAGCGGACCGGGTGCGGTGTTGAGGTAGCGGCATACGATTATGCGGTTGGCGGTCGGGCGTATGCGGTGAGATGCCAGCAGCTGTTCTATCTCGATATGTCTGTTCATGGGTTTGCTGTCTTTGGCGCGGCTCATTTGAGAGCCAGCAAGGTATAGATGATTGTGATGAGGGTCACGCCGGTGTCTGCGAATACTGCCACCCACAGCGAGGCCAGCCCGCACGCGCCGAGTGCCATGACGATGAGTTTGAACGCAAGCGCGAACACCACGTTGGTTATCGCCACGCGGCGTGCGCTGCGGGCAATGTGCAGCAGCTGTGGCACGCGGGCGGGGTCGTCGCCAGCGATGACTGCGTCGGCGTGCTGCATGGCGGCATCTGTGCCGGCAGTGCCCATGGCAATGCCCACGTCGGCGAGCGCAAGCGAGGGCGTGTCATTGATGCCGTCGCCGACGTATGCTATGCGCCGCCCCTCGGCTTTCAGCTGTTTCATTGTCCCGTATTTCTCCTCGGGCGACAGCTCCGCGAGGCAGATGTCTGCCCCGATTGCTTCCGCTGCTTGTTTGACAGCAGCGGCGCGGTCGCCGGAGAGTATGCCGATGTAGCGTATACCCATGCAGTGCAGCCGCCTTACAGCTGCTGCGGCAGTGGGCTTAAGCTCGTCTGTGAGACGGATCACGCCCGTGTATTTGCCGTCGAGGGCGAGGTGTATCTCCGTGCCGGCGGTCTGTGTGTCGTCATCTTGCGGCACGTCTAAGCCGTTGTCGGCAAGCAGCCTCCGCGAGCCGGCAAGGATGGTCTTGCCCTCATGGCTGGCTGTTAGGCCGTGGCGCACGGTAGTTACATCGTCAACGGCAGCTGCGGTGATGCCGCGTTCTGCTGCAGCGTCCTTGACCGACTGTGCCAGGGGGTGAGCCGACTGTGCCTCCATGCCGGCGGCGAGCGACAGCAGCGTCTCCTCGCTGATGCCGTCATCCGGATATATGCCAGCGATGCGGAAACGTCCGGTAGTCAGAGTGCCGGTCTTGTCGAACAGCACGGTGTCAATGCCGCACATAGCGTCGAAATATGTCGAGCCTTTGACCAGCACGCCATGGGCAGAGGCTTTGCCCAGCGACATGAAGTAGGAGAGGGGCACGCTTATCACCATAGCGCAGGGGCAGGCGCAGACGAGCAGTATCAGGGCGCGGTTGAACCAAGTCTGCCAAGCGAACTCGGCGGCTGGTATGACGGCCCATGCCGCTGCATACAGCAGCACTGCTGCAACAAGCACTGTTGGCGTGTACCACCGCGTGATGCGGCGTATGAGTGTCTCGGTATGCGATTTTGCTTCTGCCGCCTCCTCCACGGTTTTCAGGATGCGCGACAGCGACGAGTCCTCGAGGCGGCAGGTTGTGGTCAGCGTTGCTTCGCGGTCTACGGGGATAAGTCCGGACTGGACGGCCTCGCCGGGGGATACGGTGCGCGGCACAGCCTCGCCGGTAATTGCGGACGTGTCAAACGATATGGCGTCTTCGCCCTCCAGCACGCCGTCAAGGGCAACCCTCATACCCGGTTTTACGCGGATGCGAGACCCCTCGGCCACGTCCTTGGGCTGCATCTCGGCGATGCTGCCGTCGGCATTGACCACCGACACGGTTTTCGGCATCTTGTCTACCAGTCCGCGTATGTGGGCGCGAGCCTTCTCGGACGCCCTGTCCTGCAGTTTCTCGCCGAAGCTGTAGAATAGCAGTACCGCCACGCCCTCGGGGTATTCACCTATCCAGAATGCGCATATAGCTGCGAGTATCATCAGCGTGTACTCGTTCATGAGGTCGCCGCGCCGCCACTGGCCAAAGCCGTCGATGACTATGGGCAGCCCGGTCACTATTGCTGAAACGAGAAACAAGCACAGCGGCAATGCACCGCTGATTTCACCCAGGTGGGCGAGCAATGCCGTGGCGGCGAGCAGCAGTCCCGACAGTATGTCCGGAATGAATGCCTTAAACGACGGCTTGTGAGTGCCGTCACTGTGTTCATGGCCGTGCGAATGGCAATGGTCGTGGCAGTGGCAGCCGCCTTCATGGAGAGGGGAGTGGGTATGGTCGTGCGTGCAGTGTGACATGGTGACTGTGTTTTGATTACAATGCAAAATTACATCGGTCGCGCTGCACATTTAGTGCAAAGTCACATTGCGTTTGCAGGACGCATGAACATACGGGCAAAAAGCAGCGGATGCGCATGGTTGCCCTGCTGGCACAGCGTGAATGTCGCTCCGCTGCCGTCCTCGTGGTCATGCCGCATGATGTCAACGGTCATTCCGTAGACCGCTTCCTGCATGAACGACAGCTCAAGCCTTCGCAGCCGCGATGCGTCCATCTGCTCGAGAGTGAACTGGTTGAGCAGCAATGCGATGTACCGCACCGTGTTGACATGGCGGTAGAAGTCTATGTCGCAGTAGCGGAACGTGTAGTCGCGAGTGTCGGCGGTTGCTGCAAGTGCGGCAGCAGGACGTGCCTCGCCGTCGGCGAATATAGGCGCTTGGCGAGCCTGACGCTCTATCGGCGCACGAGTGCCGTCGATGTACTCCTCGGCGAGCGGCAGGTGCGACAGCCCGAGGCTGCGGTGTGTGGCGGTGTCGATGACCATCCACACCGTCCGCGCATAGCCGACGGTCTTGCCTCGGCAGTCCTCCACGCGGAACGCACGCTCCGAGAAGCGGCGGTTGTAGCTCTCTATCCACGTTGTCAGGCGGTAGCTCTCGTTGACATTGGGCCACCGCTCCATCTCTACTGTCAGCCGCGACAGCACCCATCCGCCGCCTGTTTCCGCCATGTCGGGGTTGCCGATGTGCAAGGCGTTGGCGTGAGCTGTTGCTGTGTCGATGATGTTGCTCACCAGTATGTGCGCCGCCAGCTCACGTTGTGCGTTGGCTTCGTTGGCTGACACGAAATACTCCTCGCTCAGTGTCTTCTCCATTGCGCCGGTCATTTGGCATAGTCCCACTCCTTGAACGAAGTGGTCGATTCTATTGTCTTCTCCAGATCGTCAGGCAGTGCCGGGAAGAAATCGTAGCCGGTCAGCTTCTCGAGTTCGTCAATGGTTATTACGTAGTTCTGCATATTGCCTGGCGCGGACATGTTCGGGTAGACGAAGGCGATGCCCCTTGGCTCAGATATGTAGGGCGCGGCAATGGCTTTGAAGAATGCCGACGGCACACGCACGCCGCCCTCTCCGATGCGGGTGTTGTCCCCCTTGTCGTATATCGGGCCGGCGGCTATCAGCAGCACGCCGTCGCGGTCAGCCCACTTGCGGCACTTCTTTTCGAGCGTGCTCCATGCACCCGAATTGAGGGCATGATCCTGTGGGGCGATGTTGGCCATAGAGAAACAGTCGTGCATCGCCTGTTCGCTCCATTTCATGTCAGCCGCCGGGCAGAGGTGCCCCCGGTCATAGCCCGAGTGTTTGTAGTCGTCGGTGCTGCGGCATCCGCTGATTTCCTCGTCAGTCCAGAATTTGCTTTTTCCGCGTGACACCGAGCCGTCGGTCTCGTCGCGTGTCAGCTCCCACGCCGACCAGTTTGGCGTGCCGTTGTCCTTGTTGAACGAAACTGTGTACCCCTCGTACCGCTTCACCTGTGAGGGTATGCCGCCGGGGATTGAGGGGAGCTCCGCATCGGCAATCCTGCCGTTGGCGGGTTGTGTTTCGGCTCTGCTGTCGCGGGCTTCGCCCTGGTTGTGGCACGAACATATCGCCAAGGCCGCAGCCGCTACGG
>URTA01000009.1 GCA_900550645.1 uncultured Porphyromonadaceae bacterium
GTTATGTTTGAACAAGATTAATTTTTACCCCGTCCAACTTTTGGGGTGCAGTTCAGGCACGCCGTGTCCCTACCTTGCTGACGTAATGACTTCGGGTCAGCAGCGGCAGATAGCGCGAAACTTGCAGTATTTGCAATTAGCCGTGTTCGTCGTCTGCGTCAGCGGCTTCGACGGGTCGAAAAGCTCTTTCAGCCGCGCCTTCAGCACCGCCTCGAAATCATCCAGCAAATCACAAGTCTCTGTTTCGGTCTCATATTTGAAGTGATCGACTGTCACCTCCTTCCTGTTTCGCGCCGTGCCGAATTTGGGGCTTACCTGCTGACGACCCAAGACATCGTATATCAGCGGCTTGAACTCCGCGATATGGCTCATTTTCTTGCTCTTGTGCGCCAGCAGGCAGTAGAGCATCAGCTGGAAGAAATACTTGGTATTGTCATCGCAGTTGAATATGTCATCTACGGCATCTGCCACCAAACTCACCGAGCCGGTCTTGTAGTCCACTATGCGGTATACGGTCTGACCCTCTTCGTATACGGTCTGCCCCTCTTCGGTGATGCGGTCGATGCGGTCAATGATGAAATTGAAATTGACTGTCAGCTCGTCATCGACCTTGAACGACAGGTAGTTTTTCTCCTCGCAGTCGAGAATATGCAAATCCGTGAGTTTGCTGTCCATCTCCACTATGTCGCGGACTATCGGGGTGATTATGGAGTGCTGTATCGCCGGTTCGCCGGTCAGCGGAGCATCGAGATGATCCTTCCTGTTGAGGTATTTTTCGTTAATTGACCTGCGCACTTGGTCGGGAATGGCGGAGCTTTTGTCGTTCAATAAATTTTCAAAAAACTCCTGAGACAATTTCTTGCCGCCGTCAAGCCATCTCTTGCACTCGTCCTCGTCCTCGTCGAGATAGAGGCACATCATCGCGTCATGGACTACGTTGCCGAAATCGATTGCGGAGAGGAATTCCGTTGGCGGCTCCTCGATTTTCACACCCGGCAGGTAGGTGAAATAGAATTGGAGTGGGCAGCCGAAGTATTTCTGCAGCGACGAGGCGGAAAATGTGCGCGACTTCTTGGTTTGGTCGACCGGGTAGCCACAGTCATTGATTGGCTCGGTAAATTCGCGTATGATGCCCATGATGCGCTCGTCCTTCTCGATTACGATTTCCTGCGGCTGCGACGGCTGCGCGAGGTTGAAATGCGCCTGGACGATATTGATGCCCTCCTTGGCGTACAGGTGCTTGAGCTGCAAGATGAAGCGTGAAGGGTCGCCCGCGCTCGAGCCTACCGTCCGCGCATCGTACAGCAAGGTGACAGACCGGGCGCGGCTTATCAGACGGTAGAAATAGTATGCGAAAATGGATTCCTGCGACTGCGGCGTGGGCAGCCCGAAGGCCGTCCGCAGCGACGCGGGTATGAATGTACGCGAACGCATGCGGCGCGGGAAGATGCGCTCGTTCATTGATGGAATGACGATGTGGTCAAAGTCGATAGAGCGTGTTTCGAGCAGTCCCATAATCTGCAGACCGCGCAGCGGCTCGCCCTCAAACAGCACTTTCTCGCCCGCGATGAGACGGTCTGCAAGGGTAAATACACTCTTCATCTGCGGGTTGACACCGCGCTGTCGGCACGCATAGCGCAGCCGCTCCAGTGCGCGGCGGTAACAGTCTATGTGTACGGACGTGAGATTATCGAGGCTCAAAGACTGCTCGTGCGCAGTGTCGTCGGCGGCGGCAGCACGGACGCTGGCAGCTGCCACGTCGGCAAGCAGCGAGTCGATATAGTCTATCACCTCGTCGCAAGAGGCGTTGTGGTTCAAGCGGCGGAAAATTTTGGCAGCCTCTTCATTGCCGTTCAGCAACGAGGCATACACAAACCGCCGGCGGTCTTTCTGCACATGCCCCTTGATGCGCATCAGCTTCTCCTGCCCCAACAGCAGATGTGTGAACGGGTGGGCAAGAAGCGCGTCTACATCCTGGTGGAAGAACTGCTCCCCTATCGCGCTGGTCTGCGCCCGCGACTGCAAGTGGCGCAGCAGCGACACGAATGACACTACCGGCGTATGCCGCAGCGGCAAGCCCATGGTGAGGTTGACGGAATTTATTGCTTCCGGCAGCGAATACACCATTGGCATCAGCAGATTCTCGTCAGGGAGGACTACAGCGACACGCGCATCGTCAAACTGGCTGTCTGACAGTTTTTTGTGCAATTTGCCTATTTCCGCACCGGCAACCTTGGCCTGTATGGCATTTGAGGGGGTTGATATAACTTTCACCTCCTCGGGGATGCCTGATGTCTCGCAGCCGTCGAGCGACAGCCATTCGGGCTTCGGGAAATTCTTGATGCCACGGCGCACGAACCGCGACGCGCTGTTGAAGTCGTCGCGCATGACAATGCCGGTCAAATCCCATACAAAATCGGCATACGGCTCTTCGCGTCCGTCTATGACAGTCGTCATCTGCTTCAGCAGCGAGAACAGCTTCCATTCCACCGCCGACAGCACGTTGAAGCCGACGAAAACCATTTTCAGCGGCGACAATATGTCGCGCCCTTTCTCCTCGACATTGCGCAGGGCAAGGCGTGCCGCGTTGCCGGGGTATGACAGCCCCTCGGCAGCAAGCCGCTCGTTGAATTTGTGGTACAGCGGTGCAAGCGTCTGCCACAGGTACAGGAATTTACCCTTAACGCCCTCCTCGCCGCTCTTTGCGTTGTTGAAGTTTTTCCAGAACTGCCCGGCCTTTTCCGCCGGAGCCTCGATGCCGAAATACTGCTCCATGACCTCGCGCTGGTCTTCGGTCAGGAAGTCGGTGCTTATCTCGTTGAGGTCGGCAAGGTTCTTGAACAGTTCGTCAGGGTCGGCAAGGTGTGTGTCAACGTCGTTGAAGTCAGACAGCACAGTTTCGCCCCACGGGCGGAAATCGTCGAAATTAAGTTTCTCACGAGCCTCGCCGCCGAGTATTTCCGCATAGCAGTTGAACAGCAGGAATAGCAGGTCGATGCGGTTGTCGGCGATGCGCCCGGAGAGTGAGTCCATGACATCAGTGATGGTGACTGTCTGCGGCGCAAGCATCGGCTTGCCGGCGGCTGATGAACCAAGGTATTTGCAGAAGAATGAGCCGCTTCGCCGTCCCGGAAACACGAAGCAAAACTGCGAGAGGTCGGTATAACGCGAGCCGTATGCACTGGCTATTGTCTCGAGGAATGTTTTCATGCGTGTTGTAAGTTATTCATTTATATTGTTTTGACTACTGGTTTGATGTCGCCGTGGCAGCTGATGCGAGCCGCCGGCGTATGCGTCATTTGGCAGGGGTGTGCGAGGCCTTGTCGTCAACTTTCGCTGCCAGCTTGCGCTCATTTTTCAGTATGGCAAACGGAACGAGGCGCGTTCCGTTGCGCCACAGCTCAAGGGTGGCGTATGAAGCATCGCGTCCGCTCCCGGACATTGTCGGCGCTATCACCTGTCCGGCTGCCACCGTCTCCCCCTCCTGCACCAGCGGAAAACCGATACGTGACCAGCGGCTCAGAAAGCCGTTGCCGTGCTGTATCACCATGCAGTAGCCTGTCGAGGGGAGGAAATGTATGTCTGCCACAGTGCCGTCCATGACTGTGCGTATCAGTTCGCCCGTAGGTATTATGATGCGCGAGGTATAGGAATTTTCGCAACCGTGGGAAAATGTGTACCCCGGCGCAGGCTCCTCGAAAATCATGCCGTCGGCGGCAAGTGGCGCAAGTATCGAAAGATTGTACCGCTCGCGCTCGTCCATCTTGCTGCGGAACTCTTTTTCGCGGCGCGAAGTAGGCATCAGCGAGTCCTTGGAGGCGGTAATGGTCTTCTCTGCCCATTTCACGGAGTCGCCCGTGGCGCGGTCGGGGTCTAGGACTGTCAGCAGGTTGTCTATATATGCCTGGTTGACATCGTATTTGCGTTGCAGCGAGTCTACTTTGACAAGATCCTGTATAGTGGCAGCACGTTCCTTGGGAGGCAGGTAGCCGGGCAGCGTGGTTTTCAGCGGCGTATACATTATTATAATAACCGCGAGAGCAACGACAGCCGCCAATACAGCAAGACACACAGGAATGGCTGTCCACCAGCGCAGCCGCACACTGACGATGCGCTGCAAGTGCGCCTCGTCCTCAATGTTGAACCGGATTATTCGTTTTGCCTTCATATTCGTGAGCATACTGGTGTAAAACGCTATCCCTCTTCCTTTTCCATAAGTTCGAGCAGCCGCATTTCCGCCTCGTCGATTTCGTCAATTAGCGACTGCACACGGTCCGCTGCCTCGGCAAGCGCGGTATGCTCCATTGCTCCTGACGACATTTCAGCTTCGAGCCGTGATTTTTCGGCTTCAAGTTCAGGCAGACGCTTTTCGAGTTCCTCGCGCTCACGCCGCTCCTTGAATGTCAGCTTAGGCTTCGACTGCGAGCGCGGCTTTGCGGTCGCGGCTGAAGGCTTGGGCGCGGCTTCGCTTTTCGCCCGCTTCAGCTCCGCCTCTTCTGCCAGCACGCAATGACGGTAGGTGCTGTAATCGCCCGGGAAATCGCGGACTATGCCGTCGCCCTTGAACACGAACAGGTGGTCTACGATGCGGTCGAGGAAGAAACGGTCATGGCTCACCACTATCACACAGCCGTGGAAATTGACGAGGTAATCCTCCAACACGCTGAGCGTCACTATGTCGAGGTCGTTGGTCGGCTCGTCGAGTATCAGGAAATTGGGGCTGCGCATCAGCACAGTCGCCAGATAGAGGCGGCGGCGTTCTCCGCCGCTCAGCTTGTAGATGTATTTCTGCTGCGTCTCGGGGGTGAAGAGGAAATGCGAGAGAAACTGCGAGGCGGTGAGGCGTGTCTTGTCGTCGATGCGCACATCTTCGGCTATCTCGCGCACAGCGTCGATGACCTTTTTCTTCTCGTCAAATCCGGTCATCCCCTCCTGCGAATAATAGCCCCAGCGCACAGTCTCGCCTATGTCAAACCTGCCGCTGTCTGGCGTAAGCTCGCCCAGAAGCAGCTTGATGAACGTGCTCTTGCCCACGCCGTTTGCGCCGACGATGCCCACCTTCTCGTAGCGGGCAAACGTATAGCTCCAGCGGTCGAGTATCACCTTGTCCCCGAAGGACTTGCACACGTCATGCGCCTCGAAAATCTTGTTGCCTATATAGGTTGACTTCACGTCGAGGCGCACATTCCTCTCGGCGAGGTTTACGGCTGCTTTCTGCTCGAGCTGGTGGAAATTGTCGATGCGGTATTTCGCTTTCGAGCCGCGAGCCTGCGGCTGGCGGCGCATCCATTCCAGCTCCGTGCGCAGAAGGTTCTTGACCTTGGCCAGCTCGCTGGTCATAGCCTCGTGCCGCTCCGCCCGTTTCTCGAGGTAATAGTCGAAATTGCCGTTGTAAGCGAAAATCTCCTGACGGTCTATCTCGATGATTTTGTTGCACACCTTGTCGAGGAAATAGCGGTCGTGCGTAACCATGAGGAGCGTGACGCGCTGCCGCGACAGATAGTTCTCGAGCCACTCTATCATCTCGATGTCGAGGTGGTTGGTAGGCTCGTCGAGCATCAGCATGTCCGGCTCGTCAAGTATCAGCCGCGCAAGCGCCATCCGCTTGACCTGGCCGCCGGAGAGCGTGCCGGCAGGGCGGTCAACGTCGTGCATGCCGAAGAGGCCGAGCAAGCTGCGGGTGCGGTCCTCCAAATCCCATGCATCGTCACGGCGGCGAGCCGGCAGCGCGTTGGCAAGGACGCTTTTTTCAGGGTCATACTCCGGGTACTGCTCCAGATAGCCCACGCGCAGTCCGTCACGGAACACCACGCGACCGCTGTCATAGTCTTCGCGACCGGCGATGATGCTCAGCAGCGTCGATTTGCCGGCGCCGTTCTGTGCCACGATGCCGATTTTGTCACCCTCGTATACGCCCAAAGTCATGTCGGCGAACAGCAACCTGTCGCCGAATGACTTGGTGAGGCCTTCTATCTGCAGACAGCTGACCATCTGCGGATTATACGGCTGCGATAACCTCTATCTCCACGAGAGCCTGCTTCGGAAGCTCCTTGACGGCAAACGCGCAACGTGCCGGATAGACCTTCTTGAACTCCTCGGCATAAACCTCGTTCATCGGGCCGAAATAGCTCATGTCGGCGAGGAAAACGGTGGTTTTCACCACATTGTCAAGGGTTGCGCCAGCCTCTGCGAGGATAGCCTTGATGTTGGCGATGCTCTGGCGGGTCTGCGCCTTGATGTCAGAGGGCATTTCGCCGCTGGCAGCATCGATAGGGAGCTGACCGGAAACGAAAATCAGGTTGCCGGCCTGGATAGCCTGGCTGTACGGGCCAATAGCCGCCGGTGCGGCCGCGCTGTTCAATTCCTTTTTCATGATAATGTCATTGGTTGGTTAAGTGCTATATCAAAAAAGAGTGCCCCGAGGCACTCTTTTGGAGCCGCGAGTGGGACTCGAACCCACGACCTTTTCGTTACGAATGAAATGCTCTACCGACTGAGCTATTGCGGCAAACGCTACGCGGCACCGAGCCGTTTTGCACGGCAAAGTTACACAAAAATTTCCGTCCGTGCAAATCCCCTGCAAAATCTTTCCCCGAAATTTTCCGCTCCCTTTCCTGAAAAATAATTACCTTGCACCAAACAATTATCAAAAGACACATTATGGCATTAGAAATTAAGGCAATACCCACTCTGACAGGAGAGGACGCAAAACGCTTCGTTGAAGCAGCGGACAAGGCTTGTCAGGACAAAAACAAGACCGACTTCAGCAAGCAGGTGAGGACCGCTCGAGCCATATTGAGAAAGGCCAATATGCTGTAACAATAGCCACAATGTCATAATAGTAAAACCGGGCCAACCTATTCTTCAAAAAAAAGAAAGCGTGAGAGCCGTACCTGTTGTCCGTCCCACACTCGGAGGCTCTGGAATTGCCCATCACAGTAGAACGGACAACTGCCACAGAAACCTCACGCTGAATATACCATATATGCCGTACACCTGCGGCACGCTCACGCGCATCGCAAGAAGGCGAATATATACATATTCATCGAAGGCATCTACCGTTGTCTCATTCCTTGACTGTGATTGCAAATTTTCCAGATTTCCAAGTGTCAAGGAAGAGCGTCAAGTAAACGCTTCCCATTATGTCTACAGGCAGGAGCGCGGCCAGTGAGCAGGGCGCGACTGTCTGCAAGCGCAAAATTACAACTTAGTTTCCGCTTCGCCAAAATTTTAACATTCAAAGCAGCAAGCAACCTCCGAGTTCTCAGAGATCTCGGAGTACTCAGAGGACTCCGACAATCAAGGCTGACAGTGGCAAGCTGGCGCTGGAGGGAAATATGTTGCAAAACACAAAGCGAGCGATTTTCGGCTCTTCAAGAAATATTTATCGGCGAAATGCTTGCGTGTATCAACTTTAATGCCTAATTTTATCTCCAGAATATACAAACAACCATTTATAATTGTCATCCTCGGAGATGATATTAGGATGTTTCTTTCCGCTTGGGATTGACGTTTGCCAGCACACAGCCGCCGTTCAAGGGCAATAGCGTGCGGCTATAGTGGCAAAACGGGAGCAGCCGGATTGAGTGTCCGCAGGGTGGCGCAAGAGTTTCAAGAGTATGAAAAAAAACAGACTATTCATGCTTGCCGGACTGGCAATGGCAGCATCGGCGGTCGCCTACACGGCGATGCCGAAGGCTGAAGAGACCGGCAAACAGGAGCCGAGCTACAAAGTGCAAAAAGTAGCCCGCATCCAGCGCATCAACGCTCCGCAGCGCGAAGAGGGCGAGGGAACAACGGCTTACACAGTGCCGTTCCACTTCACCCCGACACAAGACCAGTTCAACGAGTGCCTCGTCATTGACGCAAACAGCGACGGCAAGACTTGGACATACGACAGCGATGGGTATTTCAAGTCACTGTACAGCTACAACTACGCTGCAGACGACTGGTGCATGCTCCCGGCGATACACCTCACACCGGGTCCGTACAAGTTCTACGCCACATTCAAGACAAAGACTGATGCAGAGAACTTCAAGATCTGCCTGGGCACGGCACAGACAGCAGAGGCAATGACCAAGACCCTCGTACAGCATGAGGGCTACTGCAACCAGACTGATGTGACTGAAAGCATTGAAATCACAATCGACACAGAGGGCGACTACTATATCGGCCTGTATGCGTATTCAGCAGCCAACAAGTATTATGTATGGGTCAAGGACGTGAAGCTCGAGGCGATAGACAAAACGCTTCCCATGACACCGGAAATCAAGTCCATAGACTTTACGGGCCAGACAGGCACAGTCACCATCAAGACCCCGGCACAGAACTATCAGGGCGACGAGATAACCGGCAATGTGTCCCTTGACGTCAAGGTAGACGGCACAGCAGTCGAAGGGTCTCCGTTCATCTGCACCCCTGGCGAGGAGAAAGCAGTACCGATGACACTCGAGCGCGGATTCCACACAGTGACTGCGCAAGCCACTATAAATGCCAACGGCGTGGACAAGGTGTCGGGAACAGCATCCGAGACTTTCCGTGTCACCAAGCTCATCAACATCCCGATGTCGGTGCCCGTGTACATCGAGCCGGACGAGGACGACTTCTCCGTGATGACCATCATCAACAACAACGAGTCGACCCCGACATGGGAGTTTGTAGAGAACGGAGGAGTTAACAAGGACAAGACCGCTGTCCGCTACAACTATTCATACACGGCAGACGCCGACGACTGGTGCATCCTGCCTGCCATCAATTGCGACCAGGCAGGCCTGTATGAGTTCTCCATGATGTTCGGCACGAAATATTCTGCCGAAAGCATGGAAGTGGTAATCGCTGACACCCCCGACGTAGAGGCAATGGCAGCGGCAACACCTATCATCACAATCAACGATGAGTGCACGAGCGACGAGTTTGTGCAGAAAAAGGGGCTGTTCACCACCGATGCGCCCAAGACTGTATATGTCGGGCTGCACGCCACCTCGCCCAAGGGCCGCAGCTTCTTGTTTGCACGCGAGATGAGAGTGAACAAAATCGACGACCTCACCCCGCTGGCACCGCAGATCGGCACAATCAGCTTTGACGGCTTTGACGGCTCGATAGACGTTATTCTGCCGACCAAGACAATGACAGGCACTGACATCGCTGTTTCTGAAGTGTCAGCCAAGGTCACTGTCTCTGGCGAGGAATACCCGATCTACAAGTATATCAGCGGCGCTCCCGGAGCGACTGTCAACATTCCTCTGACCCTCTCCAAGGGCCAGCACACCGTATCTGCATACGCATACTACTCCAAGGCTGACGGCACAGAGCTGACCAGCCCGGAGGTGGAGCAGACATTTACCGTGACACGCCCGTCTTCGTTCCAGTACACGCTGCCGTTCGTCACCCGCTTCACTGAAGAGGACGTTAGCGACCTGACAATCATCGACAACAACAATGACGGCAAGACATGGGCATACGACGCCAGCGGCCTGAAATACACATACCACAGCAGTAACCAGGCAGACGACTGGGCTATCACACTGCCTATCTATTTCCCGGATGCCTCCAAGACATACAATATCTCGGTAGACACCAAGACCTCCAGTTTTGCAGAGGCGTTTGACATATTCATCGGCACAACTCCCGAAATCTCGGCAATGACTCAGTGCATACTGGATGTTCCGGAATTCAAGAGCTCAAACACCGTAAACAAAACTAACGACTTCACTGTCCCCGCTGCCGGCAGATACTATGTCGGCATCCATGCCAAGTCGCCCGCAGACAGATACAACCTGTACATCCAAAGCCTGACAATAGCACAGGCAACGTCAGACGACTCACCCGGAGCAGTCAACAACCTGACGGCTATGCCCGACCAGACCGGCGCACTCTCTGCAACCGTAGAGTTTGACATGCCTCTGAAAAAACGCTCTGAGCAACAGCTCGACACGCAAGAAGAGCTGACAGCCACCATAACTACACCGGCTGAAAGCAAGACTGTTACTGGCCTGCCCGGCGCACATATTTCCACTACCGTTGCCGCCATCAACGGCGTAAACAACATTACAGTGAGCGTTGCCAACGCTGCCGGTTCGAGCGAAATATCCGAGGTTTCTGCACGTTGCGGCCTTGACACTCCCAAAGCGCCGAAGTTCACCAAGGTTGACGTCTCCGAGGACGGGCTGGGCGTGCTGCTCGAATGGGAACCCGTGACCGAGGGCATCAACGGCGGCGTGGTCAACCCCTCCGCTATGATGTACCGCGTGTCTGAATATGATGAGGATGACGAAGACTGGTACGCAGTCGAGCACCTCGCCGGCACTTCATACGAATACCGCGTATCTGCAGGCACTCCTCTCGATTTCGTGAAACTCTGCATCGAGGCTTACAACTCGCCTTCTACCAATTCGTCCAAGACAGAAGTAACTGCACTCGCAGGTGAACCCAAGACCCTCGCCGTTGAGGAGAACTTCACAAACGGCCAGCTTGACCAGCCTGTGACATACATACTTTCCACCTCTACCACAGCTCCGTCATGGTCTCTCGACCTCCCGGGCAATGTATTCGAAGCTGCTGCTCTCGAAGGCGGACAGAAAGTACTCGTAGGCCACACCACAGCCAACTCCGGCGACTCCGGCATCGTGCTGCCGCTCTTCGCAACTACCAACGCTGAGTTTGGCGTGACATTCACTATCGATGCATACATGACCGAGAACACAACCCCGACAATGGCTGTCTACGCACGCACATTCGGCACTGACCGCCAGCTCGTCGGCAACCTCGTGCGTGAAAGCGACGGATGGGCTACATACTCATTCACACTGCCCGCCGACCTGCTCAACCGTCCTTGGGTGGAAATCATGATCTACAACAACTTCATCCACGGTTCAGCTGACTACGCGCTCATCAAGTCATACTCAGTCAAGGCCAATCCTGACACCGGCGTTGAGGAGACACTGCTCGGCGGCGTGAACGTATTCGGAACAAACGGCGCAATCCTCGTGACCGGAGCAGAAGGCATGAACATGACAGTAGCTGACACAACCGGCAAGGTAATCTTCTCCGGCAAGGGTACTGCCAACATGACAATCCCGGCAATGGCCGGCGTGAACATCGTCAACATTGACGGCAAGGTCTACAAGGTCATCGTAAGATAATCTGCAGACTACCAATACACAGGAGAGGCGTGCCAACTGCGGCACGCCTCTTTTTTCATCTCGTTCTCGGAGTTCTCAGAGATCTCAGAGTTCTCAGATTATCTGGACCTTGCCATTTCGGCGAGGCGCGTAGTGGGGTCGGGCTGCGTCATGTCGAGCGGCACGATGTCTGGGTCGCGCTTGAACCACGTCATTTGCTTCTTGGCATATACGCGAGTGTTTTTCGCCATGCGCGACAGGGCAGTCTCCAAGTCCCATTCGCCGTCCAAGTAGCGCAATATCTCTTTCACGCCTACGGTGTTGAGCGAGTTGAGATGCCGCAGGTGAGCCACGCTGCGCACCTCCTCGACAAGCCCCTGCTCTGCCATTTGCCCCACGCGAAGGTTTATGCGGTCGAAAAGCATATCGCGAGGCATCGTGGTCTGCACTTTCAGCACGTCATAGTCATGCCCCCTGCGAGCCTTGCCCAGCAGCGATGAGTACGGCACGCCGGCAGCCTCGCTGACCTCTACGGCGTGGAAAACGCGCTTGACATTCATCAGGTCAACACGGGCGTAATGCTCCGGGTCGAGGGCGAGAAGCCTCATGCGCAGCCAGTCGTCGCCGTATTCGGCGTGCTGTGCCATAAGCGAGCGGCGCAAAGCGTCGGGGACAGTCGGCAGCTCGTCAATGCCGTTGCACAGCGCGTCCACATACATCATCGACCCGCCGCAGACCACTGCATAGTCGCGTGTCGCGAATATGCGGCGCAGACACGCCAGCGCGTCCTGCTCATACTGCGCGGCACTGTAATAGCAGTCCAGCGGAAGGAAGTCGATGAGGTGATGAGGCACGGCGGCACGTTCCCCTGGCGTGGGCATTGCCGTGGCTATGGGTATGCCCTGAAAGACCTGGCGCGAGTCGGCAGACACTATCTCGGTGTGCAGCATCTGCGCCAGGGAAACAGCAAGAGCCGACTTGCCGGAGGCAGTCGGCCCTGTTATTACTATCAGCCGCTTCATGCGTGTGTTTCGCGTCTGATTACGGTATGTCATTCAGCCACAAGGCGGCAGATGTTGACCACCACCTGCGCTGCCTTTTCCATTGAGGGGATAGGCACAAACTCATAGCGGCCGTGGAAGTTGAGTCCGCCGGCGAAAATGTTCGGGCAGGGAAGACCCTTGAACGACAGCTGCGCACCGTCTGTGCCGCCGCGTATCGGCTGCACCTTGGGCTCAACGCCGCTCATGCGCATAGCCTTCTCGGCAGTCTCGATGATGTGCATCACCGGCTCGATTTTCTCGCGCATATTGTAGTACTGGTCATTCAGCGTGAGTGTGCAGCAGCCTACATAACGCTCGTTGATGACACGCACAAGGCGTTCCATTTCGCGCTTGCGAGCCTCGAAGCGGTCGCGGTCGTGGTCGCGTATGATGAACACGAGTTCCGCTTGTTCCACAGAGCCCTCCACGCCGACGAGGTGGTAGAAGCCTTCGTAGCCCTCGGTGTGAGCCGGAGTCTCGGCAGCGGGCAGCATTGCCACAAACTCATGGGCAACGAGCATGGCGTTGATCATCTTGTTCTTTGCGCTGCCCGGGTGCACGTTGCGCCCCTGGAATGTGAGGCGAGCGGCAGCAGCGTTGAAGTTCTCGTACTCGAGTTCGCCGATTGCGCCGCCGTCCATGGTGTAAGCCCAGTCGCAGCCGAACAAGTCAACGTCAAACTTGTGCGCACCCTTGCCGATTTCCTCGTCGGGATTGAAAGCGATGCGTATCTTGCCGTGCTTCACCTCGGGATGCTCCTGCAGCCATGCCACAGCATCGAGTATCTCGGCGATGCCGGCCTTGTCGTCAGCACCAAGCAGCGTCGTGCCGTCGGTGACTATTAGATCCTGGCCTATGTAGTCGTTCATCTCGGGAAAATCCGCCGGACTGAGGACAATCTTCTGCTCCTCGTTGAGGACAATGTCGCCGCCAGGGTAAGCCTTGACGATGCGCGGCTTCACATTCTCGCCGCTCATGTCGGGGCTTGTGTCCATGTGAGCGATAAAGCCGATAGTCGGCAGCTTCTTGTCTGTGTTGGCAGGCAGCGTAGCCATCAGATATCCGTTGTCGTCGAGTGTTATATCAGTCAGCCCCATGCCCTTCACCATCTCCTGCAGGTGGCGTGCGAACACCATCTGCTTAGGCGTTGACGGGGTACATTCTGCTGTTTCGCTGCTCTGTGTGTCAAAGCGCACGAAGTCCAAAAATCGTTCTGTCAGTGTCATTGCAATGTCATTTTTGTATGCAGTGACAAAGGTAATAAAACTTTGCGAGGAGGGCAAACAAAAAAGCCAGCCCTCCCCACAACATATCAATGTATCACAATAAATGCGTCACATAATGAGCGACACCAGCACATAAAGCCAGTGCGCCACGATAGCGGCAACGATGCCGCCGATGGTGTGCGCGCCGATGGCCTTGGATGTCAGCTTGCGGTAGCCCAGCGAGTCGAGCATGGCGGTGTGGGTGCTCAAGTAGCCGCTCCAGCACATGCCGATAGCGGTAAACACAGCTATCGCGTTGCCGTCTATCCACCCTTCGGCCATGAACTTCGGGACAAGGCCGAGAGCCGCACCCACTGCGCCGAGGGCGGTAATGGGGAAGCCGATGAGGTGCGGGTCGCCGAAGCCGAAGAGCCAGTCGAAGACGAAACTGATCTTGCCGGCGAGCCACGGCAGCAGTTCAACACCCTGATATGCAGAACCGTCGTATGTGCCGTCTGCGCCAGGACCGAAAGTGAACATCATCACAAACGTGGAGATGAGCAGCACGCCGGGAATGATGCACATGCCCACCTCGACACCGCTCTTGCCGCCGTCGAGCAGCGCGTTGAGCAGACGGGTGAACAGCGACTCCTTCTCCACTTCTTCCTCATGCTCCTTCTCCTCTTCTTGCAGATCCTGTTCGTCAACAGCGTTCTGCTCCTTGTATTCAGGGTAAGCCTTGACAACGAACCGCTGCATCAGGCGCGTGCTGACGATACAGCCTACAACTGCACCAACAAAACCGATGAGCGGCTCGCGGATATAGCCCTGCCCAACCATGAAGACGATGACGAGCAGGCCCATGCCGAAAGCCGTGCCGAAGTTGGTAAGCGAAATGAGCTGGTATTTCTTGAAGTACTGGCTGAATTTCTTGTCCTTGGAGAGGGCTATGATTGCCGGGTTGTCGCTGAGGAACGTCATTACCGCGCCAAGCGACGCCACGCCGGGGAGGTTGAATATCGGCTTCATGATCGGGCGCAGCAGCTTCTCGATCAGCGTAACAACGCCGAACTCCACAAACACCCGGCCGAGCGCGCCCGTAAGCACGCAGACAGAGAGGAGGAAGAACACCGTGTTGAGCAGCAGGTCATGCGCCGTATACATGAGCGTTTTCATCATCGGGGCGACACCCATGGCATAGCCGAGGTATCCGAAGAGGAGGAAGACGATGAGCAGGCACATCACGCCTTGCGGCATCGAAATGCGACGGCGTTTGCCATTCGCCTTCGGGGTTGGTTTTCCCATGATATTGGTTGGATAATGGTTGGTTACTTGGATCTAATATCGCAGAGGGTCATGCTCCATGTCACGCCGAGGTTGAGCCACAGACGCTTGTCGGTCATCACGCCGTAAGGGTTGCCGTTCTTGCCCCATGAATAGCACAGGTCGGCGTGCAGACGCACCTCCATGTTCTTCTTGAGGAGCGGCCACGCCTCGAAACCGCCGCCCACGGTCTTGATTTCTGTGCCGGGGAGGACGCACAGGTCGCCGTAGTTGTCACGGTTGACATCGTAGGTGAACTTGGCGAAGGGTCGCAGCCAGCGGGTGGCATACACGCCGGCATCGGCCATTATCGAGCAGTCGCTGAGGAATGACGTGTGGCGCGAGGGGCGGTTCATGATGTCGAGTTCGAGAGTGAACGGATTGAAATTGAACTTGTTGCCGAGCGAGATATAGGGTATGTAATGTCCGCGTGCATATTCGCTCAGGTTGACCGACCAAATAGTCTGCCACGGGCCGTGGTGGCCGTTCCACTGGATGTTGTAGGCATACATATTGCCGTTGTCCGACATGTGGAACGGACTTTGAACCACCTGGAAAGTGATTTTGTCCTTGCCGAAATTGTAAGCCGCACTCACGCCGAACTGGTAACACGAGATGTTGTTCCAGTATTCAGAAGCGAAGAATATGTCGGCCGGAGAGCGGTCATACTCGTAGCCGCCGATGCAGACCACCTGCTTGCCCGCAGAGATTTCCACCTCGTTAATGGGACGGTATGTAATATACGCCCACGGCGTTGCCTCAAAAAAGTCATGCTTTGTAGCCGACTTGTCGAGACGGTGCTTGATAGCATACGAAAAATGACGGTTCAGGTTGCCGTCAAGGTAAATGTTCAGGTATTTCCCCTTGAAGCCGGACTCGGGGCGGTTCAACTCGCCGTCGTCCCACTGCTGCTGGAAATCGGCACGCACTTCGGCACGCACACGCAGCGAGGGTTTCACATCGAGGCTGTCCGCCTCCTGGGCTGCAACGGGGGCTAAGGCTGCTGCCAGTGCCACCGCTGTCGTAGTCAGTTTTTTCATGGTCAGTTCGGTACTATGTATGTAGGCATCCGCAAGCGGATGCCTGTTTGACGTGCAAAATTATATAAAATCAGCGAGGTGGCAAACTAATCACGCCAAAACCGCACAGAGCCATGCCGGTGTCAGATATATTTAAGGAGTGGTTCTTCGTTATTCGCCGAAAAATTAGTAATTTCGCATTTCAAACTACACCATGGACAATCAGCCTAAGAGAATATCCATACTCGGCAGCACCGGGAGCATCGGGACGCAGACGTTGGACATCATTGCGGACAACCCGTCGCTGTTCCGTGCCGAGATACTGACTGCCAACCGCAACGCGGAGCTGGCATGCCGTCAGGCGCGTCAGTTCCGTCCGCGCATAGTCGTCATGGCAGACGATGAGGCGTATCGTCGTGTGAGTGACGACCTGTTCGGCACGGGCATCGAGGTGCGCGGCGGCGCGGACGCTATCGCCGAAGTCGCTGCTGACGGCTGTGCAGACACTGTCGTCACTGCGCTTGTCGGCTACAGCGGCCTCGTCCCCACACTTGCCGCTATCGATGCCGGCAAGACCGTCGCCCTCGCCAACAAGGAAACTCTCGTTGTAGGCGGCGAAATAGTCAATGACCACCTGTCTCGCTCCAAATCACGCATACTTCCCGTTGACAGCGAACACTCGGCGATATTTCAGTGTCTCAACGGCGAGCGTACACGCGAGGCCTCGCGCATCATACTTACCGCAAGCGGAGGCCCGTTCCGTACGCTGACTGCGGAGGAGCTGGAAAACGTAACCGTGGAACGGGCTCTTCACAACCCCAACTGGGACATGGGGGCGAAAGTGACCATTGACTCGGCATCAATGATGAACAAGGGGTTTGAGATGATCGAGGCGCATTGGCTCTTCGGCTGTCCGACGGACTGCATTGACATCGTGGTGCATCCGCAGTCGGTCATACACTCGATGGTCGAGTTTCAGGACGGCTCGGTAATGGCGCAGATGGCAGTGCCTGACATGCACCTGCCCATACAGTACGCGCTCGGATGGCCGGACCGATTGCCCGCACCGCACATGGAGCGGCTGTCGCTGTCGCGCTACGGCACCCTGTCGTTTGAAGAGCCGGACAGGCGGAAGTTCCCGCTGCTGCAATACGCCTTTGACGCTATTGCCACCGGCGGCAACAAGCCGTGCGTGCTCAATGCCGCCAACGAGATAGCCGTAGCCGCGTTCCTGCGCGGCGAGATACGGTTTACACAGATGCCAGAAGTGGTGGCACAGGCCATGGCGGAAGAGCAGTTCTTGCAGAGCATAACCCTCGACGACCTGGTGCAGTCCAACAAGTCGGCACGCGCACGCGCCGCAGAGATTGTCAAACGAATACACAACAAGTAAACACACACAACATCCCCGCATTAATGGAGACATTCCTGATAAAAGCAGCACAACTCATCCTCGCCTTTGCCATACTCGTGATAATCCACGAGTTCGGGCATTTCCTCTTCGCCCGCATCTTCGGCATCAAGGTCGAAAAGTTCTACATATTCTTCAACCCCTGGTTCTCGATAGTAAAATGGTTCCCGAAGCGGTACATCGGCTTTTTCAACAAGAAGAAAAAGCTGTCCCAATACCGCGAAGAGGACGACGACACGCCGGAGAAGAAGTCCTTTTGGGGCAACACGGAATACGGGCTCGGTTGGCTACCGTTGGGCGGCTACTGCAAGATAGCCGGCATGATAGACGAGTCCATGGACACGGAACAGATGAAACAGCCGCCCAAGGACTGGGAGTTCCGCAGCAAGCCGGCATGGCAGCGGCTGCTGGTGATGGTGGCTGGCGTACTGTTCAACTTCATCCTCGCCATTGTCATCTACGCGGGCATCGTCTTTGCCGAAGGAGAGCAGTATGTGCCTTTCAATGAGGCTAAAATGGGTATGGTGTACTCGCCGGCAGCTCAAAAAATCGGCTTCTGTGACGGAGATGTTCCGCTGACGGCAGACGGCAAGGCCCTCGACGACCCCAACAAGGCGACCATGTCAATGGTACAGGCCTCGGAGGTAACAGTGTTGCGCAGCGGCAAGGACACCGTGCAAATCAAAATACCCGAAAAATTCATCTTCCGCCTCGACGAGGAGATGAAAGCGGGCAAGACTAACATCAATTTCATGACATACCGCCTCCCGGTGCGTGTGACACAAGTCGTTACCGGCGAGGGTGCAGCCAAAGGAGGCGTGATGACAGGCGACCGAATTGTAGCCGTAGACACAATTGCTACACCGTCGCTCGACCGTTTCTTCCCCGCTCTTGAAGGCAAGGGAGGCAAGGATGTTACTCTGACCATATTGCGTGCCGGCAACGACACCGTCCGCACCAAAGTCCACCTGAATGACGCTGCCAAGATGGGCATCGGCCTCGAAATCAACCCCGCAGAGTTCTTCGAGTCAGAACAGATTAGCTACAACATTTTCCAGTCCATACCGCGCGGCATTGAGCTCGGCGTGAACCGCCTGACATCATACGTTTCCTCTATGAAACTGATTTTCACTAAGGAGGGAGCGACAAGCATCGGCGGTTTCGGTGCGATAGGCAGCATATTCCCGGAGTCGTGGAACTGGCTGGCGTTCTGGAACATAGCAGCATTCCTCTCCGTAGCTCTCGCGTTCATGAACATACTGCCGATACCGGCACTCGACGGCGGACACGTCCTCTTCCTGCTCTATGAGGTGATATTCCGCCGCAAGCCGAGCGACAAGTTCCTCGAATATGCGCAATGGGTGGGCATGATACTGCTGCTTGGACTGCTCATTTACGCCAACGGCATGGACATAATCCGTCTGTTCAAATAACCCCTCAACGACACACAAGACCATGGCATATAAGGATATAGTACTCAAAAAAGGAAAAGACGAATCGCTGCGGCGTTTTCACCCGTGGGTTTTCTCCGGAGCAGTCGCACGCATGGACGACGGCATCGAGGAGGGTGACCGCGTGCGTGTGGTGACTGCCGAAGGCGAGACCATAGGAATCGGGCATTTCCAGATAGGCAGCATCACCGTGCGTATGCTACAGTTCGGAGCAGAAGACATTGCCGACGATTTCTATGCGCGGCGGCTGCGTGACGCATTCGCGCTGCGCCACTCGCTGGGGCTGATGCGCGAGGACAACAACTGCTACCGTCTCGTGCACG
This sequence comes from uncultured Porphyromonadaceae bacterium, assembly GCA_900550645.1. GTDB lineage: Bacteria > Bacteroidota > Bacteroidia > Bacteroidales > Muribaculaceae > Lepagella. The sequence goes on from URTA01000009.1 coordinate 18,896, forward strand.
GCGAGGGGGATTTCCTGCCTGGCCTGATAATCGACATTTACGGCGACACCGCCGTGATGCAAGCCCATTCGCCGGGCATGCACTTCGACCGCATGGCAATAGCCGACGCGCTCACAGAACTCGACGGCGCGGGAATACGCAATGTCTACTACAAGAGCGAGACTACCCTTCCCTACAAGGCGCACCTCGACCCGCAGAACGACTACATCGTGGGCAAATATGACGGCTGCATAGCCGTCGAGAACGGGTTGCGCTTCAACATCGACTGGCTGCGCGGGCAGAAGACCGGCTTCTTCATCGACCAGCGCGACAACCGCAGCCTGCTCGAGAGCCTCTCCGCCGGGCGCAACGTGCTTAACATGTTCTGCTACACCGGAGGCTTCTCCGTCTATGCCATGCGCGGAGGCGCGCTGAAAGTGGACTCGGTGGACTCGTCAGCCAAGGCGGCTGCGCTCACCGACGCTAATGTGGAGGCCAACTTCCCCGGCGACACGCGCCACACCACACACGCCGTTGACGCATTCAAGTATCTTGCAGACATGCCCGACGGCGAATACGACCTTATCATCCTCGACCCGCCGGCGTTTGCCAAGCACCGCTCTGCCATCAAGCGCGGGCTGATAGGCTACCGGCGACTGAACGCCAAGGCTTTCGAGAAGATACGCCCCGGCGGCATCCTCTTCACCTTCTCGTGTTCGCAGGCTGTGACACGCGAGCAGTTCCGCCTCGCGGTGTTCAGCGCAGCAGCGCAGTCACAGCGCCATGTGCGCATACTCCACCAGCTGTCGCAGCCGGCCGACCATCCCATAGACATCTGCCACCCCGAGGGAGAATACCTCAAGGGGCTTGTCCTGTATGTCGAATGACACTCTCAACCCCAAGAAACACAACACATAACACATAAAAATCAAATTCATGAACAAACTTATTCCGACCATGATTCTGGGTTCTTGCATGACCCTGAGTCTCCACGCAGTCGAGAACAAGGATTTCAATTACCACGTTGACCGGTTCGCCGATATCGAGGTGCTCCGCTACGAGGTGCCTGACTTCAACAGCCTCTCACTGCAACAGAAAACGATGCTCTACTACCTCTCGCAAGCTGCACAGGCCGGCCGCGACATCATCTGGGACCAGCACGGCAAGTACAACCTGCAGATACGCCGCGTACTCGAGGCTATCTACACCTCTTACAACGGCGACAAGAACTCCGCAGACTTCAAGGCCTTCGAGAAATACCTCAAGCAGGTATGGTTCGGCAACGGCATCTACCACCACTACTCTACCGACAAGTTCACTCCCGAGTTCTCCAAGGAGTTCTTCATCGAGCAGGTGAACGCGCTGCCGGCTGACAAGCTGCACCTCTGCTGCAAGCAGACTCGCGAGCAGCTCATCGAGACGCTCGTCCCCGTAATCTTCGACCCCACGCTCCTCGCCAAGGGCGTGAACCAGGACGGAACCCAGGACGTTGTAGCAACCTCTGCATTCAACCTCTACGATGGCGTGACACAGAAAGAAGTGGAAGACTACTACGCCAAAATCAAAGACCCCAACGACCCGACCCCCATCTCATACGGCCTTAACGCCAAGGTGGTCAAGAAGGACGGCAAAGTGGTTGAGGAGAAATACCACCTCACAGGCCTCTACGGCCCGGCTATCGCGCAGATCATCTACTGGCTCGACATGGCGAAGAACGTGGCTGAAAACGACGCGCAACGCCAGTACATCACCAAGCTCATAGACTTCTACGTAACCGGCGACCTCAAGCTCTTTGACGAATATTCAATACTCTGGGCAGAAGACACCAAGAGCGACATCGACTTCGTAAACGGATTCATTGAGAGCTACGGCGACCCCCTCGGCATGACTGGCTCTTGGGAATCATACGTCAACTTCAAGAACGCCAAGTCATCAGCTCGCACAGAGACCATCTCAAGCAACGCGCAGTGGTTTGAGGACCATTCTCCCGTTGACCCGCGCTTCCGCAAGCCGCACGTCAAGGGCGTTTCTGCCAAGGTAATCACCGCTGCTATGCTCGCCGGCGACGCATACCCCTCAACGGCTATCGGCATCAACCTCCCCAACGCCAACTGGATACGCGCTGCTCACGGCTCCAAGTCGGTAACACTCGAGAACATCACGGAGGCTTACGAAATGGCTTCGCACGGCAACGGCTTCAACGAGGAGTTCGTAATCGATGAGCCTACACGCAAGCTCATGGAGGACTACCTCTACATCACCGACATGCTCCACACCGACCTGCACGAGTGCCTCGGCCACGCTTCAGGCCAGCTCATGCCGGGCGTTGACCCTGACGCTCTCAAAGAGAACGGTTCTGCTCTCGAAGAGGCTCGCGCCGACCTGTTCGCGCTCTACTACCTCGCCGACCCGAAACTCATCGAACTCGGCATCCTCGACAATCCCGACGCTTACAAGGCCGAATACTACAAGTATATGCTCAACGGCCTCATGACACAGCTCAACCGCATCGAGCCGGGCAAGGACATCGAGGAGGCCCACATGCGCAACCGCCAGCTCATCGCCCGCTACATCCTCGACAAGGGCAAGAAGGACAAGGTGGTCGAACTCGTCAAGAAGAAAGGCAAGACTTTCGTCAAGATAAACGACTACAAGAAGATGCGTGCACTCATCGCTGACCTCCTCGCCGAGATACAGCGCATCAAGAGCGAAGGCGACTACAAGGCCGGCAACGACCTCATCAACAAGTATGCTGTAAAGGTTGACCCCAAACTCCACAAGGAAGTCCTCGAGCGCATACAGAAGCTCAACATACCTCCCTACCGTGGATTTGTAAACCCGAAATACAACGTCACCTACGACGCTAACGGCAACATAACCGACATAACGCTCGACTACACCGAGAGCTATGTTGACCAGATGCTCCGCCTCAGCCGCGACTTCTCAACCCTCAAGTAAGCGAACACACGTTTCACCCGATACAAAAGTCCTTGGGGCATCTCCGCCCCGGGGACTTTTGGCAAATAAACCGATGACATGAACGACACTGAACTGAACGAGACGCTGCGCGGCATCAAGCAGCAGTTTTTCGCATACCGCAACGGCATCCTCGCCGAACAGCTGCGCGGAGCCGGCTCGCCCTGCCAGGTACTATTCGGACTGAACGTGCCGCAGATAGCGGCCATAGCCCGCCAGCTAACACCCTCTGCAGAGCTGGCAGAGGCTCTGTGGGCTGACCGGAACGTGCGCGAGTCGCGGCTGCTGGCATGCTACCTGTTCCCGCGAGACACCGACGCTGCCCGCGCCGAGCAGCTGATGCTCGGTGTGCAGACACCCGAAGAGGGGGACATGCTCTGTTTCAGGCTGTTGAAACACCGCCCCGAGGCACGGCAGCTGGTCGACAAATACGCCGGCAGTGGCAACGCCCTGACAGCCTACACAGCCCGCTCGCTCGCCCGTCACCTCGAATGACCCGAAACAAACGCAGGGAGAACCGTCGCCGGCTCTCCCTGTGAATTTCCATTATAAACTATATCTAACCAAACTAACCTGAGATTTCCCTTCTCACGAAGAGTACTCTTACCAATTGCTTTACCTATACAACGCCCCAGCCCCGAAAATGTTTGCGCCGCCTCTAAATCGGCTCAACATCCTCCAACTAAACGATCCATATCATTCCCGTTTATTGGCTTTGACCAAGCATCACGAACGTCAATCTCCGATTGTCAATAGTTCGTTATCAACAGGTGGGTGACTTTCTTCTCGTTTCGGTTCATGAAACTCACCACATATTCTTTGTCAAAGCTGCGTATGTTTATGCCAGGCTGGTTATAAAGGCTGAAAATGAAGTCTGTATTCTTTATTACCAGCATCCATTTGGCACGACATTCATTTATCAAATACTTGGCAAGCCTTGACTGGTCTTCTTTTGTGAAGTCGTGTTGTGCGTATGTGCTGAACTCGCTGTCGTACGGAGGGTCGAGGAACACAAAGTCCTCACTGGATGGACCAACCGTCTTCAGGAACTCTTCGAAGTCCAAATTATACAGCTTCGCATCGGAAAAATGGCGCAACACTGGAGCTGACTTATAATATGCTGTTTTCTTTGAAAGCAGTTTGCTGTTGTAGGCAATGCCTCCGTACGGCACATTGAAATCACCTTTGCTGCTGTACCTGAACATTCCGCTATATGCGTAGTTGCGCATGAAAAAGAAAAGCGCACAATGGAGTATCGGATTTTCCTGTGCCAAAACACGGTCATTGTACAGATGTCTATAGTACATATAGACTGCGCTTTTGATAGCCGTTTCAATGTTGTCTGTCAGATCCTCGTCAGGCAGCAGATGCTTCTCCAGTTCCAATTTGCGCATACGTGTCATCTTGCGGAAAATGTTGGTCTCCATTTCCTTAACAAGTACATCTGAACTCTCGTTATTTCTAATTGACGAAATGTTCCGTATGTCAGATTTTCGTTCAACACAGAAACTGTGTACCGTGTTCTTCAAATCCGGTGATGACAATATTCCTTTCCTGTATTGCAAATACATTTCTGTCAAAGCACCATTCTTCTCAAAGAACGCGACTGCGTTTTTCCACGAAACATCCATCAAGTCCACGAAGTGAAAAAACTGTTTGTCAGATGAAGCAATGCTGTTATACAGGCACATCAACTCTTTTGAAAAGTCATTAATGTAGTATTCCCGAGCCTCGATGCCCATAAATACAGCTCCGCCTCCAACAAACGGCTCAAAATAACGCTGAAACTTGGGGATATTCGGGATTATGTATTTCAACTCCTTCTCTTTGCCGCCAGGCCATTTTATTATCGGAGACAGTCCGGAGTAAACAGTGCCAGAAACAGGGGAGTTTTCCCCCATAACAGTTTCGCGCTCTCCAAAAAGCGTCTGTTGCCTTGGAAAGCAATACTTAGTGCCAAAATCAGATTTACTGGCAACGGTTGTCACATTTTCGTATGGCATATCAACTAAATATTAATGCTGCTCACGGTGCTGTCTATGCGCTCCTTGGCAGCATCATAATACTCCTTTTCAAGTTCCACGCCGATAAAACGCCTGTCAAGTTCCAATGCTGCCACACCAGTAGAGCCGACTCCCATAAACGGGTCAAAGACTATGTCGTCTTTATTGGAGGAGATGGTTATAATTTTTTTTAGTATAGCTACTGGTTTTTGTGTCGGGTGTTTCGGATTGCTCAACCGTTCAGGCCTCATGCAGATTGGACTTTCCAAGAAATTGTGCATTTCCTTTTGGGAGATAAAGTTCCATGTATGTCTTTTGTTCCAGCACGTGAAAATCATCTCGCAACTGTTCAAAAATCCAGCCTTGAAAATCTTCGGAGCGGGGTTCGTTTTATGCCATATCATGAAATTGGACGTGTCAAACCGATGATCGAGACAATCATACCACCGTCCAAGTTGATTATATGACGTGAAAATGAACAGGTTTCCTGTAGGCTTGAGTATGCGTACAAACTCGTCAGCCCATTCTGTGGGGTTAAACTCAACCATATCCCATTCAGCCACATCATTGTTCATTGCAGAACGCCCCGGCAAGGGGATATTGCCAGTGGAATGTCGAGCCAAATTGTATGGAGGGTCTGTCAACAGCAAGTCAATGGAACTGTCGGGTATCCGCTTTATAACATCCTTGCTGTCAGCGTTGAGTACTCGTTTTCTCCAGTCCGTTTTGTCCATATACGCTGTCATGGGAGGTAAACATTTTTGATGAGACCCAACGCTTCAACTATATAATGGGCATTCCGCTTATATTCGTCTATAATCATATCATAGCCCTTGTCGGATTTGCACACGAAATTCCAAAACTTGCTGCTTATAAGCAGTTCGTCTTCTGCAAAGAATTGGCATACTCGACCTTGCTTCCAAGGCTTGCCTTCGCCATAACGATTGTATGCTGTGGCAAAGAACAATCTTATGTTCTCTTCAGAGCCGAGACCATTTGCAAGTATGCAATACTGCTCCAGCAGCGCCTCTTTCTCTGAACGAGCCTTCTTGCTGTCAAGGTCTCCGCCTATTTTAAGCTCTATCAGGTAGTGCATCCCCGTATTTGGGTCTTTTAGGTAGTAGTCACTCTCATGGCGTTTGCTATGTGAGGCAGACTCTGTCATTTGCGTTATCCCCTTGTAGTCGCTTGTTTGCGGCTTTTTATGGTTCGCCCCTTTCGTGTTCTTATACCTCTCGAGCAGTTCCGCAATGAAATCTGTCTGCGACTGGTATATTTCACCCTCTACATGTTGGCTTACCTCATAGTTCAATGAGGCGATGTTTATAGCCAACTTCTCGAGCATATTTCCGAGGCTGCTGTCAAGGGAGCGAGCAAGCGCGGAATAGTACTGTATGTCAGGTCCGAGTGCTGCAATGAAAACATTGTGGATTTTCATGTTAATCACACCTTCGGGATCATCAACTTCTGAAATATGCCTGTCGGCAAAACCAGATGCGTATGACTGCACCGCCTGGCGGACAACAGCTCGGATTACCCTCTCATTATTTTCTGTTATATCCATTATTGTTTATTGTTTCGGGCTTGAGGAACGTCAAGCCGCTGCACACTGCTGACAATAGACCAGCAGCATTGCAAAAATACTCAATTCCTCCGAATTTGCAAAATTCACGGCTGACGGCAACATCAAAGCGGCACTTATCTTCTTGAATTTGCGGCTCTTGATTCCGGCTGGAATTACTGAGTGGAAACGGGGCTTGTTGCACAGGTGCGGGGTTTTGAGTAATTTTGCACTGCTTTTCAGGCAGTGCGGCTGCCTGAAACAACCATAGCATATATGTTCACAGCGTCACGCAAAAAAAGAGAAAACATCGCCGAGTATCTGCTGTACATGTGGCAGATGGAAGACCTCATACGCGCTTACGGCCTCGACATGGACCGTATCAAAAGCGGCATAATAGACCGGTATTCTGGCCTCGACGAGCAGCAGAAACGCGATTTGACCGAATGGTACGAGTCGCTCATCGACATGATGCGCCGCGAGGGAGTGCAGCAGTCAGGACACCTGCAGCTCAACAAGAATGTCATCATAGCCCTCGACGACCTGAGCCGCCGTCTGCTCGACGACCCCAAATACGCCGACTATTCGCGTGCATACTACGACGTGCTGCCCGACCTGGTGGAGATACGCGCCAAGGCCGGCGACAACCGCTGCGGCGAAATAGAGAGCGCGTTCACCGCCATGTACGGCATACTGCTGCTGCGCCTGCAGGGCAAGGAAATATCGCCCGAGACTGCCGCCGCTGCCGCTCGCATCTCGAAATTTCTCGCCACACTCGCCGCATATTACCGCAAGGACTACAACAACGAACTTTTCAACGACGATTCCGATACCGCAAATGTCTGAAACACTGAACCATGAAATCAGCCGCCGGCGCACGTTCGCCATCATCTCGCACCCTGACGCTGGCAAGACCACTCTGACCGAGAAGCTGCTCCTATTCGGCGGCGCAATACACGTTGCCGGCGCGGTCAAGAGCAACAAAATCAAGAAGACCGCAACCTCCGACTGGATGGAGATAGAGAAGCAGCGCGGCATATCTGTAGCGACCTCCGTAATGGGCTTTGACTACGGCAACTACAAGATCAACATCCTCGACACCCCGGGACACCAGGACTTTGCCGAGGACACGTTCCGCACGCTCACTGCCGTGGATTCGGTCATCATCGTCGTTGACGTGGCGAAAGGCGTTGAGACGCAGACTCGCCGCCTCATGGAGGTGTGCCGTATGCGCAAGACCCCGGTGATAATATTCGTCAACAAGCTCGACCGCGAGGGCCGTGACCCGTTTGACATCCTCGACGAGCTGGAGCAGGAGCTGCACATCGGCGTGCGTCCGCTGTCGTGGCCTATCAACATCGGCGCGAAGTTCAAGGGCGTATACAACATCTACGAGCATGGGCTCGACCTGTTCACCCCCGACAAGCAGCGTGTTTCGGAGCGCGTGGAAATCGACGACGTTAACTCGCCGGAGGTAGACCGCCTCGTCGGCGAGAGCGATGCCGCTAAACTGCGCGAAGACCTCGAGCTGATAGAGGGAGTATACCCCGAGTTTGACAAGCAGACATATCTCGACGCAAGCATAGCCCCGGTGTTCTTCGGTTCTGCTCTCAACACATTCGGTGTCAAGGAATTGCTCGACTGCTTTGTTGAGATAGCCCCCGAGCCGCGCCCCGTGGATGCTGTGGAGCGCACAGTGTACCCGCAGGAAGAGGCGTTCTCCGGGTTCGTATTCAAGATACACGCCAACATGGACCCAAACCACCGCTCGTGCATCGCGTTTGTCAAGATATGCTCCGGCAAGTTCGAACGCAACGTCAACTACCTGCATGTGCGCCAGGGCAAGCAGATGCGCTTTGCTGCGCCGACAGCGTTCATGGCGCAGAAAAAGAGCATTGTGGACGAGGCGTTCCCCGGCGACATCGTGGGCATACCCGACAACGGCAATTTCAAGATAGGCGACACCCTCACCTCCGGCGAGAAGCTGCACTACAAGGGGCTGCCGTCGTTCTCGCCCGAGATGTTCAAGTATATCGAAAATGCAGACCCGATGAAGGCCAAGCAGCTCGACAAGGGCATTAGCCAGCTCATGGACGAGGGTGTGGCACAGCTGTTCACCAACAGCTTCAACGGCCGCAAGATAATCGGCACCGTCGGGCAACTGCAGTTTGAGGTGATACAGTACCGTCTGCTGCACGAGTACGGAGCGCAGTGCCGCTGGGAGCCGATAAGCCTCTACAAGGCGTGCTGGATAGAGAGCGACGACGAGAAGGCACTGGCAGCGTTTAAAGCCCGCAAGCGCCAGTACATGGCTATTGACAAGGACGGCCGCGACGTGTTCATGGCAGACAGCAACTATGTCCTCCAGATGGCGCAGAGCGACTTCCCTGACATCCGCTTCCATTTTACGTCAGAATTCTGACCAGCTGACAGTCAGTTGATTGCCGACACTTTGGCGAATAAACGCTCTCTGGATTTCATCGCTAACAAAAACAATTAACTGAAATTTAGGGGGGTATGGGATTTTTTGTGCTATATTTGCAGTCGAAACCAATACAGACGAGATATGTCCATGAAAAAACTTTGTCTGCTGCTGTGTGCGCTGGCGTGCATTACCGCCACGGCAGCGGCGCGTGAAATCAGCGGCATTGTCCTTGCCGAGAGCGACTCTACTCAAGTCATCGGAGCGACCTGCTCGGTCATGATTGACGGGCAGCTCACGGTGCAGTCTGCCACAGACGACAACGGACACTTCTCCATGAACCTCAAAAACAAGGCAGCGGCAACGCTCAATGTCTCCGCCACCGGCTATGGTTCGGCGGAAGTGCTGCTTCCCTCCGACCGTGGCGACATAAAAGACCTGGTCATTTACCTGCCTGACGCGAATATGCTCAAGGATGTGACCGTAGAGGCTAAATCAATAATCAACAGCGGAAAGAACACGATAGTCTACCCCTCGACAGACGATGTGAAGGCTTCGCACAGCACGATAGACCTTTTCCAGAAGCTCCCGCTCGTGGGCTTGTTGGCAGATCCTGTCAACCGCGCCCTGTCCGTTGACGGCGGCTCGCCGATGATATTGATTGACGACGTGCCATCTTCTATGGAGGATGTCAACGCCTTGCATCCCAAAGACATAAACCGCATAGAATACTCCCGTCTCACCCCGGCCCGCTATATGGACCAGGGCTACAAGGGGCTTGTCAAAATCACGCTGAAGAAGCGCAACGACGGCGGCAATGTATCATTGTGGGCTCGCGGCTGCCCCACAACGGCGTTCAGCGACTGGCAAGCCGCTGGTGCATACCACCAAGGGTCCTCGCAGTTCCGCATAAACTACAACGGCTCGTGGCGCAACTACCAGCAAGTGTATGACTTCGTAGAGCAGTCATACGTCGGTGACGATTTCCGCGTAGACATGAACAGCCATGACCGCAACCCGTTCAACTACCTGTCGAACCGCATCAACTTCAGCTACGACTACCGTCCAAATGCCGGGACACTCTTCTCTGCCAAGTTGGTCACAAACCTCTACTCGAGTCACCGCCGCACCGACAAGACCACAGAGGACACGTATTACGGCACATACGACAGCCACAATGACAGCCGCGACAAAAATGTCACACCCTCGCTCGACCTCTTCTTCCGCCGCGACTTCAACGACAGCAACAGCCTCGAAGTGGAAATGGTAGGCACGATGCGCCGCCAGAAATACCGCAGCAGCTTCGCATACTACATGAACCCCGATGACCCCGAGCAGTATGACTACAATATCGACAACCGCCGTCGCTCGCTGATTACTGAAGCGGCTTACCGCCACTCATTCGGCGAATGGGCCGAACTGTCCGCCGGCTTCCAGAACACTCTTTCGCACAGCCGAAACACATACATCGACTCCGACTACCGCCCGGTACTGACCGAAAACAACAACTATGTATATGCCGGCTTCGAGTTCATGGTGGGCAAAGTCTATTTCAACCTCTCGTCGGGAGCAAAACTGTACTGGATAAAAAACGACGAGAACAGCCGCAACTTCGCCCGCAACCTAAGCCGTGTAACCGCAGCCTGGGACATCAACAGCAAGTGGAACCTGCGTGCCGGTTTCGACTACTCACCCTCGATACCCTCGCTGACATCGCTGACCGACTACACGCAGCAGACATCACCCTACATGCTGCAAAACGGCAACCCGGACCTCAAGGTGGCTGAATACTTCACATACGAAGTCACTGCGACTTACACCCACAAGATATTTTCGGCATCGCTGACTGCGACTTATGAAACCGCCAACAATCCGCGCACTGACGAGACCACATACCTGGGCGACCGCATGTTCCTGACACGAACCGTCAACTACGGCGTGAGCGACCACCTGGGCGGCAGCCTGCAGTTCCGCCTGAACAACGTCGGCGGCTTCGGCGCAAACGTCCGCCTCGACGTGGACTGGTACCACACATCCGGGAACACCTGGAACGAATACCTCACTTCTTTCTACGCCTACGGCTCGCTATGGTGGAGCAAAGGACCGTTCACCATATCATACTGGAACAAAATACCATGCAAGTACCTGAGAGGGTCATACGTTACGAAAGAAGAGAACGGCAACGGCATCAGCCTGACCTACAAGCCGGACAAGCACTGGGTAATAACCGGCTCGTGGATGTACATGTTTGAGCCAAAGGGGACAAAATACCCTCAGCGTGACCTTTCACGGACATCGCCCTACTACAACAACCGCTACATCAAGGACAACGGCAACATGGTCGTCCTGTCGGTGTCATATACAGCCAACTTCGGCTCGATATTCCGCAGCGGCAAGCGCCGTCTCAGCAACGCCGACAACTCCTCGTCTATCATCGCGTACTGACCCCAGGCGCACAAGTTACAATCAGAGGACCCCGGGTACGCGGTGTCCTCTGATTTCATTATACACCTGCAGGTCACGGCTCATTGCTCAGATAGTTGCGCGAATCCATTTAATATATTACCTTTGCGGATATGAATATGAGATTACTGATACGTAGCGTTATGCTGTGTGTTGTGGCGGCTGTCGCTGTCGCCGATGCCGCAGCATGCACTTCCGCAATTATAGGCGCGGAGGCTTCTCCCTACCGCCGCCCGATGCTGTGGAAACACCGCGACACCAGCACTATCGACAACAAGGTGGAATATATCGCACCCTCAAACGGCGACCATGGTTACGTTGCCCTGTTCAACGCTGACGACAAGCTGCTCGAACAGGCGTGGATGGGAATGAACGATGCCGGGTTTGCCGTCATGAACACGGCTTCGTACAATATCAAGGACGACAACGTGCCTAACAGCAAGATGGATCGCGAGGGGTATGTCATGACCATAGCCCTGCGTACCTGCCGCACAGTGGACGATTTCGCGCGGCTGCTCGCCGAACTGCCACGCCCTATGGGCGTGGAGGCCAATTTCGGCGTGATAGACGCGGAGGGGAACGGAGCGTATTTCGAGACGAACAACCATTCCTTCGTGCGCTTTGACCTTGCGGACGCGCCGGGACACGTCCTGATACGCACCAACTACAGCCACTCGGGCCGGCCTAACGAGGGGTACGGATTTGTGCGCGAGGCCAATGCGGAGCATCTGCTGCAACCATACATAGACTCCGCCTCCGTCACCCCGGAACTGCTCACTGAGGTGGTCAGCCGCAGCTTCTACCACGACCTGAAACAGCGGGACTATGCGCTGAGCGGCGAGAAATGGGTGATTGACCAGGACTTCATACCGCGTTACAAATCGACTGCCACTATCGTCATCGAGGGTATGCAGCCTGTCGCCGACGCGACAACAGTGCTGCCAGAGCAAGTAGCCCGCGAATACATTATGTGGACGGGACTCGGCTATCCCCCGTGCGCTGAAATAGTGCCGGTATGGTGCCGCGAGGGGGGCGTAGAGGATGACCTGCGCGGCATCGGGCAGAACGGACACTCGCCGATGTGCGACAAGGTGATCAAGCGTCGCAACGAGGTGTTCTCGCTGCGACGCGGCAACAAGGACAAATATATCGACATGACACGGCTCTACAACGAGGACGGCACAGGGTATGTGCAGGTACTCGTACCGCAGAACAAGCAGGTATATGAGCGCATCCGCGCCCAAAGAGACGGCAACAAGGGCAACTGACAGCACACACATGGAGCAGCAAGCAGTGACAACAGCCGAATTTGCCATACCGAAATCCAAGTTTCTGGTTTCCATGGCGATGCGCTATGCACGACTGCCGATATATGCTATAGCAGCTGCAATAGCCGTCTGCGCTCTGCTCGGCTGCATACACGACCTCCGGTGGATAATAGTATGCCTTATGCTGGCTGTGATTATCGCCCCTATGGTTGCGGTGTTCCTGTATTTCAACTATGGGTTGCGCCCGGAGGGGTTCGTAAACGTGCTGCCGCACAGCGTGACCATACGCCAGAAAATAATAGACGTGGAAGCCTATTTCACCCCGCTCCCGGACTTCAAGGACGATGATGCCGACAGCTCCGATGCCGAGCCTACGGAAAAGGAGCGGAAAGTGAAGCTTTACACATTTGCATACGTGCCTGAAAAGCCGTACTGCACAACGGCCTCGGCAATACAAATCAACCTCGCCGCGCCGCACCACGGCTTCGTGACGATACCGTTTGCCGCATTTGCCGATGCCACTGAACTGGCGAGGGCTGTCGCCATACTTCTGTCAAGCGTGCAGCAACCGCCGACAGTAAAACAAGACATTGACCATGAGATTAATAAAGGACAATAAGAAGAAATACTGCTTCATAATGGACATGGAGGTGCGCGACTATGAGCTCGACTGCGAGCAGATAGTCAACAATGCCAATTACCTCCACTACATGGAGCATACGCGCCATAAGTTTTGCGCTGACGCGGGACTGTCGTTCAACGCCATGCACGCCGCCGGCTACGATGCCGTGGTGCGCAAAATCGAAATTGAGTATATCCGCTCGCTCGTGGGCGGCGACAGCTTCATCAGCTGCATAAGCCTCGACCGCAAAGGACCGCGATTCATCTTCCACCAGGACATCATCAAGTCAAACGGCGACATTGCAGCCTCGGCGGTTGTGACAGTGGTGGTGCTGAAAGACGGCAAACTCACACGCGGCGACGAAATGGCGAGAATCCTTGCCAAATACATGTGACAAAAACTCATGATGCAGGATACTGACATACACGCGCTTGCGATGGCACTCGCCAAAGGCATGACCGCACGGCTCATGCTGAAATGGGACAGCGAGGACCTTGCGCCACGCGACTTTTTCAGCATGGATGCAACCGATGCCTCCGCTGCCTTGGGGATAACATCGCGACACTCGCTTGCATCCGTAAGGCGCGAGGAGCTGCTGGAGCGTGCAGAGCGCGAACTGTCATTCATCGACCGCCACAACGTGAGGGCATACCTGTGTACTGACCGCGAATACCCGTACCGCCTGCTGCAAAACTATTCCGCGCCGCCGGTGCTGTTCACCTACGGCAACGGCCCGTTGCAGTCAGAACACGTCATCAGCGTAGTCGGCACACGCCGACCCACGGCATACGGGCTGAAATGGTGCGAAAGCATAGTTGAGGCTTGCTGCGGGCAATGCGATGACATTCAGGTGGTCAGCGGGCTTGCATACGGCGTGGATGCGTGCGCACACAATGCCGCGCTCGCCGCCGGCAGAGAGACTGTAGCCGTAGTAGCGCACGGACTTGACATGGTATATCCCGCAGCCCACCGCCAGCTGGCATACGATATCGCCTCGCGGGGAGGACTGATAGTGACGCAATACCCCTCAAAGACACAGCCGTTCCGCAACAATTTCCTGGCACGCAACCAAATAATCGCCTCGCTCGCCGACGCGACAATAGTGGTCGAAAGCGGCGTCCGCGGAGGTGCATTGTCAACAGCCAACGCAGCATTCGACCTCGACCGCGAAGTATTCGCCATACCCGGCCGCATCGGCGATGAGATGAGTGAGGGGTGCAACAACTTGATACGCAAAAACAAGGCATCTATCATAACAGGCGCAGACACCGTGGTCAAGGCTATGGGCTGGCACAGCGATAAGGCAGACACAGCCACGCCGCAACAGTCGCAGTTGTTCCCCGAACTATCCGACGAGCAAATGCCAGTCTACAACATACTTAAGGCATCCGACGAGCCGATGTCGCCAGATGCCATACATATCGCAAGCGGCATGAGCATCGCCGCCGTCATGAGCGTGTTGGGAGACATGGAACTTGACGGCATCGCCGTCCGGCTGCCTGGCAACCGCTACAGCCTCGCCTGAACGCCCTGATAAATCCAATTATTCGTCGCCCTCGTCGTCATCGTCTTCCCAGTCGAGGAAAAACGAATCAGCGTATGACTGCTCGCGGAAACTTGCCATCTCACGGGCATCGCGCTTCGTGGGACGGCCAAGCCCCTTGCGACGGTCAACAAAGCCCGAAATGCGCGTCATCTCGAGCAATTCATACTGGCTCTGCGGCGTGAGGTTCTCCAAATGGTCTGGCACCAGCTTTGCGCCGAGGCGGTTCTCCGCCAGCGCAAGCACCCGGAACGTGTATGTAATCGGCGGCTTGCGCACATCCACTATGTCACCGACCTTGATACTGCGCGAGGGCTTTAGCACAGTGCCGTTCATCGTCACACGCCCCTTCTTGCACGCATCGGTGGCTATAGTGCGCGTCTTGAACACACGCATCGCCCACAGCCATTTGTCTATCCGCTCTTCAGTCTTTGCCATAATGCTCTGTCTTACTTGTTGTTGAAATGGTTCATGGCAAACGCCGCGCCGCTCAGGCAGAACGCCCGGACGGCATCGCTCGCCACATCAAGACGCTCAGGCAGCTTCGCCTGCTCCTCTGCCGGGAATTTGCCAAGCACGAAATCTATCTGCCCGCCGCGCGGGAAATCGTTGCCCACGCCGAAACGCAACCGCGAATAGCGGCTGTTGCCCAGCTGCTCCGCAATGTTTTTCAAGCCATTGTGACCCGCGTCCGAGCCGCCGGTGCGCATGCGTATTGCGCCAAAAGGCAAGGCTATGTCATCTACTATTATCAGCAGATTCTCCAGCGGCAGCTTCTCGTGGTTCATCCAGTAGCGCACAGCCACACCCGAGAGGTTCATGAACGTGGACGGTTTCAGAACCATCAATGAGCAGTTTTTCACACGCACCTCCGCCATGTCGCCATAGCGGCACGACTTGAACTCGCCGCCGGCAGCCTCCACGAGGCGTTCTGCCACCATGAATCCGACATTGTGGCGCGTGCCTACATATTCAGGGCCGATGTTGCCCAGGCCTACTATCAGGTATTTCTTCATGTCTTTGTCTGTATCAGTTGTCTTGCGACCTACTCCCCTGCCGGTACGGCGGAAGAGCATATTCCAAAACTTACCCATGTATGTATCACAACCTAAAACCGCAGACACGCCGCGAATGGAATCCGCAACGTGTCTGTGAGAATATTGTCTGTACCGCCACAGCTGGCGACACGGTTACAGTCAGTATCAAGCCTCTGCCTTGGCAGCAGCACCACGGGCAGCACGAGTGAGCTGAACGGCGCAAACGACTGCGTTCTTGGCGTTCATCAGCTCGAGACCCTCGAAGTGGAGGTCGCCGACAGCCATTGACTGACCCAGACCGAGGTTGTCAACGTTGATGACCAGACGCTCGGGAATTTCGGTATAAACAGCTTTCACCTTCAGTTTGCGCATGCTCAGTGTGAGCTTACCGCCGGCCTTCACACCCTCGGCATGACCCTCGATCTTCACAGGCACTTCCATTACGACAGGCTTGCCGGGGAATACCTCGAGGAAGTCAATGTGCATCACTGTGTCCTTCACGGGCTGGAACTGCAGTTCCTTCATGATAGCGTTGCGCTTCTCGCCGTTGAGTTCCATCTCGATAGCGAAGATGTCGGGAGTGTAGATGAGCTTGCGCACATCAGCAGCGTTCACGCAGATGTCGGTAGTGATGATGCCGCGCTTTGCGTCTATCTCCACGAGCTTCTCACCCGGCTTCAGTGTGCCGGTGAAGGGGAGCTCAACGATTTTGCCGCCGTTGAGGATTGCGGGGATTTTGCCTTCAGCGCGGAGCTGTTTCACTGCACGCTTTCCGAGTGCTTCACGCGGCTCGGCTTTCAATTGAAATGTCTTCATTACTAATCAGTTGTTGTGTTACTCAAAATAAGTTGTATGCTCGCGAGCATCACGCTTGCCGGCTCATTGCCGGCCGATGGCCTGTCTCGGCGGGAGACAGCAACAGATTTCCCATCACACGATTTGCCTAAAGCGTTGCAAAATTACTCATTTTCAGCGACACGGCAAAATCTTTTTTCAGGGACGTCCGCTGCCGCCGCCGGTCAGGCGTGCCGTTACGCTCGACGAGGAGCTGCCGTTGACAAGCGTGTACGAACTGCCGGATGTCAGCCCGGCGCAGGTAATGAGTATCGACGAGCCTCCGCCGCCCCATCCGCCGGGGCCTCCGCCGCCGGGTTCATAGCGTCCGCCGCCGCTTGCCGTATAGTTATCCGGCACTGTAAATTCTGCCAGCACTGTGTCGCCGCTTTTCAGCGAGACGGTGCTGCCGGCTGTCACCGAGCCTGAACCGGTCACGTATGCCTGTGTGTACTCAGACGACGAAGGGACTGAGTTGCCGCCACCCACGGCGAGCACCGTTCCGCCGGTGAAATAGACCGAATAGTTCTCCTCCTCATTGGCATCAAGTCCGCACTCCGGTGCTGACGCTCCGAAAGCGCGTATAGTGCCGCCGCTGATGTACATGTTGCCGTTGGAGTCGAGCGCGTCATTGCCTGTGGCAACGACCGTGATGTCGCCCCCCTTGATATACATGTGGCTCGACGAGTTGAGGCCGTCGTCGCGAGAATTGACGACAATAGTACCGGCATTGACCGTCATCTCCGACTTGCTCTCTATGCCCTCGCCGCCGTTGCCGGTAGTCGTGACATTGATGCTGCCGCCGTTTATTGTCACGTCGCCGTCCACCTTCATCCCCTTGGGCGAAGACTTCTGGTCGCTCGTCAGGCGGTCAGTATTGCCTGTATAGTTGGGATATTCTGTGCCGTTGACGTATGCGTACATACCGCCCGACGTGCTTACTGTTATGTCGCCGCCGTCAATGGTCAGCGAGCCATCGCAGTTGATGCCCTTGCCACCGCCGCCGGTAGCCGTCAGCTGCAGCGTGCCGGCAGAGATGACCATGTTGCCGTCGCAGCTGAGGCACGATGCCGCCTTGGTTTTTGCGTCATCCTCGTCCCACTTGCCGCCGCCGGAAACTGATGCCGTTATCGAGCCGCCGGAAATGCTGATGTCGCCGTCAGCCTTGATAGCCTTGGAAGCAGTAGCCGTAGCGGCAACGTTGATAGAGCCGCCGCTCATGGTGAAGCTGCCGGTGTCCTCTGCCTCGCGGTCAGTGTCGTCCTTGAACGACACCTGAATGCCGTCATCGCCAACGCCCGAAATGTTCAGCTCGCCGCTTTCCATCAGAAAATACTGGTTGCAGTTTATGCCGTCCTTTACCGCAGAGGTCACATTGACCGTGCAGTTCTTCATCTCAATATACTCCTTGGCATAGATGCCGTGAGCCGTGTTGCCGTTCACCGTCAGCGAGCCTTTGCCTTTCAGCTCAAGGTGACCCTTGCAGGCTATGCAGCCCTTCTGCGAGCCGCCCGCGCCGTCAGTCAACACGTTTTCAGTGCCTTTCTTGACACTCAGTTCGATGCGCTTGCCGTCCTGTATGTTCAGCGGTGCGCCCGAGGGGTTGGTCAGTGCAAGTCCCTGCAACTCAATCGTCGCCTTGAAGCTGCCGTCCAGCTCGAAAGAGCCGTCCCCGGAACTTCCGGAGAGGATATAGGTTATCTCGCCGCAAGTCTCGTCACCCACCAGGTCGCTCTGCGTCACCGTGACGTGTGCGCCGCTGACATCTGCCGTCACATACTGCGCAATGTTGCCCGCTATGGTGACACCTGCCAACGAGTTGTCATACACGACAGTCACAGTATTGTCCGCAACCTCCGAATCGTCAACGTATATGCGGTCTATCTCGTCAACGGAAAATGTGCGGCCGAGCACCGTCAGCGACAGCCCGTCGCTGTACACCATTTCGCCCGCCGTCTCCGCCGGTATCGCGTAGGTGACATTGCCTACCTGCACGTTCATCGTCTGTGCGCCCGCACCGGCAACCGCCAGTGCTGTCAACGCAGCCATGAAATATCTTGCCTTCATTTCACTGCTATTTTTCGGGTTGCACCATTTTCATATCTCAACACATAGATGCCCGGCACGAGCGCACGGCGTGCTGCCGCGACAGTGTCGAAAGTGCCGTAAGCCATTCCTGTGACGGAATACACGGCAAAGGGAGCGTCTGCGCCGGCATCCACGATGCCCACTGCTGCATCATTCATCGAAAAGAACATTTTGCCGAGGTCTGCCACCTGGTACGACAGCATTGCGTCGCCGGCAACGGCAGAGAGCATGCCGTCTGCAAAGGTGATGTTCAGGTTTTCTGTCGGGATGGACTGCTGCTCCCCTCCCGAGGTCTCGAACGTCAGGTACTTGTAGCCCTCAGCTCTCACAGCCGACTGCAACAGCAGCACTGACAGCAATAACAGTAGCTTTTTCATAACCATCATGAATTAAAAATTATACCCATGCTGACGTGCGGTTCATGCTGACGCGGAAGTTTCTTCATGACCGATGCACATCTGCAATGCAAAAGTACAGATAAAAAACACATATCCACACAATTAACCATTTTTACACCACACAACCACTCCTCACCGCCTTCCGTTTGCAAAAAGCAGGGTGCGCCCTTCAGCGCACCCCAATATGTTTATCGGACTGAATTGTCGATACGGGTTACTTGGCGACGTGCTTCTCGCCGTTCTGGATGTAGACAGTCCCAGGCAGAGGGTTGCGTATCTCCCGTCCGTTCAAGTCATACATCTTATTGTCCTTGGGCTTTGCCTGTGCGCCGTCTGACGGCTGCTCCGCAGGTATTTCCTCGACACCGACGGAAGGCTTGCTGAAGTCCTCGTAGGAGAATATCTCCTCTCGTGTCGCCCGGTCTATGATATGGTGCATTTTCAGTTCAGGGTCGTAATAATCATGCATCCCTGCTGTGCCGCCAACTACCTGAGGAATCAAACACTCTCCTTTTTCTGCTCCATAGCCTTCGACAATTTTACCGATTGACCGAACATTAATTCTGCGGAGGGTCTGACCGTTGACAGATATTTCATCTACACTGAGAACTTTCAACGGCATGATGTTAATCCAAATGCTGTTGTTCATCCATATATAATAAGCACCTCTGTACCAGTCCCCTTCAGTCAAGTCAAAATCATAAACGAGCACTTCGGTGTTTTTGAGTTCACCAGGGTCTGATGATGATTTGTAGTCCACCTGATACTTATCAAGGATATGGTCGTCAAGAAGCAGATACACTTTCCCTCCTTCTTGACGCATCAGAGCCAATATGTTGTCAGGAGATGTCCGCAGTGCAGTATATTCTTTGCCATTGCACACGTACTTGCCCTCGAAATACATTTCGGGTTTCCACGCATTGCGGCGATCAAGTCCAGTTCCAGCAAAATCAACCAGTCCGCACCATACCTTCCCTTCTTGCACCATAGGCTGGTAAGCGCGTGTGTCGAAGTCAGCTCCAGTGAACAGCACGTTCCCCTCCGCATCCGTCATGCTGTCGAAATTTATGTTGCTTACACGCCAACTTGGCCCGTCATAAAGCACATACTGCGGAAGGTGAACATATCCATGGTTTATTCCGACACCTTCGACAGCAATATAGTAGCTGCTGAAGGAGTCTCCATGCGGTGACAAATACTGTCGTTTCCGCTCATGACCGTTTACCATGACCGTATCGACCTTAGTTACGAAAATCTCTACCAGTTCCGGATTTGGATATAAGTCACCATCTCCGCACAATGACACAGACATATACTTGTCCCCCGTCTTAGCAGCAAAATCATACACTATCACTTCATCGCCGACTGACAACTTTTCATTGTAGGGAGGTATGTATTCTCCGTCCACAAGTAGATACACCTTGTCGCCGTCTTGGCGCATATATCCGCACACATTGTTATCGTACATGAGAGGGTGATACATTCTGCCATGCATTTCAACGGACTTGCCAAAGTACTGTTGCTTTACAACTTCGTAAGGCTTGCCATTGTCCTCAAATTCTAACATGGATTTGTTCCAGATAAGTCCTTCTTGCACCAGCGGCTCGTATGCGTATCCGCTAACAGACGACAATACCGCCACTAAGAGGGTGAATAATGACCGTAATTTTCTTTTCATAAGCGATGTGTTTAAGATACTGCATTAGTTAAATGTCGCAAAGTTATTGATTAAAACCAAAACGCGCAAATATAATTGAGATAAAAATGAAGCTGCTATGACATTTCACTGCAAATGCCGCCTCACGCTGTTTTACATCTGTTGCACTGAAGTACAAGCCTAATGTCCATATTTGCAGCGAGAACAATGCGTCAGCGGCAGCAATTTGCTCACAGGGCTGCAGGCTGACCGTTAATGTCAGTGTTGTATATTTACAAATCGCGAGGATAATAAGCAGTCGTATTTTGGCAGCAAAGCTGTTGTAGCCATTATGGCCGTTATTGCTATCTGAAAACGGCAATAGAGTGCAGCGGCACAGTAGGGACATGGCGTGCCGTGTCCGAAGGGCGGCAAGCACGTATGTTATTGAAATGCAGCATGTTCATGTGAACACGGCACGCCGTGTCCTACTATGGCTGCGCAATCAAAAAACGAGGGTGTGCCTATTTTGACACACCCTCTCTTATACATCGCGTGTTAAACCAGTTATTTATTCATCAGGTGACATTGCCAAGCCCAGGCATTGCGCATGGTCTCGTCAATGGGCACTTCTGCTTTCCAGCCGAGTACGGTATTTGCCTTGGTAGGCTCCGCCCATATTTTCTCGATGTCGCCGGCACGGCGAGGCCCTATCTTGTAGGGTACTTCCACGCCTGTCGCACGTCGGAATGACGAGATTAGCTCGAGCACGCTAACGCCTTTCCCCGTGCCGAGGTTGAAGACTTCGATAGCGTCTGCGCCCTTGCCGTCAAGCATCCGGCTCATGGCGACCACGTGGGCTTTCGCCAGGTCCACCACATCGATGAAGTCGCGGATGCAGCTGCCGTCAGGTGTGTTGTAGTCGTCGCCGAACACTGTCAGCATCGGGCGAAGCCCTGCTGCAGCCTGTGTCAGATACGGCACAAGGTTGTTAGGCACACCGAGGGGCAGCTCGCCGATAAGAGCCGAGGGGTGCGCCCCTACGGGGTTGAAGTAGCGCAGTATGATGCTTTTGACAGGCTGGCCTGATGCCACGAAATCGCGTATTATCTCCTCGCTGATCTGCTTGGTGTTGCCGTAAGGGGACGTCGCCGGCTTGATGGGTGCAGTCTCGTCTATCGGGTTCACGTCCGGCTCGCCGTAGACGGTGCATGACGACGAGAACACTATCCCCTCCACACCGAAGCGGGGCATCAGCTCGAGCAGGTTGACCAGCGTGTTGAGGTTGTTGCGGTAATAGAGCAATGGCTTTTGGACAGACTCGCCTACGGCCTTTGACGCAGCGAAATTGATGATGCCCTTTATGCCGGGGTTGTCCTCAAACAGGCGCGTGAGGGTAGCGATGTCGGTGCAGTCGCCCTGCACGAAGACAGGGCGCACGCCGGTAATAGCCTCGATGCCGTCAAGCACGCCGATGTTGGAGTTGGAGAGGTTGTCGATTATGACCACCTCATATCCGGCGTTTATGAGTTCGACACAGGTGTGCGAGCCGATATAGCCCGTACCGCCTGTTACCAATATCTTCTGTTTCATGGTGTCGCGGCGTTTACTGGAACAATTTTTCGGGATATACGCCCTCGTCGGTCAGCTTGCGGAACTGCGCTACAGTCGCAGGACGGTCGGCAGCGTATGTAACGCCAAACCAGCGCGAAGGTGTAGCGACGACCTTGACTGTCGCCTTGCCGGCTTTAACAAGGTCATTGACCACAGAGGGAATGTAAAACTCTGATTTCGGCTCGCTGCCGTGCAGCTTGAGGAACTCGACAAACGCCTTCTCGGAGTAATCGAAATAGTCGGGAGTGAAGCCCCACATATTCATGGAAACGGCTGCGCCCTCGGGGAACGGCACGGTCTCGCCCTCGGCGTTGACCTGAATGAGCTTGCCCTCCTTGCGCTCGATGCCGTGGCACTCGGTCACGTCAGTGAGGTAGCCTTCTGTAGACACGTGGCACAGGCCGCGTGACACGCCGCCGTTTTCGCTGAGCGTGTTCTCAATGTTGAAGCCCACGCAGCAGTATTCACCCTTCTTTCCCTCAACGCCGTTGAGGAAGTCAGCGAGGCAAAGGAAGCTCTCCGCACCGTAGAAGTCGTCGGCATTGATGACGGCAAACGGCTCGCGGATAACGTCCTTGCCCATCAACACTGCATGGCCCGTACCCCACGGTTTCTGGCGGTCTGCGGCAGGGGCAAAGCCCTCGGGCAACGCGTCTATCGACTGGAAAACCACCTCTACGGGGACATGGCCGTGGTACTTGGCTATCACCTTGTCGCGGAACTCCTGTTCAAAGTCATGGCGGATGACGAATACTATCTTGCCGAAGCCCGCACGCAGCGCGTCATAGACAGAATAATCCATTATCGTCTCGCCGGCAGGCCCCACGCCGTCCAGCTGCTTGAGACCACCGTAGCGGCTGCCCATGCCGGCAGCCAGGATAAAGAGTGTTGGTTTCATATCGTCGATATTTAGTAGTATTATATTTTTTGCTACTTGCGCCTGATGTGCATCAACACTTTGAGCATCAGGTCAAAGCAGACTATTTTCGCGTTAGCGTTGCCGGTTATGTCACGTGCCGCCTCGTCCACGGCGCGGGCAAGCGGCGTGATGTTGACCTCGTTTACAAACGGCGAGAATTTTTGGGAGAACGCCTCCTCCTCGGCAGAGAGCAGATTCAGCTCGGGATTGCGGAGGTTGTAGATGAGGTTTTCGCGCAGCATAGTGGCGACATACGCCAGGAAGCGGCACGCACCGACGCGCCCCATGGCGGCGACTTCCTCACCTATCTCCTTGAGGCGCACCACGTCGCGGGCGTATGCACGGCGCATCATGTCCTGGAACAATTCTCGGAAATGCACCGTCTCCGCCCCCTGTGCCAGCTGGTCGAGAGCGCGGGCATAGCTGCCCTCGGCAAGCCTTGCAGCCGCGAGTGCCTCCTCCTCGCTGACGCTGCAGTCACGCATCAGCCCGCCGGCAATTTCCTGCGGCGAAAGCGGCAGCATGTTGAGCGTCTGCACACGCGACCGTATGGTGGCTATGATTTTCTCCGGCTCGTTGCTGACCATGACAAACAGCGAATCGGCATACGGCTCCTCAATCATCTTGAGCAGCTTGTTGGCGGTCTCGTCGTTCATGCGCTCCGGCAGCCATATCACCGTCACCTTGTAGCGCGACGAATAAGCCGACAGCGACAGGCGGCGCAGTATCTCGGTGCTCTCCGTCACATAAATGGAGGGCTGCGAGTTGCCGGCATCTATGGCGGTCATCCATTCGCGCATCGGCATATATGAATGTTCAGACAGGAACGCACTCCACTCGTCGGCATAGTCGGCACACAGCACCCGCTTGGGACTGGTCTTCTTGACTATCGGGAACACATAGTTGACATCCGGAAAATTGAGGTTCTCCACCTGGCGGCACGCCGGACACTTGCCGCACGCATCGCCGTCAACGTGCGACGTACAGGCAATATACTGCACGAAAGCCCGCGCCATGCGCATCTTGCCGATGCCCGGCTTGCCCGCAAGCATCAGCGCATGGGGTATGCGACCGCTGTCCGCCATGTCGCGCAGACGGCGTTTGATATCGTGATGGCCGATTACGTCCTCAAATCTCATTTGCGCTTCTTTATTGCAAAATTAGGCATTTTCTCGCTATTGTCAAAACACACAGGAGGACTGCACCCGCCTATGCGGGAATAATCGCCCATACTACGCGCTTTCCGCAAGCACATGCAGCGGTTCATATTCATAAAAACCGGTTCAAATACCTAAAAATGAACTGGCTCTGATGATTTTATATCATTCGCCAGTGGAGGAATGGGTAATTTTGGGCATTTCAAATGACATTTTATTTTCAGAAAGCATGAAGCACAAAAACCTACTATTATCACTGGCCGGCCTGGCAAGCATCGCCTGTCTGGTCTACGGCGCGACCCCGGGACGGCTCCCCGGCAGCACCGTCAGACAGCCTGCCGGCAACGAGTTCAGCCCGAAATCGACAGAGCCAGTTACTGCCCACGACAACGGCACTAAGAAGAGCCGCCGCGCTGAGCAATCCGACCTTCCCCTCCTTTACGGCATCGCACAGGCCGAGGGAAGCGATTTTGCTCTATACTCATTCCAGCCCACCGGCGACTTTCATACACCCCGACAGCTGCAGACATCTCGCCGCTCGAGTTCTACGCACGCCTCAACTATGATGCCGACGAAACTCCCGGCGACAACCTCTCCGACGCTGCAACAGTACGCATAGAGACCCAGCCGCTGCCAGCCGTCACAGACCTCCGCGCAGAGCAGGACGAGTTTGGCATCACTACTCTGACATGGAGCGAACCTGACTATTCAGTGATACCGGCACACGCTGTCACCGAGGATTTTGAGAGCTATGAGGCGTTCACTATTTCCGATTTCGGAGACTGGAAGATGCACGACGGCGATGGCGCATACGTCACCACAATACAGGGTTGCATTTGGCCCAACTACTTCAAGCCGACAGCATACCAGATTTTCGCCCCCGCCAAGACACAGCCCGCCATTGCCATCGACGCTTGGCAGCCTCATTCGGGCGAACAGTACCCGATTTCGTTCTGTTGCGAGCAGCCCCAGAATGACGACTGGCTGATTTCGCCCGAACTCTCCGGCGAGGAGCAGACAGTGTCTTTCTTTGCCAAGACTGCCAACAATGAGTATGGCCTTGAGCAGTTTGAGTTCCTGTACTCCACCGGCAGCACCGATGTCTCCGATTTCGTGTCGCTGACCCCGACACCCGTCGAAGTACCGGTTGAGAACTGGACACAGTATTCATATAAAATTCCCGAAGGAGCGAAACATTTCGCCATCCGCTGCGTATCTCCCTACCGCTTCGCGTTCATGCTCGACGACATCACGTTTGACGTTGGCGCACAGCCTGTAAACCTCGTCCTCAAGGGCTACCATATATTCCGCGACGGACAGCAGCTTACTGTCGAGCCGCAGACAGCACGCACATTTACCGACAACGCAGAGGGTACGCATACCTATAAGGTGAAAGTGGTATATGACCTCGGTGAATCGGGCTTCTCAAACGAGGTCAGCAACGAGGGCGGCGGCATACCGACCATTTCCGTTGACCCGAGTCAGGAAAAGGTATACACACTGCAGGGTATGCGCGTATACACGCTCCGCAGCGGCGAAATATACCTGATGCGCGGACGCAAGTTCATCGCCAAGTGAGACAGTCAAGAAGACTATAATACGGGTAATAATTAGTGTAGAGTCATGGTGCGCCGGTCATGCCGACGCACCCTTGTTTTACTTGCTAATATGCTTGTTCCCGTCACACCGCATACAGCGGCACACAGTACAGCTGCCCCTGCTCCCTGTACGGAAGCATCGACAATCGGACAGCCTTCATGTCAGGGTCACTGCGCATCAACGCCGTGAGCGAGTTGGCTCTCACATTGCCCTCTGCTTTGACCTCAATCGGCAATACGCGGCAGTTATGCTGTATCACAAAATCCAGCTCCAGACGAGAATTGTCCGTACTGTGGTAATAAATGGGCGCAATGCCCCGGCTTGTCAACTGCTGCAATACGAAATCCTCGGTCATGCCCCCTTTGTACTCGGCAAACACGCGGTTGCTGATTAGCACCTGCGCGGGCTCTGTAGCTGCCATTGCACCGAGCAGTCCCACATCAAACAGATACAGCTTGAATGCCGAAAAATCCTCGTAAATGGCGAGCGGCAATACCGGTTTGGAGCATCGCGGCACTCGCAGCAGCAATCCCGCGTCGATGAGCCACTGTATGGCTATCTCAAAGTCCTTGGCACGCGCTCCCTTGCGCAACGCTCCGTAAATGAACTTCTTGTTGTCCTTGAACAGCTGCGACGGTATGCTTCTCCACACGAGGCGTATGCGTTCCAGCTGTTCTCCGGGCGCGTGCTTGGAAAAATCACGCTCATATCCGGTCAGTATCTCGCGCTGTATTCGCCTCACTTCCGCCAATGCACCATCCTCTACATAACGTTGTACAGCTTCGGGCATTCCGCCGACATAATAGTATTGCCGCAGCAAGTCTACATACTTCTCATGCAGCAGGTTAGTGGTCTCGAAATCCCGCTCATTGAGCAGCCGGCACGCTTCTTCCTCTCCCTTGGCCATCAAAAATTCCTCGAAGTTCATCGGGTGTACATACACCTCATTCACCTTGCCGACGGGATAAGAAACGTCAGCATGGATAGATATTCCCAACAGCGAACCGGCTACAGCAATATGGTATTCAGGGGCAGCCTCGCAAAAATATTTCAACGCCTCGACTGCTTCGGGTATCTCCTGCACCTCATCAAGTATTATTAGCGTGTCTCCCGGGGTTATGTCTATCCCAGACAACGCCCGCAAGCCGCGCAGTATGCGGTCTACGTCAAAATCCTGCTTAAACAGCTGCTCTACAAGCTCATTCTTGCGGCACACTATATACGCTTCCTTGGCATAATACCTCTTGGCAAATTCACGCAAAACCCATGTCTTGCCGACTTGCCTGGCACCATTTACTATAAGCGGCTTTCTGCCGCTTCGGCTCTTCCAGTCTGCAAGTTGCTGCATTACAAGTCTTTCCATGCCTGATTTACATTTTTAGACACCAAATTATGGGGCAAAGATACACTTTTCTGCACATATCCGCAATGCGCGGACACACTTTTCTGCACCAGGGTCACAAATTTTCCTTGGTCAACTTGATGTATTCCGACGGCGTGAGGCCTGTAACGCGCTTGAACGCGCTGGTAAATGTCACCCTCGACTTGAAGCCGCATTTCTCTGACAATGCCTCGACAGTCATGTTAGAGAACGGCTTGAAGTCCGTCTCCATTTGGCGGATCAGCTCCTTGACACGCAGGTTGCCGACGAGGATGCTGAAATTCATGCCGTAATGGGCGTTGATTGCCGCCGAGCAATAGGATGTGTTGCTGTCTACAGCCCTGGCTACGGCAGACATTTTCAGTTCCGGGTCGAATAGTATTGCCGGGTCTGAAAGAGCCTTCTGGATTTTACGTATGAGGGCATTGCCGCTGTCTGGCACGGGTTGCGTCGTTGGCTTGACTTCATCATCAGCGTCCTCTGAGGCCTCCGTTGCCGCTGCAATTTCCGCTTCAGCACGAGAGATAAGGCGGCTTTGCTCGAACAGCACGCGGTTTTTCTCGGCGAGCCGCTTGTTGTTCCGCTTCAATACTACTGTGAAGCCGACTGCAAGCATCAGCAGCAGCCAACTGAATCCGATGACTATGTTCCGCGCCAGTGTCTTGGATTTTTCATCCTGCAGCCGCGACGACTCCCTGTGAAGCTCATACATGAAATGCGACTCGCCGATGTTGCCGATGCCGTTAAACCGGATTAGCGAATCATTCTTCTGCAGATACAGAAATTCCCAGCGGCGGCTCTTCGCCGTGTCGCCGAGCGCAGCGGCATGGTCGGCAAGCGATTTGCAGGCGTATGACTCCGTGGTCAGTATGTCATTCTTTGTTGCGATGTCAAGCAGCTGCCGCTCATAGTGCATAGCAGAGTCTATGTGCCCATAAGGACATGGTTCTTGGCAATGAAATCGAGGCTTATGCACTGCAGCTGCGCCTTCATGTACGGGTCGTCAACCACGGAAAACTGCTCGCGGAACGTCCGCACGGCAGCCGCATACTCGCCGCGCCGCATCTCCTTGAAGCCCTTGGCAAGCAGCCTCGCGAACCGCAGGTTTGGAGTTCCGGACTTGAACGGATAATGCTCAAACTGCTCTATGTCGCTGTCGATGACCCGCACCTCGTCCATATCCTTGCGGATGCGAGCCGGAAGGTTCGTTTCGGGGAACATCCCGCACAGGTTGATAAAAAGTTTCACGGCAAGCGGCTCATTGTCAGTCTTCAGCGTTGTTTCGAGTCCTTTGCGGTACATTTGTATCCCCTGTACACGCCATTTGGGGTCGATACCCGTAGCGAGAGCCGGATCGTATAGGTTGCCCAGGTTCAGGTAGACCGACCCAAGCGGCTTGTCCAGACCGTCTCGCTCGGCTATGTCACGAGCTTTTTGCAGATACGCGAATGCTGCGCCATATCGTTTCAGGTGATACATACAGACATACGCGGCGTTGTTGTAGCCTATCACGCAAAATTCCTTGTCCTTGTCGCTCATCGACTCGGAGTAGCGGTCTCCCAAGGCGGCATAGACGGCAAGCGCACTGTCCGGGTGGGTCTTGAGCAGACGGGCACCGGATGTGTACAATTCCTCGCACGACTTTGTGTCGAAAGCCGAGTTTGCGGCTGGACGCGACGTGAAAGCAAACGAACACGCCGCAACCAGGGCAGCTGTTGCCGTAATCAGAACTCTGCGCATATCGGGATAATGCGATAGTTGGCATAGGCGGCCGAACCACCGCCCTTGTATCGCAAAGTTAATCAATTTCCCGCGATTGTCAAAAGCATTTTTGCGGCGGCACTTATACGCGCAAAAAAATCCACGGCACTGACGAGCAGCACCGTGGACCGGATATGTACATACCGTTTCGCGGTCAAATCTTGACCTTCTCGCTTCCGCGCGAGGAAACAAGTATATAGATGCCTTGCGGCAATTCGTTCAGCTGGCTGCGGCTGCAACGCGCACGCAGCTGCACGCCCTGCAGGTTGTAGACTGAATACTCCTGCGCATCGGCTGCGTCAATGCCGTTTACCGACACACTGCCCCCTTTCTGCACCTTCACGCCACGTTGCGCCTGGATGCCATCCAGTTCAGCCACCAATACTGCATCACCTTCGCTTATGCCAGTCAACAACCCGTCCGGAGTGACTGTCATTGCATTCGTGGCATTGTTCCACAAGAAATACCGTACAGCATCCTGCGGAGCTGCTTCAGCAGGCACTATAACAGATGACACCTGTACACTTTCGCCAATATCGAGTATTATACCGAAGGGCTGCTCTCCAGAGGCCAAATGTAATCCAACGCGGTAAGGCATTTCTTTTATCTCACGGAATTTGCCCCACACCGGATGCTTCCTGAATTTCTCTAATTCACCCTCTGCAGTACCGTATGGCACATACAATGTGCCGTTGTAGGTGTTGCTGTTGAATGAATCTTCATTGACGTCAGGGGCATCAAAACCGTTGATGCAGACTTCCTTCAGGTTAGGGTTGTTGGCGAACATGCCAGAGACTACAGTCGTGCCCAAACTGCTAAGATAGACTTTCTCAAGACCGGCCAGACGAGCTATGGGATGATCTTCGCCAACCAACTGATCGTAGTCGTACGGCAAGACAACCGTACTGAGGGCATCACAGTCTGCAAAAGCATCATTTGCAATTGCTCCGTTATTACTTGCCAAGTCGATGTATTGCAACGCGCCGCAAGAAGCAAACGCCCTTTTCCCGATGCTCGCCACATTCCACAGGTCGATGTCTGTCAGGCTGGTACAGCCCTCAAACGCGGATTCGCCAACGCCGTTGATGCCGTTCAAGTTCACTTCCTGAAGGCTCGCGCAGTTCATGAACGCCTGATCCGGTATCTCTGTCACATTGCCGAAATCAATGGTTCTCAGGTTCGAACAGCCAGAAAACATTCCCAGGCCGACAGCCGTACAGTTACCGAAGTTGACGCTCTGCAACGCCTCGCAATGCGCAAAGACATAACCTCTAAGAGACTCCACATTTTTCAGGTCAAGGCTTTGGATGCCTGTCGTATTGAAGGCGGATCTGCCTATTGTGCTGACGCTCCCCAGATCAATGCTCGCCAAGCTGGTACACCCTAGGAAAGCATAGTTGCCCACAGTTGTAACGTCCTTCAAATCCAGACTCTCCAAGGCAGAACAGTTCTCGAATGAAGACTCGCCGATTTCGGTGACACCCGCGAGGTCAATGCTCTTCAGACCCTTCAACTCCTTGAAGTACGAATCGGGGATAGTCGCCATTTTTCCGAAGGTTATGCTCTGCAGCCCGGAACAGCCGGTGAAAACCTTCTCGCCGAGCGTCTCACAGTTGCTCAAGTCTACGGCCTCCAGACTGCGGCAAGCCTCAAACGCATAGTTGTCAATCGACGTCACATTATGCGTATTGACGCTTTTCAGGTTGAAGCAGCCGGAGAATACCAGCCGGTTAAGAGACTTGCAGTTCTCACTGAGCGTGACGCTTTCCAGAGACTTGCAGCCCTGAAATGAGCTATACGCCGGGTTTATCTCAAGATTGGAAAGGTCAATGCTCGTGATGCCGCTTTCCCGGAAGCAGTAATTGCCTATCTGCTTGATGTTCTTCATGTCGATGCTCTTCAACCCGGTGCAGCCGTAGAATGCACTGTCGTCCAAATACCTGACACTGCCGAGGTCTATGCCCGTCAAGTCTGTACAGCCATAAAAGGCCTGATACAGAATCGTGATTACAGGGTACTTCGTTCCGCTGCATGTCACTTCTGCCGGCACAGTAACGTAGCCGGAATACTTGCCGCTGCTTTTCGGCGCAACGCCGGCTACCATCTTGCTGTTGGAGCCGCCCCAGAAAACGTCCCCCTCTTTCACGAGCTGGAATGTCAGGCCTCCTGACTCAAAGGTCTGCGCCCAGCAGCCAGTCACAACAGCCAGCAGCACCGCTGCCAGCATCATAGTCTGCTTGTAGATTTGTTTCATATATTGTCTGATTATGGGTAATTACTCGTGGAAATATATGCGCAAATTTAGCCACAAGCGGCAGATAATCTGTTGTATTACCTGTTGTATTTTTGCATTTGCCGGAAAATACAACAGATTTCGCGGAAACACAACAACGCAAAGCAGCCAAACAATAGGTATTGCGGCTGTTATAGCGGCAACAGCTATACCATCTATAGAGCCGCGCCGCACTTGAAAAAAGAGATGAACTATGAAGTTCATCTCTTTTTCAATATCGTTTATGCAGCTCCTGGGCGACTGCGTCAGTTTATGGTCTGCTGCGAGAAGGACAGCTTCACTTTCGCGCGGTCGAGGTGGATTTTCGCCATTGCTGGGCGCAATACGTATGGCGTGCAGCCGGTGACGACGGTTTCTGTCTGGTTGTAGCTGACATATTTCTGCTCCGTGACGAGCGACACGGGTATGAGCGTGAACTCATAGTCTGACTCTTCGACGCCGTCCTCGTCTGCCAACGCATTGTTCAGGTAAGTGCGCATAGAGTCAAACGTATAGCAGCCCTTGTTGGAGTCGTATGCAGCCCAGAACGATGTCTCACCATCGGGTGCTTTGTTCTTGGCAAAGAAATCATACATATCCTTCGTTCTGACCATCAACAGGTTGGGCGGCACGCTGATGCCAAAATCGTTTTCTATCGCCGATGCCGGCAACGAGAATGTCAGATCATCGACCACGGTCATCGCCCCTTTCTTCTCATGATAACGCGCCATAATTTCCTTAAGCGGGAAGTTGATGCGCACATTGTAGCCCGACGGCGAGAGTATTATATGTTCGCCGGCGGCTACGCGAGCCTGTATGGCATCAGCGATGTCGAGGCTGATATTGTTGACTGTCACCACCTCCGGAGCTGTGGAGAATACAGTCACAGAATCCTTGACGTGCCGCCACTCTGTAGTGGTCACATCGTCTTTTGTGACAGAGTATGCCTTGCGGTAATAGTAGTACATCACCACCATTGCCTTTGATATGTTGGCTATGCAGCCTCTGCCGAATGACGGCTCCACATAGATGCCTGGGAAATACTCCTGAAACGAGGATGGCCACTGGAACACTGTCGGGTCGGTGCGGTAGTCTGTGAACACCTTGCGGGCAAAGTCCTTGCTCATCGGTATCGAGATGTCGATGTTCTTGGAGTGCGTGAACAGCGAGTCGTTCATGCTGAGCGCGGAGAGTGTGAAACTGCGCGAGCCGAGTTGCGAAGCCTCCGAAATGTAGTCTTTGGGGTCGAACTTTCCGTCAACGGCTTTCAGCGGCTTGGTGAGCTGGTATACGCGCAGCTGCTGCGGCGCAAGCGAGTCGCCTGTCAACGCGCCTCGCGGCACACGGAGTATCAGCTTCATAGAGTCTACTCGCTCCACACCAAGCGAATCGGGTATGCCGAGCGATGAGGAACTCATCATCTGCGACATGAATGTGCAGTTCAGGTTGCCGTATTCGGGGACGGATATGCGTCCCAGCAGGCTGCTGGTGGCGCGAGGGTCAAATTCGGGCTTGTAAACGCTCTCGCCTGTGACGGTGAACAGAGAGTCTACGTATATAGCCACCTCATCGCCGCCTATCGACGGGCCAATCACACTCGTGTCGTCCTCGCACGAGGAGAACAACGCCGAGACGAGTGCCGCCACCATGGCAAAAAATGCCAATGTCTTATTTTTCATCTGGAATCAGTGATTTGTAGAAGTCGAAAACCGCACTCACGTTGTCACCAACGGTGAACTCAAGCGTGGGGAGTTTTCTTTCGGCTATGAAGCTGCGCAGGTCGTCCGACATTGCCGGGTCAGCCACCACGACTGCATCGGCGCAGGCTATCGCCATGCGGTGCAGCATGTCGGTGTCGGCGGGCAGCGAACGGAACGGCTCGAGTTTCTTCTTCGGCATGCCCTCTTTCTGCATCTTGTCGAGTATGGCAGCGTCGATGCCGCCGGTCGCGCGGCTCGGAGTGACGCAGTATACTATTTTTGCCCCCTTGAACGAGGGGTCGTCGGCGTACATCGAACGCAGGTAAATCGGAGTCAGCGCAGCAAACCACCCGGTGCAGAATATCACCTTGGGCACCCAACGCAGTTTTTTGACAGTCTCCATGGTGCCTCGAGCGAAGAATATGGCTCGCTCGTCGTTGTCGGCACGGTTGGAGCCGATGGGATCCTCGTCATCGTCCAACTTCTGGAAATAGTCTTCATTGTCAATGAAATACACCTGTATGCGGAACGGCTGCAGCGATGCCACCTTGATGATGAGCGGGTGGTCATTGTCGCCGATGGGGATGTTTGCGCCGCTCAGGCGTATCACCTCGTGCAGCTGGTTGCGCCGCTCGTTGACAGTGCCGTACTTTGGCATGAACGTGCGCACCTCATATTTCTGCGAATGTGCATTTTCGGCCAGCTTGCGGCTGAAATCTGCCAGCTCGCGCCCAGGCACGTAGGGAGCTATTTCCTCCGAGATGAATAGGATTCTCTTGTCAGACATGCTTATCTGTTTTTCGTTACGACCCGGCATCTTCCTGTTTGCGACACCGCGACACGGACTGTCGCGTCTCTCCGCCAAAACCGCCGACGGGACACAATATCCGCGATGCAAAGTTACTAATTATTTTCCGCACGGCGATGTTTTTACCCGATTTTTAGGCATCATTAATATCCGCACGAGCGTTTTTCCTCCGATAGTTGCCGTGTTTCTCAAGTTTTGATTAATTTTGCAGCGTCAAATATCAACACCCCCGGGTGGCAGCGCGTCTGGCCTCCGGACAGATGGTAAAATGGAAATATTCAGAACAGTCAAAGACCTTAGGCAATACGTTGAGGCCCAGCGTGCCGAAGGACGCAAGATAGGCCTCATCCCCACCATGGGCGCACTCCACGAGGGACATCTCTCGCTGGTCGCTGCTGCTCTCAAGCGCGGCGACACCGTGGTGGCAAGCGTATTCGTCAATCCCGTGCAGTTCAACAACCCCACCGACC
>URTA01000010.1 GCA_900550645.1 uncultured Porphyromonadaceae bacterium
CGGCTTCGTCGGCGAATCGAGCCGCACCGAGGTTACCGAGACTTTCCTCATCGCGCCGCAGGAATCCGTCGAGATGACCTGCTTCGAGCTGCCGCAGGGCAGCAAGGTCGCCGGGGAAACGGTCTCGCCGGGAGGCTACTGGAAGATTACAAACCGCTACAACAAGGAGATGCCGCCGGTGGTGGCTATGGGAATGGTGACCTACTCCACGGCTTCCCCGGGCGCAACGATACAGGGAACTTCAATCGCCGGGTCGAGCGGATTTGCCGTGAGCCGCAGCAGCACCGCTGCCAGCGACGGCACTTACACGGTGACGCTCCCCTCGTTCTTCTCCTCGGCGAAGAACTTGCTCATAATGGCGACCGGGGTCGGCTCTTGCCAAGGGCAGTCTTCGCCGGTAAAGGCGACCGTGATTTCACAGAACGGAAACAAGTTCACCGTCAGGACATCCGACGACGAGTCCGACAACGCCGGCAGCTTCAATTTCGTGATTTACTCCTTCAGGGGCTTCAACATCTAACAGCATGATTATGGACATAGAGATACTAAACATCGGATGCACGCTCCTCGGCACCGTGCTGGGGGCGTGCGGAACACACCTGTTCAAGTCGGGGCGGCGAAAGGCGGCGGCAGAAGCTGACCGCGCAATCATCGACAACTACGAGGCGCGGCTCGAAGACCTCCACAAGGTCATCGACCTCAACAACGACAACGAGATACGCCACGCTAAAAGGGTGGTCGAGCTCAACAAGGCGCTGGACGACAAGACCGCGCTGATACGCGACCTCAACGCTCGCATATTCGACACGCAGCAGCAGAACGCCGAGACGCTCAAGGAGAACACCGAACTGAAACTCCAGCTCGCCCGAGAGAAGTGCGGCATATACGACTGCGTAAGCCGGCAGCCGCCAACGGAGGACACGCGCCGCGCCATAGCAGCAGCAAAGACGCGCAAGGAACGTGTAAAGGAAACGCCGAAACCTTTGCACGACAAGGAGGACATGTAAAGAAACTTTGTGTAATTGACGTGTTCGGGAAGTCCGAACAACTGAAAGGATAAAAGCAATGGCAGACGCAAACAAACTCAAACCGATTATCCTGCGCTGGGAAGGCGGCTTCGCAAACCTCCCCGCAGACAAAGGAGGCCCGACAAACAAGGGCGTGACGATAGGCACTTTCCGCCAGTTCTTCGGACAGGGCGCAACCGTCGAGCAGCTGAAGCGGATGACTGGCCAGCAGTGGATGACTGTCTTCCGACGCGGCTTCTGGGACAAGTTCCACGCCGACGAGATACGCAGCCAGTCCGTGGCGAACATCTGCGTGGACTGGGCGTGGAACTCCGGCACGAAGACCGCGATACGCAAGGTGCAGACGCTGCTGGGCGTGACGGCAGACGGCATCGTCGGGGCAAAGACACTCGCCGCAATAAACGCCGCAGACCCGCAGCAGCTGTTCGAGCGCGTCAAGGCGGCACGGCTCGCATTTGTTGAAGGTATCGTGAACCGCAATCCTTCGCAACGCAAGTTCCTGAACGGCTGGAAGAACCGCATAAATTCATTCAAATTCGCCGAATAAGTAGAAACAATACTGCTTATTTTGCTCTATCAGTCTAAATAGAATGAAGAAAGACACGCTAATCTGCTTAGGCATTATACTGATGATGTTGGTTGCAGGCTTTCTGATTGGGAGGAATACTGGCAAACGAATCGTAGGCCATCAGCTTCCAATAAGCACTGAAGCCAAGACAGACACCGTTGTTGTCTGCGATACGATAAAGGACATCCTTCCAGTGCCGTATATCGTCAGGGAAGTGCGGAAAGACACGGTTCTCCTTCCAGTAGTCAAGGTCGCAAACGACTCGACATCAACTGACAGCGTGGCTGTATCCCTGCCGATTGTGCAGAACGAATATACGCACAACACTTATCACGCTTGGGTGTCAGGCGGATACTTCGCCTCGCTCGACAGCATCAAGGTATTCCCCGAAAAGACATTCATCACCAAGACAATCACCAATACCGTCACAGAAAAGCAGAACAAACGCTGGGGTATCAGCCTTCAAGCCGGATATGGCTACAACGGAAAGAACTTCGCGCCATATATCGGCGTAGGCTTGAGCTATTCAATAGTATGCTGGTGAATACAACCCTATGCACAACATTCATTTGAATAAAAATCTGTAATTACATTGCGTGTCTGAGATAATGTTCGTACTTTTGCATAAATGGAAAGATGAACATGACTCAAACACCAACTAAATCACTGTTTCTAAGAGCCTTTAGGATTGAGAATACAAGCCTGACTGAGTACGACTCGGGCATACTCAAATTCTTACAGACGGTATTAACGCCAAATTCAACCGCTTCACAAAGAAGCATGGTTCTTAATGCAGCAAATCCGAACATAGACTTGTTGGCTAATTTTTCATGGTCTAAAAACGGCTCATATATGTTTGGAATGATGCTTCGTATCATTCCAGCTGATAATGGCGGCGTTATAGACAAAGATCTATTTAATAAGCAAACCATATCAATGGCTGATGTAAGCACAGGAAATCCAGATCAAAGCCAGTACAAAGACCATTTCTATTTCGCCATAAACAATGATTATCTCGTCACCAATTTGCCTGGAAACTTAACAATATACCGGCTACAACACTACATTAATTGGTTGCTAGAAAGTGAACGAAAAGACAAACTATTTCAATTCACTGAACTGACTAAGCTCCCCAAAGGGGTGTCGCTTTCGCAAATTAAGAGTATTCAACTTGTAGGCAGCAATGAACCATCTCTTTTCAATGAAAAGCCTACGATCTTCCCTGTACTACGAAATCTTACCAATGACGTATTGGGGCTGTTAGTTGGCAATGACACTTGTAGTCTCGAACAATTACACCGTAACCAACTAGTGGAAGCTCAGTTACTGATAAAATTCAAAAAACCAACCAAGAAGGTTACAGATGAAGATTACAATCGAGCCATGAGTGCTGTTGTAACAAATGTCCCTATTGACCAGAACATTGTTATTCACACGAAAGATGGGAACAAATATACAGGCAAAGCTGTTAGAGTGAAAAAATTCGTCACAGTCGATTGCATTGACGCCAACCGCATTGTTGAGGAGCAGCTCAAACAAGAAATGGAGTTGTTCTTGAGCGAAATAAAAACACAGCAAAATGGCTAATTTGGCAATACGCATATTTATCGCGGCAGTGATAGCGTCGCTATTATCTTCGTTTGGCATTACTGGAAATCCAGCAATGCTCCAAACCGTCTTTGCAGTGCTTGGTATCCTGTTTTCTATTTCCATGAGTTTGCTGGTATCATTCAACCTGTCTAAGGTCCTGAATGAAAAAATACGACAAGTTCTTAGAAGATCAATTACCAAAACCCGAAACGCAATGTCGCTGGACTTTTTTGCCGCAACGTGCATAACCGGCATTGCATTAGTCTGGGATAACGAGCATACTCGCTTTATTATTACGGATTGGCTTACCTTTGATATCGTGTTTTTCGCAGTCTTGGCAGTAGTCCTTTCCCTGGTATACGAGATATACAATTTCAAAGCACTGCACAAGCTACACACTGACATAGAAGAAGCAATCATCAAAGAGGAGACCAACCGTAGTAATCGAGGATAATTTCCCACCAGAAAAATTTGTACTGAAACAGCAAACCCATCGCTTGCTGTTGGCTATTCTTCATAAACCAACAACAGCGACTATGAAACTATTCATCAAGGACAGAATCTACTTTCCGCAGCTGCTGCCGAAAGAGAACACCTACATGGACTTCAACATCAAGAAATCAATACTGGCGAAGGTAGCCCTCACGCCGGACGATGCCGACAAATACAAGATAAAGGAAGACCCGCAGAAGAAGCAGGTCGAATGGGACTCCAAGGTCGATGCTGAATGTCCTCTCGAAGTGTCGTTCACAGCTGATGAACTGGCGTATTTGCGGAGAGGTTGCGAGGTTCTTTCCGACACAGCCTTCCCGGACGATTTCTGGGGCGTGGTCGAGAAAGTCTACGCCGAGAACTGAGGAATTTCTGCCATGTATATATGATCTGCAAGGCCGGGACTGGACTGTCAGCTCCGGCCTTGGTTGTTTGATTCGCGAGATAACGACAAGGGAACGCAGTGTATAGATATTGCTGCGTATAGAAACAATGTCAAGCAACAAGAACACACCTACAAAACTGCACACCCACCGCACACAAGGAGTACACTGCAATATGTGCAGTTGGATCTTCCGCTGCGTTTATAAATGCAAATCTCAGGTTAGCCAATAAACGTTGGCAGTATCCTCCAACACCCCCGCATTGCCAACAATATTTAACCATGAAATTTCCCTATTTAGTTTGTCTTGTCAAACTTTTATTGCTAACTTTGCATATCAATATCAAACTCAATCACGAGATTGCGTTTACATTGTTCATAGACGCACACAAGTCTATTTTTCTGGATTTCGCCATGTAACTAACTCAAATTTAATGCTTTGAGTAGGCAAAAAACTTATCGCCTTCCAAGGCAACTAACAGTATACCAAGCTTTTACGGCGAATTTGCATAAGCCTTACAACCAATGAGTTAAAGCGGCGGTGTAAATTCGCCGTTAAG
This sequence comes from uncultured Porphyromonadaceae bacterium, assembly GCA_900550645.1. Taxonomy (GTDB): domain Bacteria; phylum Bacteroidota; class Bacteroidia; order Bacteroidales; family Muribaculaceae; genus Lepagella. Next base: position 4,621 of record URTA01000010.1, read on the forward strand.
CCTTTGTAACTGCATAATCCGTTTATGTTGTTACGCGGTTGTTATGAACCCCAAGGGCTGACAACGGCGTTGCACGCGGTTACCCGGTAATGTTTGTCCCGATTTGTTTTGCTATCTTTGCACAAAAGCCACAAGCCGAAGACATGAAAGCAACGCTATACATTTCCCGAGAGGCTGCCGGGGCTGTGCTGGCGCGTTTCCGCCTCACAGCCGGCAGGAACATCCAACTGTACCACACGAGCGACATACGCACAACCGCCGAGGAGCTGCGCAAGTTCAACGCAGACGGCACGCCGCGCAAGCGCGTGGCGTACTGCCGCGAGCTGATGCGCCGCCTGCAGGAGCGTTTGCGCCTGATAGAAGACACGTTCCTCAACGCCGCGGCGGCAGGGCGCGTGCCGTCGTCAACCAAAGAGTTCAACGCGCTGATGCGTGAAGCCCTCAACCCCGATGCTGGCAAGCCGCAAGGCGTTGGGCTGCTGGAAGCGTTCCGCGACCACTGCGAGATGCCGCATTTCAGCGAGGCGCGGCGCCGGGGCTACCGCGTGACGCTGGCGATACTTGAACGGTTCTTGCTTGTCGGCGGCATGACAGGGATAGCCGCCGCCGAGTTCACCGCCGGCCATGTGGAAGCCTTTGCGGCGTTCTGCCGTGACGAGTGGCGGATTGCGAGAGACCCGAGACACGCCGATGTGTACAGAGGGTTGAAGCGATGCCCCGAGACAGAGAGGGCGCAAAACACCGTGGCGGCGAAGCTGAGGCAGCTGCAAGCGGTGTTCTCGCGGCTGGAAGAGGCTGGCGAGATAGACCGCTCGCCGTTCACTCGTATGGGCAAAGCAAGGCACGCCGCCGCTATGCGCGAAAGCTATGCCGCCCCCGAGAGCCTCACCCTTGACGAGCTGCGCACGTTGAGGCGTGCCGCGATGCCCGAGGAGCTGGAAGAGACGCGGCAGGCGTTTGCGCTGCAATGCGCCGTGGGCTGCCGTGTGGGCGATTTCGCGATGCTGTCAGAGGGAAACATCTCCGTGACGGAAAGAGGGGCGGCGTATCTGCACTACGTGCCGCGCAAGACGAGGAACGCGAGCCTTGCGGAGGTGCGCACGCCGCTGGTGCTGTATGCCGTTCAGATAATCCGGGCAACGCGGATGCGGTTCGGCATACTGCGAAACATCACCGGCAGGGACGGCTACAACGCGCGGATACGGCGAGTGCTGCGAGCGGCTGGCATAACGCGGCAGGTGGGCGTGTCCGTCGGCGGCGAGGTGAAGCGGATGCCGCTGTGTGACGTGGCCTCGTCAAAGTGGGCGCGGCGCACCTACGTCACTTTGTGCGACATGGCGGAGGCGCGGCACGCGCTGTCGGGGCTGCACGCCGAGGGTTCGGGAGCGGTGCGGCACTATTCCGCCCTCACGCTTGACGACCGCTTTGCGCTGGTGTCTGCTGCATACGGCGAGCCGCTGTACCGCGCCGATGAGGGGCTGCGCACCGTTGCCGTACTGTCAGATGAAGCCGACAGGCGGAAGCCGACACCCACAACCGCGAGCCGTTTTCCTTTGATGAGCGGAAAGGAGGTGCGCAGATGAACGCGCTAATGGAACTGGTGAAGTCCCTGGCGGAGATGCAGACCGCGATGCATGATGCGCAGGAGTATTATAACAGCCTTTTGCCCGACAGGGTGAAAAAGGCAGGGGCGGCGCGTTCAGGCAGGGGCGAGTACAAGAAACGAGAGCTGCGCGGGTTCGTGAGACACGGCAAGCCGTGGCGCGTTTGCGCCGTGATGAGGCGCGAGGGGACAACGCCCGAGATGCAGAAAGCTTTGAGCGTGGCGGCTGTGCACCTGGGGCTGCTGCCTGATGACGTGCCGGCGGCTGCGCTGCGCAGGCTGTTCGTTGAGGGTGTCGGCGAGGAGAAGGCGACGCGGGCGCGCAATATCGGCAGGGCGATACGCGCATATCTCGCCGAGAGTTCCGCCGATACAGACCGCTTGCAGATGCCGAGGTGCGGCAACGTGCCTGACGCTGTTATGCGCAAGGCGTGGGACGCGCTGGCGCAGTTCGATTGCGGCGCAGGTTACGCCAAGGGCTGAAACGCCGATAAACGCCCGCTGGCGGCTTTTCCCTTGTCAGATGATAAACTATACCGCCAAGGGGCTTAAACGCCGCGAGAGGGCTTGTACGGGCTTTTCAGGGGGATTTCCTTTGATGAGATGATGAGGAGGAAGCGGCGGAAATGTTCAGCCGCCGCCGCGTTCACGCGCACACGCGCACGCGAGAGAGGGGCAAATGTTAATTCTGACAATGTGCAAGACAAAACAACCCAATGCCTTGCAGCTGTCAAGGGGCGTTCGCGTTCGTTCGGCAGAAAACCCTAGGTAAAACGTCCCGAACGAACGGCCGAATTGCAGCAACGTTATGGCAAAGTGAAAGTTCAGGCAACGCCAGAAAGGGGCTTTTCAGCCTTTGGATTTAACGGTTGAGGAAGTTTTGTTAAACCGCCGCTGCCGCCGTGCCGGCGCGTATAGATTTATCTATACGGCTGGCAGTGCCGAACGTTAAAGTTCTCCGGGGGTATTGGAAACGCCCCGAATTGTCCCTAACTTCGCAGTCCCTAAAAGTATAGGCGGCACGGCGTTTGCGGTGCTGTCAGAGACATACAATTTTGCCTTTGCAGGTGGCAGTACCGGAAACGGCTGCACGGTTACCTATACGACCGAGGACACCGCACGCAAAGGCAATTTTTTTATCCCCAAAAAGTATAGGACAATGACAAGTACAAGACGAGAGGGCGGCGCGGATGCCGCCGTGATGCGCGAGACGCTGCGCACGGCAGCGGAGATGCTGGCGGCATGCCGGCGCATGCTGTCGGCGACAGCGAGGGAAGCGGCGGTGTACACGCTGACGCACGCGCTGCACAGAGCGGCAGAGGGCGCGGCAAAGGCGCTGGCGCGGCGTGCCGACGGCGCGGCGAGGCGGATGGCGCAGTGCGAGAACGCGATGCGCTGGATGTGCGGCGCGCTGGATGACGATGCCGAGCCGCAGGCGTTGCAGCCGTATTCCCTTGAAGAGGGCGAGGAAGCCGACACCCTCAACGCCACAACCCTGACAAGCGGAAAGGAGGTGACGGCATGAAAGCAAAGGCAAAGGCAGAGGAGATGACGCGCGAGCAGCTGCGCTACGAGAGCGCGGCGCTGTGCCTGATGAACGAGCTGGCGGAAGCCGCCGACCGCTGCGGCTGGGCGTTCCACGACGACGGCGAGAGCAACGCATGGGAGCTGCTGGAAGCCGTGGGCGATCTGCTGGAAGAGACGGAAATGCTGTTCCCGGCAAAGGTGTCTGCGCTGGTGCGGATGCTGGCGCATTACCGCGCATGGGCGCAAGCCAACGGCACACAGAGCGACCGCGAGACGGCGCAGGAGGCGGAAGCCGCCGTTGTTGCCGCGCTGCGCAACAACCAACGCCTGACGTACTGCGCGAGCGCGGTAACGGCTTGCGTGTCGGCGTTCGGCGGCTACGGCAACATGATGAGCGACCGCCGCAAACGCGACTGGGAGGAGGAGGAAGCGGAAGCCTCAACCCCGACACCCTCAACCCCGGCAAGCGGAAAGGAGGTGTTATCGTGAACGCGGTATTGCCCGAGACCTTGCGCCCCGGCGGACAGTACGGCGCGAGTGCCGCCGCCGCTGCGCTGGGAGTGAGCGAGCGCACTTTGCGCCGCTGGGTGGCACGCGGTTTCCTGAAAAAGCGGGTGCACAAGTTCACCGGCAAAGCCTTGTTCCGGGGCGATGACCTGATCGCCTTTTGGCACGCTGTGCGGAACGCCTGAAACTTGATGAGGGGGCGGCATGGGGTTTTCTCGCGCTCCGTGCCGCCGCCTTTGGCTGTTTTTGAAAACGGGTCACACGGCGCACCCCGATAAATTTGCGCTGTCAGTCAGCGGCATAACGGCAGGGCGTGGCACGTTTTCAAAAAGGGTCACGCCGCACGCCCCCAAGACTTGCGCCCCGGCGGTAACTTTGCGGTGGAAGTACAACCGCCGCACAAGCGGCACAAAACGATTTTCAGATTATGGCAAACAGATTTACCGACCCTCAACCCCTGATGCCGGCAGGCGTTCAGATGACCGCCCCGGCGTTCTCGCTGACAGCCGAGAGCGTGGAAGCTATCGCGCAAGCGGTGGCGCGTATCGTAGACGAGCGCATGAAGCGAGCCGCCGAGACCGACCGCCGCACCCCTTTGATGAGCCTCAGACAGGCGGCGGAGCGGCTGGGCGTGTCCCGTCAGACGCTGCACAAGTGGGAGGCGGTGGGCTACCTCAAACCGCTGCGTTTCGGAAAGAGAATACGTTACCGCCGCTGCGACGTTGAGGACGTGGCGGAAGCGCAGGAACAGGTGAAAGCGAGAAAGGAGGCACGCCGATGAGTGCAAAGGCTACGGACGTGCGGACGATGAGCCGCGAGCAGCTGGAAGCGTACTGCGACGCGCTGGAAGCGCAAATCAAATCTTTGTCAGAGGAAGCGGACGAATTGCGCGGCGACCTTGACGAGATGAGGGAGAGAGCCGAGGACGCAGAGGACGAGCGCGACGCGGCGGAGGAGCAAAGCGGACGCGCCCCCGAGGAGGTGCGCAGGTGGCTGCATATCCTTTACCATGACTTCGCGGAAGCCCTTGACGGCTGGCGGCGTATCGCGCTGCATATCCGCCGCGACGGCGAGCGGGCGTTTGAAGCCTTGCGGACAGGCGGCAACACGGCAGGGCGCATACACGACATAGTGCGCTGGGCTGGCGCGGTAGAGCGCAGGACAGGCGAGCAAGCCGCCGCGCTGGGGCTGATGCGCGAGATAGCCGAGGCGGTGACAGGCGAGAGCCTTTATCTGCTTGACGACATAGACGACTGAAACAATAACCCGACAATGGCAAACGACGGAAAGACGATGAGCCGAGAGACAAAACAAGGGGGCGGCGCAATGCCGACCCCCAAGCTAAACAGTTCCACAAGCCGCGACAACGAAAGCGGCGTTTGCAGTGGCAAAGGTACGAATAAAATCGCATACCCGCAAAACGCGGAAGCGGTTGAGATGCTGAAAAAGCTGGTGGCGCGTAACGTACAGGCGGCGCAGGAAGCCGCGATGCGCGGGTGTCTGCTGACAGTGAAGAAGGCGAGGGAGTGGCAGAGAGCCGCCGCCGTGAAGCGCAAGCCGCGCCCGCTGTACCGGTCAATGTGGTACGAGGGGCAGATAGCGATGCTGTTCGCAGACACCAACCAAGGGAAAACGATACTCGCGACGCAAATAGCGGTTGACCTTGCCCGAAAGGGGCGGCGCGTGCTTTACTGCGACTTTGAGATGAACGAACAGCAATTTTTGATGCGCACAGGGCGCGAGGTTGTCGGCGATGAGCGGGAGCTGTATCTGTCAATGGCGAGCCGAGGCGATGCCTTGCCGCCCGGCATAGAGGTATCCGACAGCGACGAGGGGGGCGAAACCGTGTGGGAGCTGTACGAGTTGCCCGAGACGTTCAGCCGTGCAGAGCCTAACGGCATGGGCGGCGATGCCGAGAAGCGGCGCGACGCAGACGGCGTTGTGGCGAGCGACGTTATCCGTTCGATAGAGCAATGCGCCCTTGCCGCCGCCGCCGATACCGTGGTGGTGGATAACATCACCTACATGGGTCAGGGGCTTGAAAAATCGGCAATAGCGTTGCAGCTGGTGCAGGAGCTGAAACAGATGCAGAAGCGCAGGGGGTGGGCGTTGCTGGTGCTGGCGCACACGCCGAAACGCAATGCCGCCGAGCCGCTCACGACAAAGAGCGTGGCAGGTTCTGCCGCGCTGGTGGGGGCGGTAGACAGCGCGTTTGCGATAGGCTGCTGCGCGACGGACAGCAACCGCAAATACATCAAACAGGTGAAGAGCCGGGACGCGGAATTTGAATACGGCGCGGACAACGTGATAACGTGCGAGATAGAGCGCGAGGGCGGCATGTTCTTGAAGTTCAAGGAAACAGGCCGTGCAAGGGAGGCGGACTTGCTGCGCGAGCCGTCAGAGAAGCAAGCGAAAGCGGCGGACGAGAAGCTGGCGGCACTCGTTGCCGACGGCTGCACATACGCACAGATCGCCGAGGTGCTGGGCATAAGCAAGTCAACGGCATGGCAGCGCGTTCAGGCGTTGCAGCAAAAGCCCGACCCGTCAGTGTTCGATGCCCTCAACCTTGACGATGATGAGGAGGACGACGACATGTAACAGCCGAGATGAGGGAAAGCGTTCTGACACTTTGCTACATTCAGCCCCTCAAAAACGCGTTCGTTCGGGACGTTTTACCTAGGGTTTTCCTCCGAACGAACGCGAACACCCCTTGACAAATGAAAGAGTTCAGACATAAACGCACTACAAAACGACACACGACCAAACACAGAGACAGATGATACAGTACACAAGCGGAAGCAAGCCGAGGTTTTCCCTTGACGAAAACAGCGGCACACACAGGCAGGTGAAGCGCAGATGCCCGAGATGCGGGCGCAAATCGTTCGTGGCGGTGCTTGACTGGCAGACGATGCAGCCGATAGACGCTGCCGTGCTGGGGCGGTGCGACCACGCGCAGAGCTGCGGCTACGCTGATACAGACGTGTCGGCGTACTGGAAGCAACACCCCGACAGGTACGAGGCACTGACAGGGGAGCGACACCCCTCAACGCGGAAGCCGTGGGAGCGCGTGGGCGATGCCGACCGCTGGCGCGAGCTGTTCGGTATCGCCGACAGCGTGGCGCGGCAGTGGGACGAGGAGGAGGGCATAACCCCGGCAGAGGGAAACGCCGATGCCCCGACACCCTCAACCGTTCAGGGCTTGACAGTGGAAGCTATCGCCGAGGCGGTGGCAAATATCCTTGACAGACGCTATACAGGCGCACAGGGCGCGTTAAGCGGTTCAGATGATAAACTGCACACCCGACAGGGCGAAACGCCGAGAGCGGGCGCGTATGGCGTTCAGGCGGCGCGGTACGTGAAGCCCTCGTCAATTCCGCCTGATGAGGTTCTGCGCACGCTGGGCGGCTACGAGGGCAACCGCCTTGCCGTGTGGCTGCGCGACACCTTTGCCCCGGTGCTGCCGCCCTCCGAGGTTGAGCGCGTGCTGCTGGATTACGCCGTCGGCACTGTACAGGCGTGGGGAGGAAGCCCGGTTTACTGGCAGATAGACGCGGCCGGGCTGGTGCGCACAGGAAAGGCGATGGCGTACGGCACGGACGGCAAGCGCGTGAAAGAGCCGCGACCGCTGATGCAGTGGGCGCACTCGCGGCACGAGAGAGAAGCCGAGGCACGCGGCGAGGAGTTCATAAGGCAACAATGCTGGTACGGTGCGCACAGGCTGCAAGAGCCTGGGCAAACGGCGTGGCTGTGCGAGGGCGAGAAAGGGGCTATAATAACCGCGCTGGCGTTGCTGGCGTGCGATGAGGGGCTGTACCGCCAAATCGTGCCGGTGGCGTGCGGAGGGTTCAACCCCACGCCCGACAGGCTGGGAGACCCCTGGCACGGCTTGCAAGCCGCCAAAGGCAGGAGCGTGGCAATATTCCCTGACAGCGGAAAGCAAGGCGACTGGGCGGCAAAGGCGGAAGCCCTGAACGGCTATGCCGCTGATGTGAGGGTATCGCGCTGGTGCGAGCCCGGCGCAGTGCCGTATGAGGTTCACGAGGGCAACGGGTTCGATGACGTGATACTCCGATGCCTTGACGAGGGCGGCGACCTTGCCGCGCTGATGCTGGCTGCCGTCGGCATGTAGAGCGGCAGGGCGGACGATGCACAGGGGCGGCACTGCGTGAGGTTCTCGTCAGAGGAAAACGCAATGCCGCCTTTGCCGTGTCGGCGCGTTGTGCTACCTTTGCGGCATGGCAAAGACGGTGAGAGTATACGCAAGGGTATTGCCCGAGATATACAGAGGGCTTGAAGAAATGGCAAAGCGCGGCGGGTTCAGGAGCGTGCCTAACTTCGCGGTTACGCTGTTATCGCGCATGGCGATAGAAGCGGCAGGGCGCGATGCCGCCGACATATCCGGAGGGTTCAGGGGCGCAACGCCGCCGTTATACGAGATCGGCGTGATGTTCGGGCGCGACGCGGACGCGATGCCGCCCGATGATGAGGGGGACATGTTCCACGACGAGATTGCCGAGATGTTCGGCGAGTACACGGACGCGGAAGCGCCGCAGTACGGCGAGCGGACAAAGCGGACGCGGCGCACCGAGTACTGGTAACGCAGGAAAGCCCCCTCACGGCGTTTACCCTTGTCGGACGACAACTATACACCCGACACCCCGAAACGCCGCGAGAGGGGCGTTTGCGGCGTTCTGCTGGCGTGCTGGCGAGCCGCGCCGATGCCCCGAGGGTGTTTTCTCCGCTGATGAGGGACACCCCCGGGGGGCGTTTTTTTAAGTCAGGGGGGTATATCAGAAACCCACCCGCGCCCCTTTTTGAATGCGCGAGGTATTTTTCAGCCCCCTGAAAAGGTCAACGTTTTGTCAATGAAAGAGTTACGGCGGTTATCCGCTGACAGGCACGCCGACAGGCGCGGATGCCGATGCCGATGCGTTAGCATTTTTACGTTTTATTGGCATAGTTCCAACAACTTGCAGAGATGAGGGCGGACACAACGCGGCAAACAGGTATTGCATAATCGGGTTGTGTTGTTATTCGGTTGTTATTTCGCCCTAACCCTCAACGGACAAAACGCTATCCCTCAACGCTTTACGCAAATAGGTTCAAGTCCTTCCAAGGGGGCAACATGACAAAAACAGGAATTTGCCTTCCTGTTTTTGTTTTTTATTTGCGCACCTCAAGGGTGCAGAGGGTTCTTTTCATGGGCTAAGCATTTTATTGGGACATCAAGCCCGTTTCTACCTTGTGAGGCATGGTTTACTTCCCCAAGACCTACAATTACCCGCAATGACATTCCCGGACGCGACTTTCTAATGCGAGGAGCATAAAAAACCGAGTTTTTTTGTGTAACTTTGCGGTATAATTCGACATAGGTAGACCAACCAGCATGATTACATTTTTCAAGAAGGACAGAGACCATGTTATTGCCGTTGAGAGCGCAGCTCCCCTCTCCGATGAGGTTGCGGGCAAGCTGAACTGGCTGTTTTCGGGGGCTAATGCCCTTAAGTCACGCAGCATAGCAGGCAAGTACATCGGACCTCGCAGCGAGATGATAACACCGTGGAGCACCAACGCTGTCGAGATGGCGGCCAATATGGGCATCGAAGGGCTGACGCGCATCGAGATGTTCGAGCGTGCAGCGACAGATGACCCGGAATATGACCGTATGCTCCGCAGCGTCTATGACGGTCTGGGACAGAAGGTGTTCGACACTTCGCGCCGTCCGGAGGAAATAGTCCACGTAGAAGACCTGGAAAGCTATAACCGCGAGCAGGGCCTTGCCCTCTCCCCCGACGAGATTGAGTATCTCACGCTGCTGTCGCAGCGGCTGGGACGGCGACTGACAGACTCGGAGGTGTTCGGCTTCTCGCAGGTCAACTCGGAGCATTGCCGCCACAAGATATTCAATGGCACATTTGTAATCGACGGCAAGGAGATGCCCATGTCGCTCTTTAAGATGATCAAGCTGACCTCGCAGGAACATCCCAACGGGCTGGTGTCGGCATACAAGGACAATGTAGCATTCGTCCGCGGGCCGAAAGCCATACAGTTTGCGCCTGAAAATGCAGACCGCCCCGACTTCTTCGTGGAGCGCAAAATCAAGACTGTCATTTCGCTGAAAGCAGAAACGCATAATTTCCCGACCACGGTAGAGCCGTTCAACGGCGCAGCCACGGGCACCGGCGGCGAGATACGCGACCGCATGGGCGGCGGCAAGGCCAGTCTGCCTATCGCCGGCACGGCTGTCTACATGACTTCATATCCTCGCCCCGAAACTCCAGGACGTGTATGGGAAACGAATGCTCCGGCAGCACGCCCATGGCTGTACCAAACTCCAGAGCAGATACTCGTCAAAGCCTCAAACGGCGCGTCAGATTTCGGCAACAAGTTCGGACAGCCGCTCATCTGCGGTTCGCTGCTGACCTTCGAGCATGAAGAGGCAGACCGCACTCTCGCCTACGACAAGGTAATCATGTTGGCTGGCGGCATAGGCATGGGCACTGAAAAAGATGCTCTGAAAGAGACTCCCGAAGCAGGAATGAAAGTCGTTGTCATGGGCGGCGACAACTACCGCATCGGCATGGGCGGCGGCGCAGTTTCGTCAGTGGAAACAGGTGAATACGACAACTCGATAGAACTCAACGCGGTGCAGCGTGCCAACCCGGAAATGCAGAAGCGCGTAAGCAACGTGGTTCGCGCATTGGAGGAGATGGAAAGCAACCCGTGCGTCAGCATCCATGACCATGGCGCGGGAGGACACCTGAACGCCCTCTCCGAACTGGTTGAGGCCACCGGCGGAAAAATCGACATAGCAGCTCTACCCGTAGGCGACAAAACCCTCTCGTCAAAGGAGATAATCGGCAACGAGAGCCAGGAGCGCATGGGGCTTGTAATGGCAGAGAAAGACATCGACCGCGTGAAGCGCATAGCCGAGCGCGAACAGGCTCCGTTCTACGTAGTCGGCGAAACGACCGGCGATGCCCGCTTCGTGTTTGAGCAGAAAGACGGAGTGCGCCCCATTGACCTCAATATGTCGGATATGTTCGGCAACTCTCCCAAGACGGTAATGACGGACACGACAGTAGAGCACAAATACCACGACGCGCAGTACGATGCTCAACACATAGACGAATACCTGAACCAGGTGCTTCAGCTTGAAGCTGTCGCTTGCAAGGACTGGCTGACCAACAAGGTGGATCGCTCCGTGACAGGACGCATCGCCCGCCAGCAGTGCCAGGGACGCTTGCAGCTGCCGCTGAGCGACTGCGGCGTAGCCACACTCGATTACCGTGGCAAGGCCGGCATCGCCACTTCCATAGGACACGCGCCACAAGCAGCATTGACTGACCCGGCCAAGGGCTCTGTGCTGTCTATTGCCGAAGCACTGACCAATATTTCAGGGGCATTGCTCATGGACGGGTTGAAATCCGTATCCCTGTCAGCCAACTGGATGTGGCCCTGCAAGAACCCCGGCGAGGATGCCGCCCTGTACCGCGCTGTTGAGGCATGCTCAGCATTTGCGCGTGCTCTTGGCGTGAACATTCCCACGGGCAAGGACTCGCTGTCAATGACACAGAAATACGGCGACCGCAAGGTGCTTGCCCCCGGCACAGTCATCATCTCGGCAGCCGGAGAGGTGCGCGACATCCGCAAGGTCATCTCGCCGGTGGCTTCTTCACGCCAGTCCACATTTATTTATGTAGACATGAGCAGCGATGCGTTCAAGCTGGGCGGCTCGGCGTTCTTCCAGTCGCTCAACGCCGTGGGCAGCGAAGCCCCGACGGTGAAAAATCCGGAGGCATTTGCAACCGCATTCAACGCGCTGCAGACACTCAACCGCCGTGGCCTGGTGCTGGCACAGCATGACATCAGCGCGGGCGGCCTGATTACCACCCTGCTGGAAATGAATTTCGCCAACACCCGTTTCGGCATGGAGATAAACCTCGACAGCTTCGCCGAAGGCGACACGGTCAAAATACTCTTTGCAGAGAACCCCGGCGTGGTGGTACAGGTGGCTGACAGCAGCCTTGCCATGGCAGAGGAGGAACTCAAGGCAGCGGGCGTATGCTACCACAAAATCGGCAGCGTCTGCAAGGAGCGCACTTTGCAAGTCACCCACCACGGCCACACACATACATTTGACATCGATGCGCTGCGTGACGTGTGGTATCACTCGTCATACCTGCTCGACCGCGACCAGAGCGGCGAGAAATGCGCAGAACTCCGCTACCGCAACTACCGCAAGCAGCCGGTTCTGTACAACATACCCTCCTCGTTCAACGGCAAGTTGAGCAGCTATGGGCTGGCATTCGAGCGTCCGGGCAAGTCTGGCATCACGGCAGCCATCATACGCGAAAAGGGAGTGAACGGCGACCGTGAAATGGCCTACAGCCTCTACCTGGCCGGCTTTGATGTCAAGGACGTGCACATGACCGACCTGACAAGCGGGCGCGAAACGCTCGAAGACGTGAACATGATCGTGTTCTGCGGAGGCTTCTCCAACTCTGACGTGCTGGGGTCTGCCAAGGGCTGGGCCGGAGGTTTCCTCTACAACGAGAAAGCCCGCACCGCCCTCAAGAACTTCTACGCACGCGAGGACACACTCTCGCTGGGCATCTGCAACGGCTGCCAGCTTATGATGGAACTCGGCTTGGTAGAGCCGGAAGCAGAGGTGCACCCGTCGATGCACCACAACACATCAGGCAAGTTTGAGTCTGCATTCCTGTCAGTCGAAATACCCGAGAACAACAGCGTCATGCTGTCACCGCTCGCGGGCATGAAGCTTGGCATCTGGGTGGCTCACGGCGAGGGCAAGTTCTCACTGCCCGGTAAGCTGTCAGACCACAACATCGCGGCACGCTACGCATACGGCACATACCCGGGCAACCCCAACGGCTCATTCGGGTCGGTGGCTGCAATATGCAGCAAGGACGGCCGCCACCTGGCAATGATGCCGCATCTGGAACGCGCCATATTCCCCTGGCAGTGCGGGTACTACCCCACCGGCAGACTGAGAGACCAAATCACCCCGTGGCTGACGGCATTCGTCAACGCACGCAAATGGTTTGAACATTGAACAGACACCGTATCATACATATACTGTTAACCGGGTTGAGTGTTGCCGCAACGGCTTCACTCACCTCGTGTTTTACTGGTGTTGAGAGCACACAGGCCATCAAGCTGTCACGCAGCGACACGCGGGAGATTGCGCCCTCGGCAGAAGACCTGTACCTTGCAGACATCAGCGGCACTCCCCTCGGCGAATGGCAAGAGGGACGGCAATTCTATGTTGCCGACGACAAAATAGCCGTCATGCTCGTTCAACGGACGCTCCCGGCAGACAAAAGCAAACACCCCCACCGAGGAGACATACTGACGTATGCCGGAACACAGCCAGAGCATCATCCGGACGGCAGTGTCACAACAGCTCTGGTGCTTGAAGGCACAGCGGGCAAATACCTGTATGACACTGGGATCTCAATGGAGAACGCTCCAAAAGATTTCAACAGTCTCGACATGGCGGTCCTGATAGACATGGAAACAGTTCATGCCGTGGACCGCCGTATGCACGGAAATACCTACTGGACACGCACGCAGCTGTGGTATGATGACGAGGACGAGGATTTCGTCGGGCGAAAATATATTCCCGTGACAGTGACAGCAGTCACTCCCGGCAACATGATTTTCCCACTAAAGGTAACGTTCCAAGACAACAGCGGCACTGAGGGCAACTACTACATGAACCCCGAAGACGGCAGCCAGACATCGAGCCGGAGATTTGCCTCGCTGTTTTACCTGACCGACCTGAAGAAACAATACCCCAATATCGAGCCAGACGTGTGGGAACTGATACAGCGAGGGCGAGTGCGGCAAGGGATGACCAAGCAGGAGTGCCGCCTGTCGATGGGCTTGCCCGCAGATGCAGACTCGGGACGCAGCTACGCCAACACCCTCGACCTGTGGAAATACGACGGCGGCAGATACCTGCAATTCGAGGACGGAATACTCGTCGATTACAGACAGTAAACCCACACGGTCTACACAAAACCAAGACAACTCATGAAAGCGACTGATTTGATAAAACACGACATAGACATCACATCGCATACCACCTTCGGCATACCTGTCCGCACGCGGATGTATGCCGAATACGCCAACGTCCGGCAGCTGGAGGCATTGTCCCGGACACAGGAGTACCTCAACTCTCCTGTATTGCACATCGGCGAGGGCAGCAACCTGCTGTTCCTCCACGATTTCGACGGTCTCGTGCTGCACTGCGGCATACGCGGCTTCAGCCGTTACGAAAAGAACCCGGAGACAGTGTATGCCATCGCCGGAGCGGGCGAGCGTATGGACGACTTCATCGCGTGGACACTTGAACAGGGGCTATCAGGGCTTGAAAACCTGTCCGGAATACCGGGAGAAGTTGGCGCGGCTGCTGTGCAGAATGTAGGCGCATACGGCGTGGAGGCCGGCGACTACATACACTCGGTAGAGTGTTTCGACACCATGTCGCGCAAGACCGTTATGCTTTCACGAGAGGAGTGCCAGTTCGGATACCGCGACAGCCGCTTCAAACGGGAGTGGAAGGGGCGTTACTTCATACTGCGAGTCAGCTTCCGGCTCAACCACGACGGCAAGGCGAAACACCTCGACTATGGTCCGCTGAAAGCATGGAGCGGAAGCCTCGGTCACCAGCCAACACCCGAAGAATTGCGCAGCGAGGTAATTCGTCTTCGTAATGAGAAACTGCCAGACCCGAAAGTCGTCGGCAGCGCGGGCAGCTTCTTCAAAAACCCTGTCGGATCGGAGTATTATTTCCGCGAGGAAGTGCTGCGGCGCGAACCCGACGTGCCGTCATACCGCGTGGACGACCACAGTGTTAAAGTCCCGGCCGGATGGCTTATCGAGCATGCCGGGCTGAAAGGATACCGCATCGGTGGCGCAGAGGTATACCCCAAGCAGTGCCTGGTGATAGCCAACACTGGCAACGCCACTGCCGCAGACGTGACCGCGCTGGCACAACATGTAGAAAATACCGTGATGCAAAAGTACGGCATACGCCTGAGCCGCGAAGTGAACTACATCGACACTTCGATAAAAGTGACGGTACTGGGCAGCGGCACATCCAAGGGAATTCCGGAAATCGGCTGCCGCTGCGAGGTCTGCCAGTCTGAAGACCCGCATGACAAGCGCATGAGAGCTTCAGTGCTTGTTCAGACCAACGACCAAAACATCCTCATTGACGTGTCCCCCGATTTCCGAAGCCAAGCACTGCTGCATGACATCCATGACGTTGATGCAGTGCTGCTGACCCACAGCCATTACGACCATGTGGGAGGCCTCGACGACCTGCGACCGATGTGCGTGTTTGGAGATGTGCCGCTGTATATGCGCAGCGATGTCAACGGCGACCTGCATCGCCGCCTCGACTACTGTTTCCGCGAACATCCCTACCCGGGAGTGCCGCAATTTGAGACACACGTCATCGACAGCCGTCCGTTTGATATAAACGGTGTCAAGATAGTGCCGATAGAAGTGTTCCACGGCAAGTTGCCCATCTACGGATACCGCATCGGCAATTTCGCATACATCACTGATGCAAGCAGCATCGAGCAGTCCGAAAAAGAGAAACTCTACGGAGTTGACACGCTGATTGTGAATGCATTGCGTCACCGCAAGCACTTTGCTCACTTCAGCATAGACCAGGCTCTCGACCTCATACGCGAGATACAGCCCCGTCAGGCATACCTCACCCACCTGTCACACGAGGCGGGGACACACATCGCTCTTGACAAAGAACTCCCAGACAACGTACACCCGGCATACGACGGACTGGCAATCAGAGTTGGCACAAACATCTATGGAGATGAAAAGCAGGGATGACAGATACGACCCCGATGACGGCTCGATGTATTATTCGCTGCCGGAAGAGGATGAAGCTACAATGCCCGTCGGGGCTGGTTCCTCTCCCGGGGAAAGTCATGACAAAGCCGAAACTACAGCCAAAAACTACGCTGAAAAGGAGCGTCCCAGCAAAAATCCATTGTGGCTGTTTGTAAAACTGATATGCGGTCCGGTCGAGGGCTGGAAAGCCATACGGCGAGCAAAACTGAGTGCTCGAGCGTTTGAGTTCGGATGCTTCTTCCCCTTGATATTGGCAGCCGGATTGAGCAGCATCGCTGACTTTATGCACAACTCCGCAGCTACAACAGCCTCTGTGCTGACAAAAGGCATAACAACTGCCGTGGCCTACATACTGACATATTACGGCACAGCAATACTGTGTGAAATCATGTTGCCGCAAAAGGTCTGCAAGGCATTGCGCACCAGTTTCGGCAGCATATTCATAATGGCTGCCATATTGCCGCTTGTACTGGCGAGCATCATAGGCGCGTGGATGCCGATACTTGTCCCGGCATTGTTTTTCATGCCCATATACAGCATATACCTGGTGGTAAAGGGTGTGAAGTTTCTGCGCATACCGACAGATACGCACAACAAAACTATCGCCTGGGTTTCAATCGCGTCGATCGGGCTGACATTATTGTTCAACTACATATTTGAGTGACACCAAAGACGCTTATCAAATTAGCAAAACAAACACAGAAGACATGACACCACAGCAAGTCAACATAAAGAACCGCCGCGCAACATTCGACTATGAGATAGGCGACACCTATACGGCCGGCATCGTGCTTACCGGCACAGAAATCAAGTCTATACGCCAGGGAAAGGCCTCTCTCTCCGACACATATTGCCTCGTTGAAAACGGGGAGATATGGGTCAAGGGAATGTACATAGCCGAATATTTCTACGGGTCATACAACAACCACAATTCGCGGCGCGACCGAAAGCTGCTACTCACACGGCGCGAGATAGGCAAGATAGCCAAGGCTGCGGAAGTGGCGGGCAATACTGTAATCCCGCTGCGTATGTTCATCTCCGACAAGGGATACGCAAAACTGGTTATCGGCATCGGCCGAGGCAAGAAGCAGTACGACAAACGGCAATCGATCAAGGAACGCGAAGACAAACGCACTCTCGACCGACTGATGAAAAAATGACCTCCCGATTTTGATTTAATACACAACACTCCCTCCGACACGCTATATGGAACTGATAAAGCATGAATGTGGCATCGCAATGGTGCGGTTGCTAAAACCGATAGATTACTACCAGCAGAAATACGGCACACGCCTATACGGCCTCAACAAGCTGTATCTGCTCATGGAGAAACAGCACAACCGAGGGCAGGAGGCTGCAGGAGTGGGCTGCGTGAAAATGAATGTCACTCCCGGCAACGAGTACATTTTCCGCGAGCGTGCCGAGGGAGCGGATGCCATACGCGACATTTTCAGCAAAGTCCACAGAGCGATTGACAAAGCCCGCCGCGAACAGCCGGAGGAAGAACCGTTTGTCGGCAATGTCTACATGGGACACCTGAGGTACAGCACCACCGGGCGGTCTGGATTGAGTTACGTACACCCGTTCCTGCGTCGAAACAACTGGAGCGCACGCAACCTGCTGTTGTGCGGCAACTTCAACCTCACCAACGTGGAGGAGATATTCGAGCACATCATTGCTACCGGACAGCATCCACGCACATATTCCGACACGTTCTTCCTCATCGAGCAGCTCGGGCACGCCCTCGACCGCGAGAATGAACGTCTGTACAATATCCACAAGGAGAACGGACTGAAAGGCCTCGACCTGTCGGAAGCGATAGCGCGTGACATCAACGTCGCCAACATCCTGCATCGCTGCGCACCGCTGTGGGACGGCGGCTATGCCATCTGCGGAATAGTCGGCAACGGCGACATGTGGGTGCTGCGCGACCCCCACGGCATACGGCCGGTGTTCTATCACATAGACGGCGAGAAAGTCGTCGTAGCGAGTGAGCGCCCCGTGATACAGACAATCTTTGACCTCGGCGCGGAAAGCGTATGCGAGCTGCAACCGGGCGAAGCCCTCATCGTAGACCGCGACGGCACACCACGCATCGAGCAGATACTCACGCCCCTCGCCCCCGCAAAATGCTCGTTTGAACGCATCTATTTCTCACGAGGCAGCGACGAGGACATTTACAACGAACGCAAGGCTCTGGGCCACGAACTGGTCAAGCCGATAGCCGAGGCTCTCGACCACGACCTTGAGAACGCAGTTTTCTCGTTCATTCCGAACACTGCCGAGGCTGCATTTTTCGGCCTTACGGAAGGGCTTGACGACTACCTCATACAGCACAAGATCAGCACGCTGGAGAGCCTTGCCAAGTCTGGGCAGCTGTCTGCCGCCAACATAGAGCGCATACTCAAACAGCGCATACGCCGCGAAAAGGTGGCAATCAAGGACATAAAGCTACGCACATTCATAGCCGAGGGTGAAACGCGCGACGACCTTGCCGCCCACGTCTACGACATAACATACGGCACTATACGCAAGGGAACAGACACACTCGTTGTAATAGATGACAGCATCGTGCGAGGCACAACACTACGCCAGTCTATCATCCGCATTCTCGACCGCCTTCAGCCGCGCAAAATCATAATCGTATCAAGTTCGCCGCAGGTGCGATACCCGGACTGCTACGGCATCGACATGTCGCGCATGGGCGAGTTCATCGCCTTCCGCGCTGCCATACAGCTGCTTAAGGAACGTGGTCTGGAGGATGTCACCGCCCATGTATATGAGCAGTGCAAGGCGCAGGAACTGATGCCCAAAGAGGAAATGCGCAACTGCGTCAAGGAGATATATGCACCGTTTACCGACGACGAGATTTCCGCAAAAATAGCGGAAATGCTGACCCCAGAGGGTACAAATGCGGAGGTGCAGATAGTCTACCAGTCATTGGAGGGTATGCACCGCGCCATCCCCAACCACACTGGCGACTGGTACTTTTCCGGCGACTACCCCACCCCTGGCGGCATCAGGCTCGTGAACCGCGCATTCGTCAACTTCTACGAGGGAAACCCTGACAAGCGATAAGCAGTACACAATGAACAGCCAGAAGCCAAGACCGCTCGAACTGCTTGCCCCGGCTCGCGACACAGAGACAGCACGCCAAGCCATCCTCCACGGCGCAGACGCTGTCTACATCGGTGCGTCAAGCCATGGAGCGCGTAGTGCAGCCGACAATTCCGTAGACGACATACGGAGGCTTATAGAGTTTGCACACCCGTTTCGCGCACGTATCTATGTAACAGTAAACACGATAGTCTACGAGCATGAATTGCGGACTGTCGAGCGGCTGATTTCTGATTTGTACCGAGCTGGCGTGGATGCCATAATAGTGCAAGATATGGGGATATTGCGCATGGACATTCCCCCGATACAACTGCACGCCAGCACCCAGTGCGACATCAGCACTCCCGAAAAGGCTCGTTTCCTGCAAGATGCCGGATTCTCACAGGTGGTGCTTGCCCGCGAGCTGACACTCGGCGAGATACGTGAAGTGTGCGACACCGTTACTGTACCCGTGGAATGCTTCATCCACGGTGCACTGTGTGTCAGCTATTCCGGCCGTTGCCACGCCTCGCTCGCTTGCGGCGGAAGAAGTGCCAACAGAGGCGAGTGTGCGCAGATATGCCGTATGCCGTACACGCTATATGACGGAACAGGCAGAGTCGTCATGCGCGACAAATACCTTCTGTCCATGCATGATTTCAATGCCTCGAGGTCGCTGGCAGACATGGTCGAGGCTGGCGTATCCTCGTTCAAGATTGAGGGGCGGCTGAAAGACTTGAATTATGTGAAGAACATAACAGCATACTACCGCCAGCTTATTGACAGAATTATAGAGGCAAATCCACAGAATTACTGCCGCAGCTCATACGGCAAGTCTGGCATCTCGTTTACCCCTGATCCCGCCAAAAGTTTCAACCGTGGCTACACAGACTTCTGCCTTACAAACCGCCGCAACAGCGACCTCGCCTCGGTATTGACCCCAAAATCGCTCGGCGAAGAGATACAGGACACATCATCGCTAAACAACGGCGACGGCATAAGCTGGTTTGAAAACGGACAATACACAGGCGTGCGCGTCAACCGCGCCGAAAACGGCAAGATATTCACAGCCGGCAACAAGCATATTCCCAAAGGCACCACTCTGCACCGCACGTATGATGCCCGATGGGAGCAAATGCTCTCACGCGACACTGCTGCACGCAAGATTGCAGTGTCGATGAGCCTTGACGCAAAAGGGCTTACACTTGCAGACGAGCGCGGCGTATCAGCCCGAGTATGCTTCTCCCCTACTACCGACACTGCCCAAAAAGCGCAAGACCGCCGGGGAGTATTCGAGAAAACAGGCGGCACTATATACCAGTTGCGAGAGTTCACCGACAGCATCGGCGAAACGGTATTCATACCAAATTCGCAGCTTGCCGACCTGCGTCGCCGAGGGTTGAAGGCTCTCGACTCGGCCGCAGCAGCGTCATATCCGTTTCAGTACCGCAGCGTCGAGGATTTGAAATTCAAGTACCCAATAGAGCGACTGGACTACCGCGCAAACGTCGCCAACAGCAAAGCAGCCTCATTCTATAATGAACATGGCGTGACAGAAATCGAACCTGCTGCTGAAGCCTCTCGCAAGAACCTCTCCGGCTGCCGGGTGATGACATCGCGCCACTGTATATTGCGCCAGACAGGGCTGTGCCTGCGCGAAAACAAGCAAGCGAGACCGCCATACTCAATCGACAACGGCAACAACCGTTTCCGCATCGAGACCGATTGCAGCCAGTGCGAAATGTCTCTCATCAAACTATAACTCACCTCTTTATACACAATCCACTGCAATGAAACACATTAAGCATTTCCTCATAGCGGCTGTGTTGGCGGCAACGTGCGTCAACACAGCTTTCGGCTGGGGGCAGAAAGGACACGACACGGTGGCGGAAATAGCCTCGCGACACCTTACGCCCGCAACAGCTGCTGCCATAGACTCGCTGCTCGACGGCAAGTCGATAGTCTATTACGCCAACTGGCTCGACAACGCCTCGCACACCTCTAAATACATCTATTCCATAACCTGGCACTACAAGAACATCGACGCTGACCAAACATACGAAACCGCACCTACCCTCTCTCGCGGCAACATCGTAACTGCACTGAACCGCGAAATCGGCATCATACTCGACCCCAAGCAGCCTCATTCTGAGCAAGTGCTGGCTCTCAAGATGATAGTGCATTTACTCGGCGACCTGCACCAGCCTATGCACCTCGGACACGAGACCGACCTGGGCGGCAACAAATGGGTCGTGAAGTATTTCGACCGCAAAGTGTCGCTGCACAAGTTGTGGGACTCTATGCTTCCCGAAAGCGCACACAAATGGAGCTATACGGAATGGGCTGACCAGATAGACCGTATGCCGGCTCAACGCGCTGATGCACTGATGCAGGGAAGCATCGACGACTGGGCCAAGGAGACATACGACATCTGCACGCAAGTATATGCAGCCACACCAAAAGGCACAAAGATTTCATACGACTACATCGCGGAGTGGACACCGACAGTTGAGGACTGTTTCCTTAAAGGCGGGCTTCGACTGTCGGATATTCTTAATGCCATTTTTGACCCGCAATACACGCCGAAATCATCAATCGACTTTCGCAGGCCATGAACGAAAATAGCCCTTCGCTGCCGCCATTGAACCTGCCCCCGTGCGAGTTGCGCATCTCCCGGCACGGTGACATTGTTAAGGTCTATGACCCGCTGCGTCACAAAGACGTAGCTCTCACACCTGAAGAATACGTCAGGCAGCACTTCGTGAATTTCATGAGGGAGCGGCTGCACTATCCAGAATCGGTCATCGCCAACGAGATGAAAATCGAACTCAACGACACCGCACGCCGCTGCGACACGGTCGTGTTCGGCACTGGCGGCAAGCCGCTGATGATAGTGGAATACAAAGCTCCGCACATACAGATAACGCAGGACGTGTTCGACCAGATAGTCCGCTACAACATGGTTCTCCATGCACGCTACCTCGTCGTGTCTAACGGCATGATGCACTACTGCTGCATGATAGACTACATACACGGCAACTATCATTTCATAGCCCAAATACCAGACTACCGCAACATCGCAACCGATTTCAGCTGCAACTGACATGACACTGTACAATGCCCCGACACCGGATTATAACTACCTCGACAAACTGAACCCGCAGCAGCGCGAAGCCGTGGTCTACAACGACGGTCCTTCGCTCGTGATTGCCGGCGCAGGCAGCGGCAAGACCCGTGTGTTGACATATAAAATCATCCACCTCATCTCACACGGATACGAGCCTAACAGGCTTATGGCTCTGACTTTTACCAACAAGGCGGCACGTGAGATGAAAGAACGCATTGCCGCCGTCGCCGGTTTCTCTGTAGCCAACCGCATTTGGATGGGGACATTCCACTCCATATTCCTGCGCATCCTGCACCTGCACGCCGACAAGCTCGGGTTCAAGGACAATTTCACGATATATGACACCACCGACTCTCGTTCGTTGATAAAAAGCATCATCAACGAGATGTGCCTTGATGACAAGGCTTACCGCCCCAACACTATCCAGTCCGTCATCTCAAATGCCAAGAACCGACTCGTCTCTCCAGAAATATACCTGCAGGACAACGACTATTATTACGCTGACCGCCAGGCAAACCGTCCCCTCACTGGCAAGATATATGAGGCTTATTGCCGCCGTTGCCGACTGGCGCAAGCAATGGACTTCGACGACATTCTCCTCTACATGAACATACTGCTGCGTGATTTCCAGGACGTGGCAAAATATTACCAGAAGTTCTTCCGGTACATTCTCGTAGACGAGTATCAGGACACCAACTTCGCACAGCACCTCGCTATAATGCAGATGTGCGGCGAAGACCGTCACCTCTGCGTCGTCGGCGATGATGCGCAGAGCATTTACTCGTTCCGTGGAGCGGAAATCGACAATATCCTGCACCTGTCGAAGCAACTCAAGGGACTGAAAGTGTTCAAACTCGAGCGCAACTACCGCTCAACACAGACCATAATCAACGCTGCCAGCTCTCTCATTATGAAGAACCAGCGGCAGATGAAGAAGAACGTGTACAGCGAGAACGAAGTAGGCGACCCGATTGAGGTGATAAGCACCTATTCAGACACCGAGGAAGCCCGAATAGTCACTTCACATATTATGGAATCGCGCCATACAAACCAAGACAGCTATAACGATTACGCCATATTCTACCGCACAAATGCACAGTCGCGTACATTGGAAGAAGAACTGCGCTTCCGCAGCATAGCTTACCGCATATACGGCGGACAGTCATTCTACCAGCGCAAGGAAATCAAAGATGCCGTCTGCTATTTCCGCACCGCTGTCAATCCCGACGACGACCAGGCATTGCTGCGCATCATCAACTACCCGAAACGCGGCATCGGAAAGACAACCATCGGTAAGCTGAAAGAGGCAGCGACACGGCACGACACAAGTGTATGGGACGTACTCAACGACCTGACAAAATATGATGTGACCGTACACAGCGGCACACAGCGGAAACTCGCTGACTTCACGGCTATAATACGCGAAATAGTCGATGCCAACAACAGTGAAGGCACCGATGCGTACTCCGTTGCGCAACTGGTGATGAACCGTTCCGGCTTGATTGCAGCCTTCGCCTACGAGAACACGCCCGAAACCATTTCACAAAGGGAGAACCTCACAGAGTTGCTCAATGCCACAAAGCAGTTTGCAGACACCGCCCGAGATAATGACACCAACGAAGACATGTATTCATTCCTCTCCGAAATATCGCTCGCTACAGACCAGGACAGCGACAATGCCGATGAGACAACAACTGACAAGAGCGGCGTGGTGACGCTCATGACCGTCCACGCCGCCAAAGGCCTTGAGTTCAAGCACGTATACATAGTCGGTCTCGAGGAGGAACTTTTCCCTTCCGCCATGACTGGCGGCATACCCGAGGCAATCGAGGAGGAACGCCGCCTGATGTATGTCGCCATAACGCGAGCCGAAAAGACATGCACCATTTCATACGCCCAAAGCCGTTTCCGCAACGGTATGGTGGTATACTCCAAGCCCTCACGGTTCATCAAGGAAATTGACAAGCAGTACCTCCGCTTCATCTCCGGCAAAGGAGCATACGGCTCGTCATTCGCACGAAAGAATACATACCGCACATCCAGCAACAGCAGCTTATTCTCCTCAAGCCCAAAAACCGAAATAGCCGCACCGGCAAAGAAACAACCGGTCACGACCCAAGCCAAGCCAGAAGGCGACATGACAATACACGAGGCAGCAGAGCTTTTACTCGGCATGAAGATATTCCACAGCGTCTTCGGCGAGGGGGTCATATCCAAAATTGACACGTCTACGTCAAACCATATCATACACGTCAATTTCAGCGAAGTCGGCGAGAAGAAGCTCCTGCTGAAATTTGCCAAATTCATCATACCATGACACATCAGACACCATACTACATAGTCTATGAGGAGCGTCTGCGCCGCAACCTCGAAATCATAACCGGCGTGATGCAACGCACCGGCGTGAAAATAATCATGGCTTTCAAGGCCAACGCTCTCTGGAAGTCATTCCCGATAATAGCAGAATACGTCAGGGACTCTACAGCCTCGTCAATCAACGAGATGCGGCTCTCTCATGACTATCTCGGCGGCGACGTGCATGCTTACTGCCCGGTATATACAGACGAAACATTTCCGCAGTTCCTCGACGGCTGCACTCACATAACGTTCAACTCCCTGGCGCAATTCCACCGCCACGCAGAAGCCTTGAGGAAACACAACTCAAAAGGGCCGCACGCATCTGCCGGACTGCGTGTCAATCCACGGTGCAGCGTAATAGAAACGGACATTTACAACCCATGCACGCCAGGCTCACGCTTCGGCGAAAACCCTGACACCATAGGCGACAAGCTGCCAGAAGGCATCGAGGGCCTGCATTTCCACGCCCTCTGCGAATCAACGAGCTATGACCTCGAAAAAGTCCTCGAAGCATTCACACGGCAATACGGACATCTGCTGCCGCAAGTGAAATGGGTCAACATGGGCGGCGGACACCTCATGACACGCCGGGGATACGACATCGACCACCTCGTCAGGACGCTCAACACCTTCAAAGAGCGTTATCCGCACCTCGATATCATCATGGAACCCGGCAGCGCGTTCACCTGGCAGACCGGCGACCTCATCGTTACAGTCCTCGATGTCATAGAGCGTGACGGCATACGCACAGCAATTATAGATGCATCCTTTGCGTGCCACATGCCAGACTGCCTCGAAATGCCGTACCGCCCTAATATTTTGGAAGCATTGCCCGACGACGCAACTGACGGCATTACATACCGCCTCGGCGGCAATTCGTGTCTGAGCGGTGACTTCGTAGGCGGCTGGAAATTTGCCGAGCCTCTGAAAGCCGGAGACAGGCTGACGCTGCTCGACATGAACCATTACACCAACGTCAAAACCACAATGTTCAACGGCATACAGCACCCGGACGTGCTGCTGCAAAGCCTCAACGGCGAGACACGGCTGCTGCGCCATTACACATACGAAGACTACCGCGACCGCATGGACTGACACCGATTTCGACATGGAACTGAACGAATACCAAGACCGCGCCATGCGGACCGCCATTTACGAGACACTGCCCGTAGTCTACCCCGCATTAGGCCTGGCAGGAGAAGCCGGTGAAGTCGCAGACAAAGTGAAGAAAACCATCCGCGACAAAGGCGGTGACTTCAGCGACGAAACCGTCAGGACAGAGATAGCCAAGGAATTAGGCGACGTGATGTGGTATCTTGCAGCCATTGCCCGCGACCTTGGCTACAATCTCGAAGAAATTGCCGAAATGAACCTCGCCAAGACCCGGTCTCGCGCCAGCCGCGACGCAATCCACGGCTCCGGCGACAACCGCTAATCTCATCAATCTAAACAGCTACTTTTGCACGGCGCATCATTTCTCCTCAAGAGCTGGGACGCGGCCGTACATCAGCAGCCGCTTGGCATACCATTGGTTAGACAGCCGCGACACGACCACGCCTTTTGAGCTGGATGCGTGTATGAAGCTGTCCCCGTCTACAAGTATTCCCACATGGCTCACGCGCTTGGGGTCTTTCCCCGTAGCGAAAAACACAAGGTCACCCGCAACAGCCTCCTCTGCGCGGATGCGGCGACAGAACTCCGCCTGCTTGGCACTGTTGCGCGGCAAACGGCAATCCATGACCGTCAGGAAGACCTGCATAACCAACCCGGAGCAGTCAGTACCTGCACCCTTGTTCTGCGCAGCATACACGTAAGGAGTTCCGAGCCACGTTTTCGCCTCCTTGATTATGTTGCGTCGGACACCAGACAGACGACCTGACGGCACTGCATGCTCTGTCGGGTCTTGGCGTGACGGTATTTCAGATTTCTTCGAGGAATGGCAAGAAGCGAGCAGCACGGCAAACACCAAAGCCGTGAGCGACAACCTGCAAAATCTATTTTTCATCCTTGAGGGCATTGCGACTGCAAATATAACCATAATCCATGGGAAACCCGCTATTCCCTGCCTATTTAGCATAGCTCTTTCAATAACTTGGCTTTGTTACCTCCAATTAATCAACATTATTACAGGGGCGTTGCCGACAGTGTCAGGTCTGGCTTGATATTGGAGAAGTGCGGAGTATCAGATGCTTGGAGCCGACGGTTACGCCGTAGGTGAATGTGTCGCCGCCATCAGTCAGTTTCAGGCGTTTTTTAAGGTCGGCTGCCGACATGGGAAAATTACGGCACACGACATTGGATTTCGTGCCAGCTAATGACCGCAGCCGCTTGTCCGAAAGGACTGCGATGTCGTCAACTGCCAGCATGCGTCCCGGGAAATCTGCATATAACGTTTCAGAAAGGTACACTTCGGTATTTGCGCCGCATTTGAGCAAGCCGGGATAACGGGCAGTCAAACCGGAATAATGCCCGAGCTTCATAACCGCCGCATTGGGTTCGTACAGGTACATTCCTGGAGCAGGAACAGGTATGTCAACAACTGGATTTGCCGGCACCATTGTCGTTTCATAAACTTCGGCTTTGCCCTCTGCATCTATGTTTACGGCATACAGCCTCAGCGGATTTGCCACGATGCCTTTGTCTACAATGGCAAGCACCTCCTTGCACTCGCCTCGCCATGCCACAACGTGGATTTCAGACACGCCCGGCAGCTCGCGTACAGTCTGTGTTATGTCAAGCATCGGGGACGCTTTTACCATAAGCCGCCTACAGTGGCGCAGCAACAGCGGAAGATTAGCAACGACATCCGGGGTGCAGTCTTGCAAGGCGTATGTGCGTTTGTTTTTTGCATCGCGCCGCGCCGGGTCAATGAATATGACATCATACTCACGACCTGACGTTTCCAACATCTCTATGCAGTCACCGGGCATGTATACGGTCGCATTGTTCAGACCGAGAACTCTGCAATTATGCTGCAATGCAGCGTTGACGGCAGGGTTGAGTTCATGCATATCTATGTGCGCTGCTTTGCCTGCAATGGTCATGGCATCAATGCCAAGTCCAGCGGTCAAGTCTGCGACAACAGCCCCGCATGGCACCAGTTCCGCATGATATGCTGCGACAGCCTCATTTGATGACTGCTCAGCAGCGAGCAACGAGGGGTAATAAAAGCGCGTGTGCGAATTAAAACGCGGCAGCTTGGCGGCAGTTTTTCGCCGGCACTCTATCTGCGTGACAGCCTCGCTGATGTCTATTCCGATATCGCGAGACTTGTATGCAAGCAGCAATTTCGCGGTGTCATCGTTCAGATGCTCCACGACAAATGTATAAAGTGCCTCGTCAGTCATTCAGCAAAACAATGTCAAAACGACACGTCGTCGCTCAAGCCAGACATGTCCTCGTCGTCGTATCCGTTCTCATACGAACCCAAATCAAAGTCGTCAAAATCATCGCCGGCGGCTTTTGTCTTTGGAGAGGGAACAGACAGTACATCCAGGTCGAGTTCGGAATTCTGCTTCGGTGCGTTTCCTTTCTTAGACGAGCATACCGGCTCGGCGAGATGTCTGCCAGTCAGGATCTCTTTCAGCTCCATGAAGAATGCTCGTTCATTGAGATTGTCGAAAAAGAATACGAGCTTCTGCCCTTCTTCTTCGATAAGTTCATCAACCGGAGTATCATCCATCAAGTATATGTCACGGTCAGAAGAGTTGCTGTCAGGCATCTCAAGCATAATTTCCTCCTTCTTTTCCCACTGGTCGGTGCAAATGGCAAAGCTATCGATGTTGTCCTTGGAATAGCCCACAGAGTCGAGTATGGCGTTTCGCAACTGAAAGAATGTGCTGTCAGACTCGATGTCAATCACGCGGTAGAAATTGTTCACCTCGTCGCTGACTAATTTGAATCGGTATATCATAGATGTGTCGGTTAATGAAATCCAAAATGTATTGACGTAACACGCTGCAACTGCCGTGAGGAGCAGCACAGCACGGTTCACTATGCGAAGTTACATCTTTTATTGCAAATACGCCAACTAAAGTCTGTCTTTTTCGCACCTCCACCACAGCCATTCATTATAAGATGGCTTGGTTATTCGGTTCTATAGGGGCGTTGCAGGCTGAGTCTGGCAGGATACAGGCAGAGTGGCAGCCCTGCAAGCGAACAACTGCCATATATACTGGAGAAGAAGACAAGCTGGTTTATCACTTGCCAATCTCGCTTGCCACTACACTTGTAAAGAAAGACAGAAAATGGAGACAGCAATAATTCTCATAAACGCAATACTGCTAATCAGGCTTGTGTTCCTGCCTATGAGGAAAAGAGCAAATAATGAAGAGATACTGCTACTTGCTCTGTTTGTCGGATTGAGTACCGTAATCTTTATCTTATATATTGCAGTATTATAAATAAAGATAAATAGATTTAACGAAGTGCTTGCCATTGAGAAATAGATTGTACCTTTACACAAACCAAAAGCCAAAACGATATGAAACAACCGATTATGCTCTTAGCCTGTCTTGTCGGGCTTGCAGCTAACGCGCAATATACCACAGTTATCAATACCGATTCTCTCTGTCCGATAATTGATGCGCCAATACTGGACAGTCACTTAAGTGAGGAATACCAGTACATCAATACTCCTATGGAATTGACAATCAACCAAACTGTTAAGTATGTATGTAAACTTGGTTTCACTGACTTGATTAGTGACTTGAAAGTTGACAACTGCACATACCGTCTTTACAAGGCTCGTAACCCTGAAACTGGAGATGAGTGTTGGATAACCTACAATTATAACAGTGAAGACAAACCAGCGTATGGTATCGCATACGTTTTCAAGGACAAGAAAACGATGCCGAAAGATTTCAAGAAACTGGCAAAGGATATTGGCAAAGACAATTACAAATATTACCAGTGGAAGAACAGGTTGGTCATCTGTGAAAACTACTTCGGAATTAGTGAAACAGAAAACATACTCAAAACAGGGAAATATAAAGTGCCGTCTTCTGTTGGCAGCGATGCTGAATACGAAAAGCCAATAAAGGTGATTGTCGTTAGCGAATAAGGGCTGGATTAACTTCCAGCTCTTTTTTGTGTCTTTTGGAATTTATGTAGAGATTACGCATTTGTTCAGAAAACTGCCCTTTTGCGTAAAAATCGGAGGCGTGGGGTTAGCAACCTCCTCTCCCTGAAATCTTACTCCCTACCCCTTTTTCTTCAGTTTTGACAGGCTCTTCACTGCTTTCTCATCGGGAGCGGTGTGCCTACTTCACTTTTCTCGCCAGAGGTATTGTACAACTCGCTGATTGTTCACAACTTTGCATCGAAACAGGGGACGGTGGAACGTTTTCCAGGACAGTGCGCTAACAGCCTGATTTACTGAAATACGGAAGAAATTCCGTATTTTATTTTGCCAACTAAAATATAACGTGTAACTTTGCCGTGCCGCTCGGTGTCTGTGGCTCGCTGCAGTGCCTTACGGCAAAGAGTTACTTAAGTCTAATCCATAGTATTATGAACATTCAGAATTCCTTTGCGGGTACATTGGAATCGGGTGATATTTTAGTTGAAATCTCCCCCTCTCCTACACCCGGACTTACCATCAACCTGGACAGCACCGTTGCTTACCAGTTCGGTGGCCAAATCAAGAAAGTGATTGCAGACACCCTGCAGGGCTTGGGTGTTGAGAGCGCAATCGTGGACGCTACTGACAAGGGCGCCCTTGACTGTACCATCCGCGCACGTGTGACTGCAGCCGCAGTCCGCGCTACCGGCAAAGATGTATGGGAGTAACCGCAACGGCTGCCTCCCGTTCAGATTATTTACACCAATAAAATCCGGAACAATGCAAAGACTAAGAAGAACTATGATGTTCGTCCCGGGCAATAACCCGGCGATGATGCAAGACGCATATATATATGGTCCCGACTCAATTATGCTTGACCTCGAGGACTCTGTCTCAATGGCAGAGAAGGACACCGCGCGTCTGTTGGTACACAATGCCCTCAAGACTATCGACTACGGCAAAACCGAGATGGTAGTGCGTATCAACCCACTCAACACCCCTTACGGCAAGAAGGACATCGAGGCTGTTGTAAAGGCCGGTGTACAGGTAATCCGTATGCCGAAAACCGAGACCGCAGAGGAAGTAGTCGAGGTAGAGCGCGAGATTGAGCGCGTTGAGAAGGAACTCGGCTGCGTAGGCCGCACCCAGATTATGGCCGCTATCGAGAGCGCACTCGGCGTTGTAAACGCTTACGCTATCGCCACCGCTTCCCCTCGCATGATGGGTATCGCCCTCGGCGCGGAGGACTATTGCGCCAACCTGAAAACACAGCGTTCAAAGGACGGAGCAGAGCTCCAGCTCGCACGTGAGACCATCGTGGTCGCTGCACGCGCTGCAGGCATCGATGCTCTCGACACTGTTTACTCCAACCTCAACGACATGGAGACTTTCCGCCGCGAGGTTGAGTTTATCAAAACTCTCGGTTTCGACGGCAAGTCAATCATCAACCCCCGTCAGATCGAGGTTGTCAACGAGGTGTTCACCCCGACACAGAAGGACATCGACAAGGCCCGCACCATCATCGCCGCTATCAAGGAGGCAGAGAAGAAGGGATCGGGCGTAATCGCAGTGAACGGCAAAATGATAGACAAACCGGTTGTAATCCGCGCTCAGCGCACCATCGAGTTGGCACTGGCATCCGGCGCAATTAAAGAGGAGGACATATAATGAATACATACAAGGACAGACAAGAGGCCATCGCGCAGCAGGCTGCTGCCATGCACAAGAATGTATATGACGACACCAAGGTGTCGAAGAACCCGACTGAACGCCAGGAGCTCCAGAAGGTTAGCCCCAAGCTCGCCACCCTGGAAGAGGCTATACGCCGCTCGGGGCTGAAAGACGGCATGACCATCTCCTTCCACCACCATTTCCGTGGCGGTGACAAGGTAGTGAACATGGTGGTTGACAAGCTCGCAGAAATGGGCTTCAAGAACCTGCACCTCGCTGCATCGTCACTTTCCGACGTTCACGCCCCCCTCATCGAACACATCCGCAACGGTGTGATCACCCGCATCTCCACTTCTGGTCTGCGCGGTGAGCTGGCCAAGGAAATTTCACACGGTCTGATGAAGGAGCCGGTCATCTTCCGCAGCCACGGCGGTCGCGGCAGCGCAATCGCAAACGGCGACCTCCACATCGACGTTGCTTTCCTGGGCGCACCCTCTTCCGACCCCCTCGGCAACGCATGCGGCTATTCCCGCTCTGAGAACGCGAAGTCAATCTGCGGCTCTCTCGGATATGCCCTCCCCGACGCACAGTATGCTGACAAGGTAGTCATCATCACAGACGACCTCGTGCCTTATCCCAACACTCCGAATGCTATCTCAGAACGCAACGTGGATTTCGTAGTGGTTGCTGACAGTGTAGGCGATTCTTCCAAGATTTCATCTGGAGCAATCCGCGACACCAAGAACCCGCGTGACATCCTCCTCGCGCAGCAGGCTGCCAAGGTCATCATCAACTCCGGGTACTTCAAGAACGGTTTCTCTATCCAGACCGGTTCAGGCGGCGCATCGCTTGCTGCTGTCAAGTTCATCCGCGAGAGCATGATCGAGAACAACATCGTGGCAGACTTCGCCCTCGGCGGCATCACAGCTCACATGGTGAAACTGCACGAGGAAGGCTTGATCAAGCGCCTCATCGACGTTCAGTCTTTCGACAAGGTTGCGGCTGAGTCTCTCCGCAAGAACCCGATGCACAAGGAGGTTTCCGCCAACGAGTATGCAAGCGCAGACGAGCCTGGCAGTGCCGTTCACTATCTCGACATCGTTATTCTGTCTGCACTCGAGGTTGACGTGAACTTCAACGTGAACGTCCTCGTGGGCAGCGACGGCATCATCCGTGGCGCAATCGGCGGACACCCCGACACAGCAGCAGACTCTGCGCTCTCTATCATTGTCTGCCCGCTGCTGCGCGGCCGCATCCCGTGTGTCGTTGACGAGGTGACAACCCTCATCACTCCGGGTTCTAACGTTGACATAATCGTCACCGAATACGGCATCGCAGTCAACCCGCGCCGTCCCGAGCTGAAAGAACGTCTTGCCAAGGCCGGCCTGAAGATTGTGGACATCCACGACCTGCGCGACAAGGCCATGAGCGTCATCGGCCAGCCGGCTGAACTCCCCTTCGGCGACAAGGTCGTAGGCGTGGTGATGAACCGCGACGGCTCTGTAATGGACGTAATCAAGAACATCAAAGACTAATCATATAGTTTTTGCAGCTGCCTAATGGCTACCATGTCAGAGAGAGAGATAACGCTGGCAGAATTGCTCGAGAGCCGCGACCGCCGTCGCATGAGGCAGATCGAGCTGCTCGGCGAGTATTCAGGGTGCACACTTGTGCTGCTGACTATCGTCACGCCGGGTCCTGTCAAGCGCAATTCTCTTTCCCTGACGGCAGCCGGGGCTGCTGTTGACGCGCTTCGCCAGTCAATGGCAGGTCATGCCATACATGAGGAAACATACGATCGCGTCACGGGATATGAAGCTTTCTTCGTCACCGACCTGACAACAGAGGAGGCAAAGCGCAGGGCGTGCGACATAGAAGACACACACCCGCTGGGCCGCCTGTTTGACATCGATGTGATGAACGGCTCTGCAGTCCCGGTCAGCCGCACATCGCTCGGGCTTCCCTCGCGACGATGCCTGGTCTGTGGCGACGATGCCCGCGTGTGCATGCGCCTGAACAGACATGACTACAACGAACTGAACGAAAGAATACGTTTGATGGTAGAGGATTATGAGCAGCGACACAACTTATAGTCTGCGCGAAATGCCGCTGTCCCTTGCATCTGAAAGGGAGAGGGTGTCTACCATGCTCGCGGCAAACGGACTGCGGACAGAGGCTCTCGACTTATATATCGGGGTCTTTGACCAGGACGACCGGTTGCTGGGAGGCGGTGGACTGTGCGGCAATGTCATCAAATGCATAGCCCTTGACGCATCGTTGCGCGGCGAGGCAATCTCAAACACACTGGTGAGCCGGCTGCGTACCGAAGCACGGCAGCGCGGACACCGCAACATATTCATTTATACCAAGCCCGAGAACGAACCTCTTTTCTGTTCGCTGGCTTTCCACGTCATAGCAAGGTCGCCCAAGGCGGTGATGCTTGAAAGTGACCGACGTGGCATTTCATCATATTGCGCATACCTCGCGTCATTGCGCAGGGACAACGTTGATGCAGCAGCCATTGTCATGAACTGCAATCCCCTCACGCGAGGTCACTTGTACCTGATAGAACACGCCGCTTCGCAATGCGGACATCTGTTCATAATCCCGGTCATGGAGGACAAGTCGCTTTTCCCTTATAGAATGCGGCTGTCCATGATGCGTGATGCGTGCTCCCGGTTTGACAACGTGACCGTGTGCGACGGCAGCCCATACGCTGTCTCGGCAGTTACCTTCCCGTCTTATTTCCTGAAATGCGCCGACGATGCCACCGACACATCCATACAGCTCGACCTCGACATATTCTGCCGCCACATAGCACCAGCTCTCGGCGTTGCAACCCGCTATGCCGGTTCAGAACCCACTGACGCTCTGACAGCACGTTACAATGAGCTAATGGCTGAAATGCTGCCGAAACATGGGCTTCGATTCCGCGAGATACCAAGGCTGCAAGCGGACGGTGTCAGCATATCCGCGTCCCGTGTGCGAGAGTACTTGAGCAACGGCCGTTTTGCCGAAGCTTTGGCAATGCTTGCTCCGACTTCCGTGCCATACGTAATGGCGCATCTCGCAACTGAAGCCTTGGAGCGTGAGCTGTCGCTTACCCCCAAGCCTGGACTTGTGGACCGGACAGACAACGGAGCCCACACAGACATGGATTTCGCACTCATGATGCGCAGCATCGACGCTCTCACGCCTGGGCTTGCGGCAATGGCTAATGCAGCAAACGTAGCAGATGCCGTGGCACGCGGACAGGAAGCCGAAAAAGCTATGTTTGAAGCCACCGGCGGTGTCAACACGCATAAAGGGGCAATATTCTGCATTGGCATCACATTGCTGTCGGCCATGCAGCTTTACCGCCACGGCGAGGAAATATCAGTATCGGCATTGTCAGCAACCATATCACGGCTTGCGGCTGAAATAGCAGATGCCCCCACGCAGAGCCACGGCTCGGAAGCGCGCCGCCGATACAAGGTGGGAGGCGCGCTCGGCAACGCATACGACGGCTACCGCCGGCTGTTCGAAAGCTGGCTGCCTTATTACAGGAAACACCGCGACGACAGGGACGCGGAATACAAAACCCTGCTCACAATAATGACTGAAATCGACGACACCAACGTGTTGCACCGCGCCGGCGAGGAAGGTGCGAAGTGGCTCAAGGAGCAATCCGCTGACTTGCTCGCAGACTTCTCAATCGACCGGTTGCAGGCATTTAACACCGAATGTACAACCCGCAACATATCGCCGGGAGGTGCCGCCGACATGCTTTCATTAACCATACTAATCGACTCGATAACAACAAAATAACCTAATAAACCTATTTCAACCAATGGTAGAACTCATCGACAAAGGAGTGTATCTGTTAGACGGCGAACGCTTCGCTACAGACACCACCGGACTGCCCTCTCCCAAGGAGGCTCGCGAAAACACTATCACATACGGAATCCTCCGTTCACACGACGTTGACAAATCTGGCGGCGACAAGATGCGCATACGCTTTGATGCCATGATGAGCCATGACATCACATACGTCGGCATCATCCAGACTGCACGCGCCAGCGGCTTGGAGAAATTCCCCATCCCCTACGCCATGACCAACTGCCACAACTCCCTCTGCGCTGTCGGCGGTACTATCAATGAGGACGACCATGTATTCGGCCTTTCTGCAGCCAAGAAATACGGCGGCATCTACGTACCCGCCAACCAGGCTGTCATCCACCAGTATGCTCGTGAGGCTATGGTGAAGTGCGGCAACATGATCCTCGGTTCTGACAGCCACACACGCTACGGCTCTCTCGGCAACATGGGTGTTGGCGAAGGCGGCGGCGAACTCGTTAAGCAGCTCCTTTGCAACACTTGGGATATCAACGCACCCGAAGTTGTCCTCGTTTGGCTGGAAGGCGCACCTCGCAAGGGCGTTGGCCCCCACGACGTGGCTATCTCTCTCGTCAAGGCTGTATTCGACAATGGCTTCGTGAAGAACAAAGTGCTCGAATTTGCCGGCCCGGGCGTGAAGAACCTCCCCATCGACTTCCGCAACGGCATCGACATCATGACAACCGAGACCACTTGCCTCAGCTCTATATGGGTAACTGACGAGGAAGTCAAGCACCACTATGACATCCACAACCGCCCCGAGGCATACAAGGAACTCAAGCCGGGCAAGGTGGCATACTATGACGGCGTGATCAAGATTGACCTGAGCACTCAGGAATGTATGATCGCACTTCCCTTCCACCCCTCAAACGCTTACACTATCCACGAGCTTCAGGCCAACCCGGAGAAGATACTCCGCGAAGTGGAAGAGGATACACGCAAACGCTTCGGTGACAAGGTGAGCGTAGACCTGCTCAGCAAGATCAAGGACGGCAAGGTAATGGCAGACCAGGGCATCATCGCCGGCTGCTCAGGCGGTACATACGACAACCTCACCGAGGCCGCTTCTATCCTCAAGGGACAGAGCGTCGGCAATGACTACTTCACCATCTCCGCATACCCGCAGTCAGTGCCGGTATACATGGCAACAACACGCGACGGCGTGGCTGAGGAACTCCTCGAGGCTGGCGTAGTCATCAAGCCCGCATTCTGCGGCCCGTGCTTCGGTGCCGGCGACGTGCCCGCCAACAACGGCCTCTCAATACGCCACACTACCCGCAACTTCCCCAACCGCGAGGGTTCAAAGCCGGGCAACGGCCAGATCTCGCTTGTGGCTCTGATGGACGCTCGCTCTATCGCTGCAACTGCGGCCAACGGCGGTGTCATTACTGCAGCTACAGATGTGGACTACACAAACAACCACAAGCCCTACGAGTTTGACGCAAAAATCTACGAGCGTCGCGTATACAACGGCTTCGGCCACGAAACCCTCGCAACCGAGCTCCGCTACGGCCCGAACATCAAGGACTGGCCCAAGATGTACGCTATGCAGGACAACATGCTCCTCGAGCTGGCAGCTGTCATCCACGACCCCGTGACCACTACCGACGAGCTGATTCCTTCAGGCGAGACCTCAAGCTACCGCTCAAACCCGCTGAAGCTGTCAGAGTTCGCGCTCTCACGCCGTGTGCCTGAATACGTAGGCATCAGCAAGCGCATCCAGAAGGAAGACCTCGAGCGTCGCGACGGCAAATGCCCGCAGAATGTACTTGACGTACTCGCCAAGGTAGGCGCAAAGGCAGAAAACACTTCATTCGGCTCATGCGTATTCGCTAACCGTCCCGGCGACGGCAGCGCACGCGAACAGGCTGCTTCCTGTCAGAAGGTGCTCGGCGGCGATGCCAACATCTGCTACGAGTACGCTACCAAGCGTTACCGCTCAAACTGCATCAACTGGGGTATCGTACCCTTCACCCTCGACAAGGACACCAAGTTTGACTACGTACAAGGCGACTTCGTCTTCGTACCGGGCATCCGCAAGGCTATCCTCGACGGCAAGGAGACTATCGATGCCAAGGTGATTGCTGCTGACGGCGTACACGACATCAAACTCAACTTCAGCAACCTCACCAAGGACGAGCGTCAGATCCTCGCCGACGGTTGCCTGATGAACTACTACGCAAACCAGAAGAAATAATCAACCTTAAAATACCACGAATCATGGAAAAAATCAAAATGACCACTCCCCTCGTGGAGATGGACGGCGATGAAATGACCCGTATCCTCTGGAAGATGATCAAGGACGAGCTCATCCTCCCCTTCATCGACCTCAAGTCAGAATACTACGACCTCGGCCTGCCCAAGCGCGACGAGACACGTGACCAGATCACTGTTGACGCCGCAGAGGCTACCAAGAAATATGGCGTTGCCGTGAAGTGTGCTACTATCACACCCAACGCACAGCGCATGACAGAATACAAGCTCCACGAGATGTGGAAAAGCCCCAACGGAACTATCCGCTCAATGCTCGACGGAACTGTATTCCGCACACCGATCACTATCAAGTGGATCAAGCCGGTTGTGAAAAACTGGGAGAAGCCTATCACCATCGCACGTCACGCATACGGCGACGTGTACAAGAGCGTGGAAATCCGTGCTGACCAGCCCGGAACTGCCAAGCTCGTGTTTGACGGCAAGGACGGCAAGCATGAAGAGGTAGTTATCCACGAGTTCAAAGGCGAGGGCGTGATCCAGGGTATGCACAACACAGACAAGTCTATCCGCTCATTCGCTCACAGCTGCTTCAAGTTCGCTATCGACACCAAGCAGGACCTGTGGTTCTCAACCAAGGACACTATCTCCAAGAAGTATGACGCACAGTTCCGTCACATCTTCGACGAGGTATTCGAGGAGTACAAGGGAGAGTTCGAGCGTCTCGGCATCGAATACTTCTACACCCTGATTGACGACGCAGTTGCTCGCGTTATCCGCAGCAAGGGCGGCTACATCTGGGCTTGCAAGAACTATGACGGCGACGTGATGAGCGACATGGTATCTACCGCATTCGGCTCACTTGCCATGATGACTTCAGTACTCGTAAGCCCCGACGGCAAATACGAGTATGAGGCTGCCCACGGCACAGTAACTCGCCACTACTACAAGCACCTCAAGGGCGAGGAGACATCCACCAACCCGATGGCGACTATCTTCGCTTGGAGCGGCGCACTCCGCAAGCGCGGCGAAATGGACGGGCTGAAAGACCTCGTGAACTACGCTGACCAGCTCGAAGGCGCATGCTTCGACACCCTCAACGAGGGCATCGTGACAAAAGACCTCGTAAACCTCTACGAAAGCCTGACTCCGAAGGCTGTCAACAGCGAGCAGTTCCTGCAGGCTATCCGCAAGAACCTCGACAAGCGCATGGCATAAACAGCCATAACCGACACATAACACTCAGGGGCGTTTTCGATTGCGGAAACGCCCCTGTTTCCATTTTGCACAGTAATGCCCAGCACAATATTTTCCTTGCCCCCTACTTGGGTTGCCAATCACACTAAGTTTGATAGCTGCAACTCGCCTTGTTTTCGGGCTGACGACCAATGCATCCCACATAATGCGACAGCACAAATACAAACGAAAGTCCTCTTAAAAATTATTCTGCATCAATATGTTATCGGCAGATATTCTTGTTATAATGAGAAATAGTATTCTTTAAGTCTCTGTGCAATTAGGACTCTACGCTTTGCGAGGAAATCTTTGTAATCATCAAGCGTCATTGTTTCGAGTCCAGGTGTGATGCAGTTCTCTTCTAGGTTTCGATTGAGATCCTCAATAGAAACTATACCCCCGTATTTAGTAGGCTTACCTTTGCATTGTTCATTTACCACATAGCTGAAATAGTCAGAGGGAGACTTCTTGCCGATTTTGATATTAATTTCGGTCTGAACATAAGCATAGTTTGCGACCTGATTATACCAGCCTCGACTGACGCCGTTATCTTTAAGGAATTGGCGTGGAAAAATATGATGAACATCGCCTCGCTGTTCAATGAGATCCTTGACGGTGATGTCGGTTGAGAGGAAGCCTCTAACATTCATCTTGCACTGCGAGGCTAGGAAAACGTTGAAGACAGGACTGCTGGCGATTGATGTGTCGAGTCGCTGCGGAAGTTCAGTTTCCCAGAAAGCATCGGATAAGCGAGCGTCTTCTACGTCCCTCAAGAACTCGGCGAATGGTCGTGTGTCAATCTGTTTAATGTCGTAGTCGAATTGCGATTCAGGGCTACTACTATATCGGCCTGTTAGGAATGACATAACAATCCACCTGCGCACATACTTCTCGATTAGATTCGCATCGTACCTGAGCGTTCGGAGTTTGAGATATAGGATATATCCAAAGTTAAGCACGTTCTGAGAGCGAATTAGCTTTGAGGTGCAAAAGCCAGCAGAGCGAACAATCATCACAAAACGTTTGAAATTGCTTTCGCTTATAAAGGCCATAATTCCATCCTCAAGGTCGCGATAGGTAGCTTCTTCAATACTCTGCTCAAATTCTCGCGTCACGAAGTTACGACCCGAGAGCAAACTTACGAGGTCGCTCATCTTTCCACGAGAAAATTTGTAAGTGAAGGCAACGCGGAGAATGTCTACATAGGATGGATCATAAATATCATCATTCTCTTTGCGAAGCCATTTTATGGCTGGAAAGTATTTTGAAGCGACAAATTCAGTGTCATTCTCTTCAAGTTTTCCATAGAACTCTGGCTTGACAGCTAGATGGCTGAAATGATCGATGCACTTACGAAGCAAATTACCACCATAGATTTCGTTGGCAGCAATCTTAGACATTACGAAGTCAGCCTGACTTAAAGGAACGCCCTGACTATTAATACGAATAAAAATCTCTGTGACTGCATCAATGTCTAGGTTTCCTGCCAACTCGATAACGCCGACTTCCTTTTTCTTTATATCCTTGAGCTCTTCAAGTATGTCATCGAATTCATCTTCATTCATTTCGGGATTGAGTTCACAATAAGACCTGCGAAGTGCGCTCTGCTTTTGTTCGCCGCTTAAAAAGCATGCAATATCGGGAATCCAAGTAACATCTTTTTTGATTGCAGGGTTACTAACCTCGAAGCGGCGTTCCAAAGGATTGAACGCAATTTTGATGCGGACATTCTCGTAGTCAGTATTCTTGACAGTATGACCGAGAATGGCTGTAGTTAAAGCAGTTACTCGCTGCTGACCGTCTATAAGGATTTTCTTGCCACTAGACATCGACCCATCTTTGAGTTTAACGTCAGGGTTTTGCCAAATTACAATGTAACCGATGGGGTAACCTTGATAAAGGCTATCAATAAGGTCGCGGACTTTGGTCGCGTTCCAAACGAAGGGACGTTGAATTTCTGGAATGGCAATCTCCTTGTTATCGACGTAGTTGAGCAATGCCGAAACGAGGTAATGATTAACCGAGTATTTCTGTTCTGAATTCATAGCTTAGTATATTGCTCGATGTATTCGCAGGTGTTGCTGAACACATCATGGTCTATGATTATTTTACCAAAGAACAATCTAAAATTATAGGCAATGGCACATCAATCGATGTGCCATTGCTGTATCGGGTTATTGACCTGTGGTCAATGTTTACTTGGCAATCATCTTGACAGCCTTGCCGCCCTGACGTGCGATAACGAGCTGGCCAGGAGCGGGGTTGAGCACCTTAACGCCCTGGAGGTTGTAGTAAACCACGTCGTCAGCGTTGGTGTCAACTGCGATGTTCTCAACACCTACCATGCTGTCGAGGTCGAACGGAACGACAATCATGGAATCGGTGTACGGATACTGAAGAACTGCGCCGTATTCTACTGTCCAGAGAGTCCAGTCTTCGAGCGATACGACGCTGCTGATAAGACCCTGGGTACTCTGGTTTGTATAAGTACCAGAGATTGAACCGCCGTCCTCTGTTGCAAAGTATACATCAGCTTTCGTGCCGCTGTTGTCAAGTGTCACATCCTCACCGAAGAGAGTTCTCGGAGCGACAACAGTCTTCGCATTCGGGTCAACGGCAAATGTCACGGGGATTTCAAAGCCCCAGTCGCCGAGGTTGTAAACAGTGAATGAGCTGTCCTGAGGATTGGCAACCACGTGGATAGGGCAATAACCCTGCTGGCCGTTCTGCATAAGGCTCATCGCGCTGTTCCAGTAGCTGAACTGGAGGAACACTGCGAAGTCAACTCCAGTTTCAATTGTCATTCCCACTCCGTTAGGTTCAGAGCTAATTATAAAATTCTCTGTAGGGTTGCCTGCATCCATACCAGCTGCCATCCATGTAAACTGACGGAGCTCTGGATCGTAGTCAAGCACAATAGGATCTGCGCTGCACTTGCTGGTCGTCCAGTCCTGAATGTAGATATAGCAGTCCAGAGTTGTGCCATCCTGAAGAGGAGCTGTGAACACCTTTGTTCCGGCAGGGATTGAAAGAGTCATTGCCTCGGGGTCGAGAGTAGCGGCGAAACTGCCGTAGGGGTTGCCTTCCTCGTCAGAACCCATCCAGAAGCCATTGACGATCACTTCGTTGGCGTTGTCGCCAGCTACGAACTGGGGGTATGACATACCGTAGTTCATGCCTCCGTTCTGTTGTGTAACACGGTATTCGTCATGCTGATAGTCGCCGAGCACGTCAGCTGCTGTGAGCTGTACGTTCTCCTTTGCTGCGCGAACTTTGTTGCGGTTCATTGTCTGAACGTTCTCGATTTTTGCCTTTGCTGCCTCAACGATTTCTCCCTGAGACTTTGCGTGCATCTGCATCTGCGGAGCGGCGTTGGCTGCCATTGTCAGGCCGAGGGCTGCTACGCCCATCATGGTGTAGAATTTCTTCATGCCATACTATTTTTAGGTTAATACTTTCATCCGTTTGAGCATCGACTTGCGATGCCTCGCGGTTGTTTCGATTACAAAGATACTGGTTTATTTTCATACAGGCAAATTTATCTGCATTTTTCGTCGCTAAAATTTTCGATTTCGGCGATTTCGCCTGATTTCAGGTGGGCTTTGTCGAGTCGAAACCAACTTTAAGCGTCTGAAATTTTCGTATATCCGAAATATGTCGCATCTTTGCAGTTGGAATATATACACAGCCATGAGACAAAAACTATTCATTATCTGCGCGAGCATTGCTTTATGCGTTGCGGCAGCACAGGCGCAGCTCCTGTACCGCATTTCCGGGAACGGCCTTGAAAAGCCATCCTACCTGTTCGGCACACACCACCTTGCTTCATTGAGCATCCTTGACTCTATACCTTATATATATAAAGCGTTAGACGAAACGGACGCAGTTGCAGGAGAAATCGAAATGGCTGGCATCAGCCAAATGGAGATGGCAAACCGCATCTTGCCTTATATGGTTGCCCCTGCCGACTCGACGCTTAGCCAGGTCCTGCCAGACTCGGTCTATTCACGTGCAAACGTCTCGTTTCAATCTATCACCAATATGGGGCTGGAGATGTTCGAGGGATTATGTCCTATGGCGACACAGACAATGGCTGCAATGGCTATGATCAAAGTTGATTTTTCAGACAATGAGGGGCAACTCGATTCATTCCTGCAAAACGAAGGGAAGAAGCGCGGCAAGGCTATCATGGGGTTTGAGACAGTCGAAGAGCAAGCAACGATACTTTACCGCTCAAAGAGTATCCGCGAGCAAGCAGAAGACCTGGTGAAGTTTCTCGATGACCCCGACAAGGAAACCGCCAATGCGCGTAATCTGAATGCGAAATACATGGCTCATGACTTGGAAGGCATATATATTCTCAGCCGTGAGGAGAGCGACGACCCTGCGTTCTGGAAACGGCTGCTGACCGACCGCAACAATAACTGGCTCTGCAAAATGCCTGAAATGATGAGTACGCAGAGCGTATTGTTCGCCGTAGGGGCTTTGCACCTCGCCGGCGACGAAGGACTTATAGAGGGACTCCGCAAAATGGGTTATACAGTGACACCAATGGACGACCGTCAGAACTGCACGGCTGAGTGATGCAGCCGCTAATGGAACTATATCTAATATCAAATCGGATATACCGCATATTCAAGTACAAAATATAAGCGGACGAACATTTGCGACAATAAATTTGCAGATACGGCAATATCTGACTATCTTTGTAGCAAAATCAACTATAACCTAAAAGCAACATCATGGAATTACCTTTTGCCGAATCGTGGAAGATCAAAATGGTCGAGCCGATTCATAAGAGTACACGCGAGGAACGCGAGAAATGGCTGAAAGAAGCGCACAACAATGTCTTCATGCTGAAAGCAGAACACGTATACATCGACTGCCTCACAGACTCCGGCACAGGAGCCATGTCAGACCGCCAGTGGGCCGCTATGATGACCGGCGATGAGAGCTATGCCGGCGCACGCTCGTTCTATGAGCTGAAGGACACCATAACCCGCATTACCGGCTTCAAGTATGTGCTGCCGACTCACCAGGGTCGCGCTGCCGAGAACGTGCTGTTCTCTCACCTCGTAAAACCGGGAAACATCGTGCCGGGAAACTCCCATTTCGACACCACCAAAGGACACATCGAGAGCCGCAATGCCTTTGCCGTTGACTGCACCGTAGACGAGGCAAAGAACACCCAGCTCGAAGTGCCGTTCAAGGGCAACGTTGACCTCAAAAAGCTCGAGGAAGTGCTCGAAAAGGAGCAGGAGAGAATTCCGTTCATCATCATAACCATCACCAACAATTCCGCCGGCGGACAGCCTGTATCAATGGAGAACCTGCGCGGTGTGCGCCGTCTCGCCAACAAGTACGGCAAGCGCGTCGTATTCGACTCAGCCCGCTTCGCAGAGAACGCATAC
This sequence comes from uncultured Porphyromonadaceae bacterium, assembly GCA_900550645.1. Classification (GTDB taxonomy): domain Bacteria; phylum Bacteroidota; class Bacteroidia; order Bacteroidales; family Muribaculaceae; genus Lepagella. Next base: position 48,213 of record URTA01000010.1, read on the forward strand.
TTCATCAAGACTCGCGAACCGGAGTTCAAGGATGCAACTATCAAGCAGATCTGCCGTCAGATGTTCGATCTTGCCGACATCATGACCATGTCTTCCAAAAAGGACGGTCTTGTCAACATGGGCGGTTTCATTGCAACTCGTTGGGAAGATGTGTATGAAGGGGCAAAGCAGTATCTCATCCCGTTTGAGGGCTTCCTGACATACGGCGGCATGAACGGCCGCGACATGGCAGCTCTCGCCGTCGGCCTCGACGAGAACACCGAGTTTGACATGCTCGACACCCGCATCAAGCAGGTTCAATATCTCGCCAAGAAGCTCGACGAGTATGGCATCCCCTACCAGCGTCCTGTTGGCGGCCACGCCCTGTTCATCGACGCAGACAAGGTGCTCGACCAGGTGCCCAAGGAGGAGTTCCCGGCACAGCGTCTGACAATGGAACTCTATCTGGAAGCTGGTGTGCGCGGTTGCGAAATCGGTTATCTGCTCGCAGACCGTGACCCCATCACACGCGAAAACCGTTTCGACGGAAACGACTTCCTGCGCCTGTGCATCTGCCGCCGCACATACACTAACAACCACATGGATGTCATCGCAGCTGCACTCAAAAACGTTTATGACCGTCGCCATGAGATCAAGCGCGGCGTGAAAATTACTTGGGAGGCAGAGCTGATGCGCCACTTCACTGTTCAGCTCGAGCCGCTGGATTGATGCCCAAAGCAAAACCGAACAATTCGTATTTGAATTAATACACTTCATAGCCCCCCTCGCGTATGCCTGTTGCGGCAATGCGCGAGGGGTTCTCCTATAATCAACGGCTCCCCTTTTTGAGGGTAAAATATGAGCAAGCGATCATGTCTTGCTACCAGCCCCAGAACAGTGCGAGTTTGTAATGATTTGACAGAGCGCATATTAATCTATAGTTAACTCTGCTTAACTCTTCGACAATTTCCGAATTTGCACACACAAATAGTCGGTGTGCAAATCGAAACCCCGAGACTTCCACATGGTCATCCCAGTCTATCAAATTGAACGACAGACACTTATATGCGAGGTTTCTTGTACAAAAAGCATAATTAGCGAAATTTAATCGGGTAATTTCTTGCGGTAATCGGCATAATGGCCTATATTTGAGGCAGTAAAAACGAGAACAATTAAAAATAGTGAACCGAGATGGAGCAAACACTGGTTATACTCAAACCCTCCGCGTTGGAAAGACGCCTGATAGGCAAAATCATCGCTCGTGTCGAAGACAGAGGTTTCATTATCAGCGGACTGAAGATGATGAACCTGAGCGAAGCAATGTTGCGTGACCATTACGCACATCATGCAGACAAGCCGTTTTTCCCCTCAATCGTTGCATCAATGACAGCTACCCCCGTAATTGTGATGTGCCTGAAAGGAGTGGAGGCAGTACAAGTATTCCGCACAATGGCCGGCATCACAAACGGCCGCAATGCAGCCCCCGGCACACTGCGCGGCGATTTCTGCATGAGCGGACAAGTCAATATCGTACACGCGAGTGACACAGTGGAAAATGCCAAGCTCGAAATATCAAGATTCTTCACCGAAGAGGAAATATTTGACTGGACTCCGGCAAATATGCAGTTCTTCTACGGCGACGGAGAATATTGATTGCCACTATTAAGAGAAAAAGCAAGCAGAATATGAACAGTAAAACTATGATATGCGCCGCTCTGATGACCGTCATGGGACTCAGCTGCTTCGCACAAGGGAAACAGTCAAAATCATCACACTCCAAAGCACACCGTGAACTGTTGGCAAAACAGTCCACCGGCAAAGACAATATCAAGATGGGTGACAACAGCTTCATCCAGCTTCTCGACGACATCGAGCCCGAACCCGACATATATACCGAAGGATGGAATAGCCGCTCGGTAAACCCGTTCAAAGAATCACAGGTGCCTGACCGCGAAGTCCTCGATGTACGCGGCTATCACCGCCCGGTGTCAGGAGGCCGTCTCTCCTCCAACTATGGCTATCGCGCCCGCTTCGGGCGTATGCACAAGGGCGTTGACCTCGCCATACGCATGAACGATACTATCTATGCAGCATACGATGGCAAAATTCGCCTCACAAACTACGAGGCTCGCGGCTACGGCAACTATATCATCATCCGCCACGGCAACAAACTCGAGACTGTATACGGACACCTCAACAAGATACTCGTGAAGCCGGAACAGGTGGTCAAGGCAGGACAGCCTATCGGCCTGGGCGGCAGCACCGGACGCAGCACCGGCCCGCACCTCCACTTCGAAACCCGCTACATGGGATATGCCATAAACCCCAGCGCAATCATCAATTTTGACAACCACACGGTTCACACTGACTACTATACGTTCACGAAGAGCACCTATACCCAGGCTCGCTCATTCTCTCCCCGAAAAAGCAATGAAGAGAAGTCAAGCCGCTACCAGGTTGCATCAACCCCCGACACCTATACTGTCAAGCGCGGAGACTCTGTAGCAAGCATAGCACGTGCATACGGACTGTCAACAACGACACTCCGCCGTCTCAACGGCATGTCGCCTACAGACAAGATTACTATCGGACAAGTTCTGAAATTGAAGAACTGAACCACAAAATACAGCAGGTACAAGAAGAGCGCATCATATTTGTTTGTGATGCGCTCTTCTTGCATTTGTCACTACAGGTCATCCGCCGATATAGTAGCACTTGATTTTGCCTACGGGCAAGTCGCCCTCCAGAAGCAGCGGTATGTGGCGCGAGTCGGTCGAAATCCATGTGTGCATATCCGCACTCGATTTCTTCTTGCCGTTGGAGGTGAAATTGAACCGTATGTGATAGGCCTTCACCTGCCGCTTGTCACGCAGCTTTATGGTCTCAACGCCCATGTTGCGCATAGCAATAGTCTCAACCTGCTTGCCAGAGAACACTGTTGCCTTGTAGATAGTGTTCTTCTTCATCTTTTCAAAATTTATAGAGCGCAGGTAATAGAATATCGACAGCATATCGTATGACGGGCCGCTGGACGACAGACGTTTGTGCGACTTGGAGATTTTTCCTTTCTTCTCCTTTACGCGGTCACAGTTGACAACGACATTGTTTCCAGCGTACGAGTATTTGATCACATCGCGGGCATACTTGCCGCCCTCATGGGTGGTTTTGGTGTAAGTAAGCGGTTTGAGACCGGCGATTTTGACCACTGAGCGCAAGGTGTCGCGCACGGTGAAAATCTTGTCTGCCCACGGTTTGGTCTTGGCAGTAAGGATGATGTTGTAATTGCCGCCGCTGTTCCGGAGAGTCAGCGTCGCATCGCCGGCATCCTTGTGCACAAGTCCCCACTTGTATGAAATGACATAACGGAGCGTCTCATTCTGGAAAGCAGCCGAAGCGGCAGACGGCAGCAGCAGCATGACTGCAAACAGCAGTGTCAGCGCAATACTTCTTCTTGTATTCATCACATCAGATATTGGTTTTCATATAAGACACCCTCTGCCTCGAAAAGTTTATACGACAACCACTACTATCCCCAACGAACAGAGCCGTGCGCTTCATATCACGAAAAGCAATGAAACAAGAAACCCCTAAGATTCTTGCGACCTTAGGGGTTTCAATCCATTTATCGGATAGCGGGATTATACCGCCGTTGTTCTTCAGTAGATGCTGTTATTGTCAGAAGGCGAAATTGCCAGTCTTGTCAATGAAGCCGTAATCATCTCCGATTTTCACCTTAGCAAGGCCGTCGCAGAACCTGCCGGCTTCGTCGTATTTCGGCTCGATGACCTCTTTGCCGGACTCATCAACAAATCCGCATTTGCCGTTGAGTTTCACTATTGCGAGGCCGTCGCTGAATTCAAGAGAACCGCAAGAGTCGTATTTAGGCTTGATGACCTCTTTGCCCGACTTGTCTATAAAGCCATACACTTTGCAGCAAGATCCTCCTCCGGCTCCTCCATGCCGACGAGCGCCAGCTCGAACTGCCCCTTCCGCAGCCCGTCGAGCACGTCGGCGCTGTCGCTCTGGTGGATGGCGAAGGTGGCCTCCGGGTGCAGGCGGCGGTACTGCGGCAGCAGCTCCGGCAGGATGTAGGCCGAGGGAATGGTGGAGCTGCCGAGGCGGATCAGGTGCTGATCCTCCGACCAGCTGGACAGAAGCCGCTCCTGAAGAGAGAGAACGTGGGCGGCGTATTCGTAAAGCTCCCGCCCGCGCGGGGTGATGGCAAGCGATTTCGTGGTGCGCAGGAACAGCCGCTCATGCAGCTCGTCCTCGAGCTGGCGGATATGGGCGCTGACGGTCGGCTGCGAGGTGTAGAGCCGCGCGGCGGCCTTTGTGAAGCTGCCGCAGTCCGTCACGAGGACAAAGGTATCAAGAAGGGGATTATACATGGGATCGCTCCTCTCTTTGGTATAAACTACAAGTTGATACAATCGTAACACATCGGCAATTCCGGGTCAAGAAAAGGAATGGTATGATAAGAGTACAAAAAGACAGGAAACGGAGGAGATACCCATGGCGGTGTTTACGTTTCTGGAGCATTTCGACTTTACGGGAAAGGTGATCAAGCCCTTCTGCACCCACGAAGGAAGCGGCATGGGAAGCAGCGTGAAGGACATCCGCAGACTTTGCCCGGGGGCAAAGGTGGAAGAAGGACTTGCCATACAGGGCGGCAGTGCAGAGAGAGCAAAGGAGGAGATTGAGAAATGGATCTGAGTGTATTTCCCACAGGGGATAAGAATGATGCGTTTGCAAAGTATTTTGTAGGACAGAGCTATCTGAACATGCTCTCCAC
>URTA01000011.1 GCA_900550645.1 uncultured Porphyromonadaceae bacterium
ATCGCTTTTCCTCCTTGGTTGTGCTTTTTTCGTCCAACTTTTGGGGTGCAGTTCAGCCGTGTCCGCTCGAATCTTATTGTAATTCAGTGATATAAACACTGTGTGAGACGCTGCCGAATAGACATTCCGATGCAGCATCTCCTCGCCATGCGCCGTCTCGCAACACTTGTCGTCAAGGTACTCGCCCCGGACAAATCCTCATCGTCTACATTTTCCGCATCAACTACCTGGAATTTTTTCCTTTGAGAATAGTCTATGTCTCCGAGAAAATGATTAACTTTGAAGAAAAATTTCCACATGACATCCGACAATAGGTATAAGGGACGAGTTAAACGTGTAACTATAAAGGAAACTTTTGATGGTCACACTCAATTATCATATCGTCTTTATGATAAATCGGGAAAGCTTTGTGAGTATATTGATGAGTTGGGTTCAAAGAATAAGTTCGAATATAATTCTCAAAATCAGTGTATTCGCACAACCTGCTATATGGGAGATAGTGTTTTTAGTGTATGGGAGTATACGTTTAATAGCAAGGGTAATCTCATTCAGGCTACTCATACTTGTGATGGAGAATTGAGTATGAAAAAAGAATTTGAGTATAATCGAAAAGGTGAGAAAATTAAAGAAATTATTTTCAACTTTAAGGTTCAAGCACTTGATGAGAATGATAATTGGGTACAAGGTTCTAAAGAGATTCGTAACTATGAGTATGATTCTCATGGAAACGAGATTAGACAATATGGTACTAGAGGCGAATACCGTACCAAAATTCGTTATTCTGATAATGGTCTGATTGATTGGGAGGAAAATTTCGTGGATGGTGAACTTCACTCCGAAACTTTTTATTATTACGATAATAATGGAAGATTGACACGCGAAGAGACAACACAATATCAATATGGTGGGGGAGTATTTAGTAGAGATTATTCGTATGATTTTGAAGGCAATTGTGTCCTTGAAGATTATACAAATCGCGATAATGGTGGGTACTCTGTGAAACGTATTTTTGATTTCTATGGTAATTGTATCGGGGAACGCGTTTATCACAAAGGGATAAGTACCTATTATAGAGAGACTCTTTCTCAAATAGAGTATTACGACTAGCCGCATCTTTTTCAACGCGCAGACCTGCTCCTAACACTCGCGAATACGGTAAGATAATGGGGCTATTTTGTCCTGTGCCGCAGGGGTGAGGTGTGCTTATGGGGGGGAGCGGTCAGAGGGCAGTGACGGCGAATACGTTCCAGCTGCCGTCAGTGGCGTTGCGGGCTATGTAGCCTTTGACGGTCATGTTGCGAAGCTGCTTTTTAACCGCCGAAGGCGCGATGCCGGCTTTCTCGGCAAGATGCCCTATGGTGATGTCGGGGTCAGCGTGCATGGCGGCGAGCAGCACCGGCGATGATGGGCTGCGGAAGGCGATTTTCATGCCGTCATACCACCATGCGTCGGGCGATGTCTCGCGCACGAAATCGATTGCGTATTTCAGTTCCTCGGCAACCATCCCCTTGAAGTACCTCATGAAGTGGCGTATCTGCTGCAGTGTTGCCGATGCTCCGGCTGACGGCGAAGTGCCGACTTCCACGTCCGTGTGGTGCAGTGCCACGAGGTGTTATTGTGCAGCCGGTTGAGGCGGATTTGTCTGCGGAGGGGATATTGGTAGTCTTGTCGCAGTTTTGTATACATTGCCGCCGGGCTGCGGTTGTAATTTTGCAGCAGTAAAAGCATCACAGTTATGGAAAAGAAGGATTTGCTGCCGGAGCGCGAGTATCTGGCTTGGAACGATGAGGGGGTCGCCGAGCGTATGCGCACCATGAAGCTCCTCGTGGAGTTCAACAACACGGGCGACAAGCGGATACTCGAGGAGGTGTTCCGCCGCAAAATGGACGATGTGACGATATTCGCGCCGCTCCACTGCAACTACGGCGGCGAGTACGTGAAGTTCGGCAAGCGCGTGTTCATCAATTTCAACTGCACGTTCCAGCCCGCCGGGGGCGTGGAGATCGGCGATGACGTGTTCATTGGCTCTGACGTGCGATTTTACACCACCAACCATCCTCTCGACCCGGAGGAGCGTGTCGCCGGCAAGGCGACAGTGCGCCCCATAAAAGTCGGGTCAAAAGTATGGATAGGGGGAGGCACGACTGTCCTCCCCGGTGTGGAGATAGGCGACGGCTGCACCATAGGCGTGGGCAGCGTGGTGACACGCAGTATACCGCCGCGCAGCGTGGCAGTGGGCAATCCCTGCCGCGTCATCAAGACTGTCTGACGGCCGGCGGTGTCAGCAGCGCGGTGCGTTCAGCTTGGTGACGACGACCTTGAACCGCTCGACGGCTCGCAGCGAATGGTTCTGGCGGGGACGCATGAGCAGCGCGTCCCCCTCGCTCATGCGCATAGACGCGTCCTCGAGCGTGAACTCGACCGTGCCGTCCACCACCTGCACCAGCACATCCGCGTCAGCGTAATGCGTCGGTATTTCCAGTCCCTTGTCAACGGCCATCATCAGGACAGTGCCGCATTTGTTCTCGGCGATGATTTCCTTGGCGATAGCACCGTCGGCGTAAGCCACTTTGTCTTTGAGAGTAAACATATCGTGATTGAATTGATTTACAGAAACAACGCCCCCACAGCCCGAAGGTTCATCCACCAGCGCCCCAGCCACATCAGAGCTCTCCGAGTACTCTGAGATCTTCTGACACTTGAAAAATCCGCCCAAAACCTTTGCAGGTCAGCAAGTTTTGTGTAACTTTGCAGAACCGCAACCGTGGTTTCCGCAACGGCGGTTGCTATTTCAAGCTGCGTAACATGAGATTTTTCGATAGAAAAGAGGAGATCGCCACCCTGCGGAACATCCGCGAGAAGGCTCGTGTCAATGCCCAGTTCACGGTATTGGCAGGACGGCGGCGCATCGGCAAAACGTCGCTCGTCCTTCATGCGTATTCCGATGAGCCGATAGTGTATTTCTTCGTCGGGCGAAAGGCCGAGAACCTGCTATGCGACGAGTTTCGGCAGGAGGTCGAGGCAAAGCTCGGTGTGCAACTCGGCGGTGTCCCGAAAAATTTTGCAGAGCTGTTCAGCTATCTTATGAACCTGTCGGCAGAGCGCAGCTTCACGCTGTTCATCGACGAGTTCCAGAATTTCGCGAGGGTCAATCCTTCCGTGTTCAGCGATATGCAGCGGATATGGGACTTGAACCATGATGCCTCGCTGATTAACCTGATCGTCTGCGGCTCGATGTATTCAATGATGACGAGCATATTCCGCGACAGGAAAGAGCCTCTATACAACCGTCAGAACCGGTTTATGACCATACGAGCGTTCCGTCCGTCTGTGCTGAAGGAGATACTTGCCGAATACAGCCATGGCCATACCAACGAGGACTTGCTCGCCCTGTATTCGGTCACCGGCGGTGTCGCCAAATATGTGCAGCTGCTTGTTGACGACGGTGCATTGACCGCAGACGCAATAATAGATGCCGTGGTCAGCCCCGACTCTATATTCATCAGCGAGGGGAGGTCGGTGCTTGTCGAGGAGTTCGGCAAGCACTATGACACCTACTTCTCGATACTGTCAGCAATAGCGTCCGGCAAGACGCGCCGCAACGAGATAGAGTCCGTCATCGGCCGTCAGGTAGGGGGACACCTGTCGCGCCTCGAAGACGACTACGGCATCATTGCCCGCGAGATGCCCGTTTACGCCAAGCCGTTGTCGAAAAATGCAGTTTACACCATACGCGACAATTTCTTCACCTTCTGGTTCCGCTTCATCTTCAAATACGCTCATATCCTCGAAATCGGCGGCTACAGCCAGCTGCGCCAGATAATCGAGCGCGACTACGCCACATTCTCAGGACTGATGCTTGAACGTTATTTCAGGGCGAAAGCCGCCGAGCAGCAGACGTTTACGCGCATCGGGCGATGGTGGGACCGCAAAGGCGAAAACGAAATCGACATAGTTGCAGAAAACGAGATAGACCGCACGTTGCTGGTTTGCGAAGTCAAACGCCGCCGGCAGAACATCAACATGAAAACGCTCGAGGCGAAAGCCTCGCGTATGCTCGACACGCAGCCCCAGCTGCGCGGCTACGCCCTCACCTGCCGCCCCCTCTCCCTCGCCGACATGTAACCCCATTAAAATATTAGTCTGTCACAGAGATTTGCACCTTTACATGCAATTCTGGCTTGTCACTAAATGAATAGTCTGAAGGAAAAAGATGGGCAGTTAGTTGAGTTCTTCGATGGCACTTACTTTTGTGAGACAATGACATTCATCAAGGCAATAATTTCATTGGTTAGACTTCCATTGTCTCCAGTTTCTATGCGTATAATTGGAGTGGATATGCTGTTCAGATTGATTAGTACAGTGTAATTGTGAATGACTCGATCGCTGCCTTGTTGGAATTCTGTGGTCTTTTTCCCTGTTGTTCCTCCGATAATCGCACCTGCTGGCCCTGCAATAGCATCGCCAATTACAGCTCTTCCTATGCTGCTGCCTAATTTTGATTTGGTGACAGCTGTGACTGTCCCTTTTATTGTGGTTGGGCTGTCTATGAATGTGCAGCTGATTATGTCGCGGAATGGGTATATTTTGCCTTTTATAAAGACTTCCTTTTTATCCTCATGTACGAATATTACCCCATTGATGTCGTTTCGATCAATGATGATTACTTTGTCTGGAGAGCCATGCTCAGAATAATATTGTTCTGTAAAGTCCGAAAACACCTTTGATTTTTCCGCATCTTGTTGTTTGCGGTGTTCGGCTTCCGCTTTTGCTCGTTTTTTGCGGTCATTTTCTTTTTGTATTTCTCGTATGGCAGTTATGACAAAGACTGATATAAAACTGATGATTATCACCCATACCCAACCTGAAAGGCTGCCATTTTTTTCCACTGAACCTGCACCGATAAAAGCGAATAAGAACAATGTTATGAATGAAAGGATTAGTTTGAGATTCATTTGTTATTGTGATTTAATATGATGAACAGAATAATTGCAAGGATATATGACAATATGTCCAATAAATCGAATGTACCGGGCAATAAATTAAACAACTGGAAAAATTCCGATAGAACAGCCCCAGTCGGCAAAGACCAAAGGAAAACTCGCATTATCTGAGTATTTTGGTTGCTCCAGATAGCTTTGATTGCGTACATATAGGAGAATAGCCATAAGGCGGCTGGTAAGTTGAATTTAACCCAGTAATATAGAGAAGTATTACTATATAATCCTCGCAAAGAAGAAACCTCTTGATTTAGACCAAAATCAGAGAACCAATCAAACATTAAAAGGGAATCAGAACGGAATATCACGTAAAGCATCCCGCCAATGAAAAGAGAAGAGGCGGAAATCATAATCATTAGAAGATTATTGTGCTTTGCGAGTAGTATTTTCATTCGTTGTAATCGCCTGGAATAATCATGGATTTCAGTCTCACGTTCCCTCCGTCCTTGAGAGGGTCGTCGTCGCTGCATGAACTGAGCGTGCAGCAGAGCACAACTGTCATGATAGACAGCGCAAATTGAAGTCGGTAGCGTACTTTACGCAGGTTGTTGCACATAGGCGTATTCAAATTTGTAAGTCTGATTCCCCGAGAGACTTGGGTTATGGAAAAAGAAAAAGCGCAGGAATCTGTATCTGTTGCCAGTCCTACTACCTGAGGCTTCTCGCATTGCCTATCAAAGCCGGACGGCAACGCAGAAGCCCACGTTTATTTTCAATATCCAGACATCTGCCAATATCTGCAAGCAATTATCCTATTTGCCAATACATTATAGAATAATCGGTTTTGGTACTTGTTTGTTGTTGTAAGCGTTATTATCCGATTTTGGTGTTTTAATTGGTTCGTTTTTGGTTCTCGCATAGGTAACAAGCCGAATATTTTTCGTATCTTTGTACCCGAAATCAAAGTCGAAACCGATATGGAAACCCTCCCTGACAAAAGGCAGAAATCGCCTGTGAAAATCCGCTTCAAGCAGCTCGCTGACGGATGCAAGTCGATCTACCTTGACACCTACCTCAACGGCAAGCGCAAGTACGAGTTCCTCAAGCTCTATATCCACCCCGAAGCTGACAGTGAAGCGCAGCTTGCCAACGCCGAGGCGATGCGCATGGCCGAAGAGATGCGCAGCGAAAGGCTGTCGCAGCTCGGAATTGAAGAAGCCGCCTCACAGGCAGATACCCAAGAACGCGAAGACACTACCGAAGAGCAGACCGCGAAAGCCAGAGTCCGCGCCAAGCGCACCTCGCGTGAGCCTGTGACAATCCGGGCGAAAGACCTAAAGGACGGCCGCCAATCGCTGTACCTCGACATCTATTTCCGTGGCGAAAGGAAGTACGAGTTCCTCAAGCTGTACACCGTACCCGGCGAGGATGCCGCCAATGCCGAGGCAATGGCGCGTGCCAACGCCGTCAGAGAGCAGCGCATGGCTGAAATCGCGCACACGCAGGAGGAGTCTGCCGAAAGCCAGGATGAAGCCACTGCCAAGAAGAAATCAAAATGGAAATCCAGAGTAACACTCACATGGCGCATGCTCCGCAACGGCGACAAATCATACTACCTCCATATCCGCTATGGGGAAGCCGGAGAGAACCGGTGCTGCGAGCCGCTGTTCCTCTATGTACCTGCCGATGCCACCGAAGCCGAGGTGAAACGCGCCAAGGCGAAAGCCAAGGCGGTGAAGCGAGAGCGCGAGGAAGAGCTTCGCAACGGCACTTACATACCGCGTCCAAGCGCGAGAGAGCCGAAAGATGTGTTTGGCGACACCGACCACTACAAGGAGTTCAAAGCACGCCGCAAGGCGGAGACCGAAATCGCCGCCGTGACCGCCGAGCTGAAACGCAACAGCAAGTCCAAAGAGCCTGTGAGGATCCGCTTCAAGCAGCTCGCCAACGGAAGCCGCTCCGTCTACCTCGCCATAAACGTCAACGGCAAGCGAACCTACGACTACCTCAAGCTCTACCTCATACCCGAAAAGGATGCGGCGGCACGCTTGCAGAACAAGCAGACCATGGAAGCGGCATACGCAATCAAGGCGCAACGCATAATACAGATTACAAACGGCATATCAGGCATAAAGAAAGACGAGAGAGCGAAGATGCGCCTCGTGGACTGGCTCAAAATATACAGCGACAGGCAGGTGAGCCGAGGCAAGCCCGGCGCCAAGCGTTGGGTGCGGACAATGATATTCGTGCTTGACGGCTACGCCCCTGGGAAGGATGCCACCCTCGCAGAGATAGACAAGCAATGGCTCAACGACTTCATGCTGTACCTGATGAACGACTACACGACCTACAAAAACACGAAAATGTCCAAAGGCACTGTTGACAACTACCTGCGCTGCCTCAAAGCTGCGTTCAGGGCAGCCGTCGAGGAAGAAATACTTACGTCAAACCCCATGTACAGCCTTGACCGCTCACACCTCAAAGGGACTACGTACCATCGCGAGTTCCTGACCGTTGACGAGGTCAAGAGGCTCATTGAAACGCCTTGCCGCCGCCCCGACATCAAGGGCGCGTTCCTTTTCTCATGCTTCTGCGGCCTGCGCATCAGCGACGTAAAGGGGCTGCAATGGAAGAACGTCATCAAGGACGGAGAGAAAATCCACATACAGATAACGCAGTACAAGACCAAGCGACCCCTATTTCTTCCGCTCAACAAGCAAGCCCTGCGCTGGATGCCGGAACGCGGCAACGCTGGGGACGAGGACTTCGTGTTCCCCCCATTGTCAAAGAACATGACCGTGCTCGACGTCTGGGCAAAGGATGCCGGGATTTCAAAGCACGTTACGTTCCACGTCAGCCGCCACACCTTTGCCACCATGGAACTGACCATGGGCGCGGATCTGTACACCACCAGCAAGCTCCTCGGACATACCGAAGTGAAGACGACGCAGATATACGCAAAAATAGTAAACAGCAAGAAAGAGGAAGCCGTGTCGCTGCTTGACTCGGCATTCGACTGAATAACACTAACAAATTAAAACACTGAACATGGTTGACACAAACAGACCGCTCTCTCTTTTTGGGAGGGTGCAATGAAGACTGCCCCCTGCACGGCAGATGCAGCGACGATGCGTCCGCGCTGCTCCTGCGCATGCTTGACGAGGCGCACTCAATCTACCGCAACGAAGTAATCGGCAAGGGAAAACTTTACAGCCGCTTCACGGCGGACTTCATCAACGGACACCGCTACACTGACGCGCTGTGTGCCGCCGGAAAGAACGCCCACAACAAAGCTCTTGGCATCATGACTGCCCTGCTCGAAACACGCCCCGACTTGGCGGAGGAATACCTCGCCTTGCCGGGGTTTTCACATGCCGATGCCGCGAGGATGCTCGACAATCTCGACACAGGCAAATGCAGCACGGAAAAGGCGCAAGGAAAGGACAAGCCGCGCTTTGTATCCCGGCTAACGCCGAAACTGGCTGTACCTCTCGCTGAAATAGCCTCCAAGACCGGCGTATTCAAAGGAGGTGTTACTGCGGACGAGCTGACAGCATTGCTTGACTGCCGCCTCGCAAAGCCGCTCAAATCCGCCAACAACCGCCGTCTGGCAGTATTCTTCGATGCGCTCGCCGACGCACGGCTCATAGAGCGCGACTGGCAGAAAGTCCTTGCGGCTAACGGGTCGGTAACGTCATCGGCATCTGACAGGTCACTCAGCCGTTCCGCCCTCTCATCGGCATTGGCTGAAGCGAAGACCGGCATGTCGGCAGCAGTCGCCGCTATCCGCAAAGAAGTGCGAAAAGTGGCGAAAACGGCAGAAAACGACCATACGGCAACCAACTGAAAACAAAAACCTTGACACTTGCCTTGACATCAGCCTGATGTCAGGACGACTGTCTTATGCCCGCATGGCACAACGCCTAACTTTGCACCCGTAACGACAAAAACCCAAAGAATATGACAACAGAAACGACAAACAACGGCAGACAGCTCGAAGATTTGGAGGCACGTCTGCAAGACTGCGAGAAAAGGCTCGAAAGCATGGATTGCCCGGGCGGTTCATTCTCATCGAAAGAAGTGCTTACGCTCGTGGAAGCGAGCCTTTTCCTCGGGCTTTCCAAAAGCCAGCTGTACAAACTCACCGGCGCGGGGGCTATTCCGCACTACAAGCCGGGCGGCAAGTACATCTACTTCGACCGCGCCGACCTTGTTGAATGGGTCAGGCACAACCCGGTTAAATCACGCAAACAGCACGAACTCGACGCTATCGGGTACGTATCACGCAAACCGATAAAACGATGACTGCAATGACACTGAAAGACCAGATCTTCGCCGTGGTTGAAAACATAGCGGCGACACTGCCGAGCCGCAAGGTGACGCTAATAATCTGCTGCGAAAGCGACAGGGACTACGCCCCGGAAATGGCAGGTTTCAGCAATGCTTCGGGGACAGGCACTGTGGTGTGCATCAGAAGCACCGCGACTGTAATCGAGGGCATCATGCAATCGGCATTCGACACAGCGGCGAGACCGCCGAAGGCATCAGATAAAGCAGCTCCGACCCATGATAGCACAAAAGACCATTGACGCGGTTCTCGACACCGTGCGGATATACGATGTCGTCAAAGACCACGTGCAGCTGAAGCGGTGCGGCAGCGGCTATGTCGGGCTTTGCCCGTTCCATAACGAGCGCACGCCATCCTTCCACATCGATCCGCGCAGGAACATCTGCAAGTGCTTCAGTTGCGGAGAGGGCGGCGGCGCGGTGCATTTCCTGATGGAGGCACGCAACATGTCATACCCCGAAGCGATAAGGCACATAGCCGGAATATACGGCATCCCGGTGGAGGAAGCCCCGAAAACGATGACGGACGAGCAGCGCAAGCTCGCCGTGCAGCGCGAAAACGCATTTGTTGCGCTCGAAGCAGTGCAGCGTTTCTTCGAGCGGTCGCTCATTGCGCAGACGGCGGCGGCACGCAAGGCTTGCGCCTATGCATCAGGCCGCTGGGGACTCGAGTTCTGCCGGGCGAACGGCATAGGCTACGCCCCCTATTCCAAGGAGTTCTTCGTTTTCGTCAGGCAGGAGCGGATCTGCATAGAAACGCTGCTCGACATCGGCATGGTCAGGGAGCGGGCGGATGCCAAAGACAGCGGACAGCAGTATTCCTTCATGTTCAGCAACCGCGTAACCATACCGATACGCGACCGCTTCGGGCGCGTGATCGCATTCACGGCACGCTCGCTTAAAACAGAGCCGCAATGCAAGTACCTTAACTCCGCCACGTCATGCGTCTACAAGAAAGGAGACACGGTGTTCGGCGTCGAAGTCGCACGTAAAGCAGGGGCAAAAAGCCGCTTCCTCTATGTCGTGGAGGGCGCGCCGGACGTGCTGCGTCTCCAGTCCATAGGCCGCGACAACGCCGTAGCCGCGCTCGGCACGGAGTGGACGGATGCGCAGTTCGATGCCGTAAAGGGGATTTGCGACACCCTCTGCTTCATTCCCGACAGCGAAGTCCCAAAGGACGGGGCTGTGTACGCCCCGGGCATAGCCGCCGTGATGAAGAACGGCAAGGCTGCCGTTGGCAGGGGGTTCCGCGTAGCCGTCCGGGAGATACCGCTCGAAAACGGAGAGAAGAAGAACGACCCTGACAGCTACATAATTTCGCAAACGGTATTGGACGGCCTTGAAGAGCAGGACTTCGTGCTTTGGTACGCCGGAAAAGCGTTCCTGTCGCCGACTACGCAGCTCGGACGCACCGAGGTTATAAAGGATGTTTGCACGATGCTCGCCGCAGTGGACGACCCCACGCTGGCGTCGATGTACCTTGACAGGCTGACGAAGAAGTACAAGGAGAAATCCGCTTGGAAACTCGCCTACAACTCGGCTGTCCTCGCAAGGCGGAACGAGAACGGAGGCGAAGAACACGGCATCGGAGAGCGCGACCTGTATTCCAAGTACGGCTTCTTCATAGCCGGCAACTGCTATTGCACGTATTCCAACAAGGGGGACGTGCGCAGGTTCTCGAACTTCATTTTGCAGCCGCTGTACGACATCCCCGACGAGGGCACCAACACACGCCTTTACAGGGCTGTCAACAACCTCGGCAAAAGCGCGGTCATCTCCCTTGAGCCTGACGAGCTGAACAACCTTCAGAAGTTCCGCACGAAAGTCGGCATCGCAGGAAACTATGTGTGGCTCGGCAAGATCGACGACCTCGCCATGGTGCAGCCGTACATCTACAGCGGCAGCGAGACCGCACGCCGCATCCGCGAGCTGGGGTGGCAGGAGGACGGCTTCTTCGCATACGGCGACGGGGTGTTCACCGACCGCTTCGTCAAGGCGGACGACATGGGGATGGTGAAGCTACCCGGCATCGGGCTGTTCTACCTACCGGCGTTCTCGTCAATGTTCCGCAGGAACAAGCTGAAATACGGCTTTGAACGCTCTTTCGTATACGCCGCCAAAGCCGACGTGGGGATGGAGGACTACCTGCGGCTGTTCGTCGAGGTTTTCGGCGACAACGGCAAGGTCGCCGTCGCATTCGTGTTCGCGACACTATTCAGGGACTTCATCTTCGATATGTTCGAGTTCTTCCCGATATTCAACATATTCGGCAAGCCGCAGTCGGGGAAGTCGCAGCTAGGCAAGGCGATGAAGGGGTTCTTCTCCAACTCCTACAAGCCCATAAACTATGAAGGAGAAACTTATCCTGCGATAAACAGGGCGTTGAGCCAAGCCGCCAACTGCCTCGTGCATTTCGACGAGTACAAGAACTCCATAGAGTGGCGCAAGGTGGAGCTGCTGAAGTCCATGTGGGACGGCGTAGGGCGCGGCAAGATGGTTGACGGGGACGTGGAGCGTGTAAACGTCGTATGCGGCGTGGTGCTGTCGGGGCAGGAGATGCCGACAATCGATCCTGCGCTGTTCACGCGCATACTTCACGTGACTGTCAACAAGACCTCCTACACGGTGGAGGAACGCCGCCGCTTCGCCGAGCTTATGGAATACAACAAGCGAGGGGTGTGCCACCTCGCCATGCAGGTCGTGGCGCACCGCGAGAGGTTCACGCAGGACTTTCCGCATTACTGCGAGCTGACACGCACCGAGGTCGGCAACCTGCTGGCGAGGCGCGGCGAGACGCAGGTTTCCGACCGTATGTATATGAACTGGGTTGTGGTGCTGGCGGCTTTCCGTACGCTCGAAAGGCTGCTGCCGGTGCCGTTCTCTTACGATGAGCTGTTGGGCATCTGCGTGGATATGCTCATAGAGCAGCATTCCATCAATAAACGTTCCGACGAGGTCGCCTCGTTCTGGAACTTCGTCTCCGTATTATACCAGGAAGGGAAGCTGCATCAGGAGGGCGACTACCGCATCAACAGGCAGGTGTCGAGCCTCAAGATGCACGGCACGGCGACAGTCCGCGAGTTCTCCGGGCCGCTGGACGTGCTTATAATCCGCGACCGCCGCGTGATACAGCATTACCAGACGGACAAGGCACGCACGACCAAGCAGCTCGTGCTGTCGGAGGATGACATGCGCAAGTACCTCGAACGTTCCGCGCCGTGCCTCGGCATCGTCAAGCGGAAGTTCTGGAAGATGAACATGTTCGGACAGCCGGTAAGGGAAGCCACGGAGACGGGCGGCGCGGGACGGCAGCTGTACGATGTCGATACCGCGCTGGCTTTCGACTACGGCATGGTGCAGCGGCTGTACCACCTATATCTCACCGCCGACACCTCGGCAATGACGGATGAGGAGATTGAAGATAACCGCCGGACGGATGACGCAGGACTGCCGGGTGATACTTCACACAACGGACAGCCCGAACTTCCTTTTTGATTTTTTCGCCGATTATATTGAAAACGGGGTGTAACCACAGCCACCACAGCCACCGCGATGTAAGCCAACGACTTAACAGCCACGACCAATGACAACCGCACAGCCACCGTCTGCCACCGCCACGGCGAAAAGCAACCGCCGGTGCCCACATTTATACAATATTCTCTTTCTTGGAATAAAGAAGAATATAATAAGCGGCTGTTTTTGTGCGGGTTGTCAAAAGTCATCTCCACGGTGGTGCGGTTACTGCGGTTCTCTCCCAAAAACGCTTATTCGCAAAGAAACTTCAAACACATACCACAATGAATGATTACCTCATCTATCTGCCTCTCGAGCCGTTCCTCGCCCAATGGTTCAGACACCGGCACGGCGGCTCGCAATACACCGTGAGGCTCGTGCGTGGCTCGGTGGAGGCCAAACGGCTCAAAGCCCTGCTCGACGTAACGCCTTCGGGGTATATACCGCGACCTGCGCCGCAAGGATGCGTGGCTGTCGCAATACCGTCGTTCCCCGCCAAAGACCCACGGCAGTTCAACTATGTTTCGCCGAAGGGCATAAATGCTCTCGTGGAGACGCTCCGCGACCTGTTCGACCTCGAACTGCATGACTTCTACGTGAAAACATATATCAAAGGAACTCGCATCGACTACATGCTCGAAGCGTACATGGCTCTGCACGGCATAGAGTACACCGACACCAACTACAACTCGGTCAAGAAACGCCTCGACCGCGTGAGAAAACGGATCTACGTGCAGCGTTCCCGAAGAAAACCCGGAGAAAACTCTACGAGTTGAACGCCGTTTTGTACCCGGTGCAGCATACGCAACATTTGCAACATAACTTGTAACACAACAACAGACAATAAAAAATGAACAGACTGAAACCACAACTGGCGCAATCCCTCCCGGGCATCGTGTTCATCGGTGTCGTGGACTGCGCGAAACTGCAGCCTAACCTGCGCGAAATGTCGGCGGCAGGGTTAGTCGTGGCGGCGCACACTTCCATAACCGCCGTGCCGTTTGACAACGCTTCCTGCGAGTGCACAAGCGAGCCTTCGCACGGAGAGCCGATAGAGACCGCGACCTTGAAGTTCCGCACGACATCGCTTCTTGACACGGACATTCAGATGGGCTTCGTAATTACCTCCGTCAACGGAGACTCCTTCCTCATCGGTGCGGCAGAACCGCCTTATCCCATGGTGTCGTTCACGCGCAAGACGGGTACTCCGGGCGGCAGTCCGGCGGCTTGGGAAATCGAGGTCAAGGCTGTTGGACGGCGGACGCTTTTGCCCTGCGTGTTTTGACCTCCCCGTCATTCCTGTTTGCCGTAGCGGCATCGCTGCCAAAGCCTTCGTGCAGTCCACATCATTTTCAAGGCAGGGTCATCCTCGCGGTGGCTTTGCCTTTTTTGCATCCGTATCTGTCATCCTCATCCGTAAACTACACGCCTTTTCTCTGCTTACAGGAAACCGCTCGCAGCCCTTTTACATATCTGTTTGTCGTTGCCGTCGGACATGGCTTGCAGAAAACTATCCGACGTAATTCGTTGTCGGAGGACTTCTCACAGGCGTTGTCGCCGTCGCTTTCGCGTTTGCCGCAGCGGGTACGCCGTCGCTGCTGTGCTTCGTGTCCGCCGTGTTTTGCGTGTCCGGGCATACAGTTCCCGATGCCTCGGCTGTCTCCTTTTTGACGTTTCGGGTCGGCGCTTTATCCATTTCATCCCTACGGGTTTTCAGAGGGCTTCCTGCTGCCTCGCCTCGTGCGCTTCATTGATTTTTCCTGCCGCAAAGGTAGGGCGCAGACTTCCGCGACAAGGACAGGTGTGCGCTCCGCGTTCCTCCGCCCTTCGCTCCGTTGCAGGACGGCAATTATCCTTGTCCCGTACTTACCGCTACTCCCTGGGGTCGCGGCGTAAAAATTCAACAAGCCCCTCGGGGCATACGTCAAACCCTCTAAAATTCACAGAAATGAAAGAGATTCTAAAAGCCAACCTCCCTCTCCGCCAACAGGTCATCGACCGCCTCGCCGAACTCGGCTTCACGCCCGAATCGCTGCACGAGGCAATCGCACTCCACGAAGCCGACTACCGCGACGGACATCCTGCGGTGTACTGCGGCACATACGCCAAGTACAACAACGGCGACCTCTGCGGCCTGTGGGTGGATCTGTCCTCCTTCGACTCATACGACGAGTTCATCGACTTCTGCAAGGCATACCATGCCGACGAGGACGACCCGGAGCTGATGTTCCAGGACTACGAGTGCTTTCCCGAACAGTGGTACAGCGAGAGCTGCATGGACGAGGAGACATTCGACAGGATTGCCGAATACGTCCGGCTTCAGGAAAGCCATGACAAGGATGCCTTGGATGCCTATATCGACTGGTGCGGCGACGAGGACTTCGCCGACTTCGATGACCGCTACTGCGGCAAATGGGACGACGAGGAGGACTACGCCCGGCAGCTTGTCGATGACTGCTACGACCTCGACCGCATCATGGGCAGCCTCGCCTGCTACTTCGACTACGCCGCCTTCGCACGCGACTTGTTCATGAGCGACTACTACTTCGACGGCGGCTACGTCTTCCGCAACTGCTGAGGCTTGACAAGCCTCGCCTCTCCGGGGGTCGGCGGAAGCCGGCCCTCTTTCGTTGCAACGCAGGAATATAAAAAGGCGAAGCCGCGCAGAAAAATGCACGGCTTCTTTTCCCTTTTAGAGTGCTGGTACCGGGACTAAAACCGATAGCTGCACTTATGACGTTGCAAAGATACTCATTTTTCCCGATACGACAATGCTCTCGCTGTAAAAGTTTGATTATTTAACATTTATTTCACCCAATCCGCTTATGTTGGATATTATAGCGGCTACCTTTGACGATGCCGAGTAATGCCTGATAAGTGCCTTAATCTCAGACACCATTTCATTGTATCTGTTGACCGAAACCTGTTTCAACATATACAAAACAACGGTTATCGCACCATTCAGATTGCGGAAATTATTTGCTCCGACAATCGGGGCGGGACCTCGTCTGATATATCGGAACGGCACGAAATCATAGAGGACGTTGCCGTGCGCACAATAATTCCGTATCTCACGCACCACTTCAAGATAGTTTTCGAGTACCGCGACATAACGTATCCCATAGTGGTTCGCTATGTCGATTTTCAAACGTACTTCTTTTATTGCCTTATACAAGTTTATAACGCCCCCGAAAGTCATGTACTCTATCGTTTTCCAAGCCGGGGCATATTTGTCTTGCTTGTGTGAACGATGATGCTCCTTTATAACCGAGTTAAGGCGAAACCCCGGAGTATATACCGTTTTGTCGAAGCTCGACACAAACTTGTCGTCTACGACAGTGTTGTCAGCAAACCATTGCGGATTGCTGACATAATGATTAGATAGCGTATATGTCAGGTAATTGCGGAAGTTTATTTCTATGCGGTTGATGTAAAAAGCGAGGATGTTTCTCAATTTATAATCGAAATAGTAGAGTTTTACCGCATCATCGAAATTTGTGCCGTCTGCAAATGCGTGTGTCCTGTTACGCTTTGACGGATAGCTTTTTTCAAAAGGAAACCAGTAGAAACCAAGCCGGTAATAACCAACATCAAGCAAAACCTCTTTGGCTTTATCCTCGTCAGCTATTGTCATGCCCCTGCTGCGCAAGAGGGCAATCTGCTCGTCCAATGTTATCGCTTTTCTTCCCATTGCGGTTGCAAAGGTACAAAACTTCTTTGGTTTCCGCGTCTTTTCCGGGATAAATCCGCGCATATATTTTTGCAGCGGATAAACTGATTATCATGCCACAAACTAAATATAACCTGCACCTAAAAGGCTTCGTCGGAGGCTGCGACTTCGACAGCGACTACGTTGACTTCGTACTCGGCAAGAACGAGGGGAAACCGGTCAACGTCCTCATCGATTCGCTCGGCGGCTCGCTGGCGACCGCGCTTTCCATTTCGTCCGCCTTCAAACGCCACGGAGATGTGTCCGTGCATTTCGTCGGGATGAACGCCTCCGCAGCCACTATCGCCTCGTTAGGGGCTAAGCACGTGAGCATCGACACCAACGCAATGTACCTCGTACACAAATGCTCGTTGGACTTCTTCGAGTGGTCGAGCCTCAATGCCGACCAGATGTCAGGTCTAATCTCGGCTCTTGAAAAGCAGAAAGCAGACCTTGACAAGCTCGACTGCAACGTCGCCGCGATGTATGCCGCCAAATGCCGCAAGGAGGCGAGAGACCTCCTCGCCCTGATGAAAACCGGCGGCTGGCTCACCGCCAAGGAAGCCCGGGAATGGGGCTTCGTGGACGAAATCACGGACGAGCCGGAGGACGCAGCCCCTAAACTCACCGACGCAACGGCTTCGGCTATGGCTGCGGCTGGAATCCCTGTACCCAACATACCCGTCGCCGACAAGGAGACCCCTCTCGGCAAGTTTTTCGCCGCCATAGCCTCGCTGTTCCGTGGCACGCCGCCTGAAACAAACTGCACAAACGCCAACCAACCCGATAAAACCGAAATGTCAACACTTACCGCCCCACACATCTGCGCCGTCCTGTCCCTGCCCACGCTGGAACTCTCGGACGACAACTGCGCGAACTTTTCTGTCGAACAGATAGCCACGATTGAAAAGGCCCTGTCCGACAAGGATGCCGCCGTCGCTTCGCTTGAAGAACGCCTCGCTAAAATCGAAAGGATACCGGCGGAGTCCACCTCCGCCATAGTCAACGACAAGCCGACAGACGCAAAGAAACCCGAAACGGCTGTGGACGCTTTCGCGGCCTACGTCCGTTCAGCCCGCGAAATCTACGACCTCCTGCCGTAACCTCCAATCTCTAAACTCTCCACTCTAACCTCTAAACTTTCAACTCTCAACGATATGCCCGATTTACTACATTCCATAAAAATATCAGATGCCGACTACGAGAAAGCCGCCATACAGTGGAAGAGCGACTTCCTGCTGATGCCGCTGTTCTCGTGCATGGATGCCCTCAAATACATGCAGGGCATGCCCGGCGTGACAGTCCCGACCAAGCTCCCCTCCGTGGAGGGAGCGGGGCAGTTCGCCCCTTACCGCTGCGACCGCAAGAGCGCATCGGAGACCAAGGTTGAATACCGCGAAATCACCTCATACCTCGGAAACGTTCGGGAGGACTTCGAGCCGCTCGAAATCGTCCAGACACTGCTGGGACGCGGCACAGCCACGCTCGGCGACGCGCAGATGCAAGCCCCGACCGCCCGGCTCGTGATAGCCGAGGTGATGCGCTCGCTAGGACACCACCTGCACAATGCCTTGTTCACCGCCAAGCGCAACGCAAACGGCGACACTACCGCCGACCTGTTTGACGGTTGGGGCACTATCCTCGACAAGGAGATGGCTGACGGGAACATTTCCGAGGCCAAGGGAAACCTCATTACCCTGACCGAGACAATCGACGGCACAAACGCTGTTGACATCGCCAAGGAGATTGAACGCTCGTGCAACCCCCACCTGCGCCGTCTGCAGAAGTTCCTGTTCTGCGACCCGGCTTTCGCCGACAATTACAACGATGCCTACCTCGTGACCCACAACGCCGTGCCTTACAACAAGAAGTACGAGCAGCCCATTATAGAGGGGTCTTTCAACAAGACTACAATCGTGCCGCTCGACTGCCTCGCCGGAACGGACAAGTACATCCTCACCCCCGGCTCGAACATGCTTTACGCATACGACAATATGAGCGACCTCACCCGTCTCGAGGTGAAGCGGTGGGAGCCGTGGGCAATGACCATCGCCGCCGCAATGTTCTTCGGCACGCAGTTCCGAAGCATCGACCAGCGTTTCCTCAAAGTAGTCAAACTCAAATCCGCATGACACAATGGCAAACACGACTTCTTCCTGCATAAGCATCCAAAAGAGCCTCGCATGGTGTCAAGGCACGCCTGAATATGCCGGCGTGCGCCGCCGCGTCTACTACCTCGCAAAGAGCGAGATTGTGGCGTGGCCAACGCTTGAACGCGATGCCAACGGGGTACGCGCTACCTCGGCGAAGTACAAAGGAGACTTCACGCTCAAAGCCGACGCGAAGTGGAAGTTCATCGACATCCTCCCCGACAAGTCGCAGCTCACTTCCGAGCCGCAAGGCGAACTCCCCTCGCAGACACAGCTCAACAAGCTCGTGGCAGTGCATCCCGGCGTGGGAGCTGAGGCTTCCGCCGCCGCTGCTTACCTGAACAATTCTGACAACGTGTTCATCGTCCAGGACATGAGCGACAACTACCGTGTCGTCGGATGCGACAAGTGGCTGACCAAGACCACCGTCAACCAGGACAACGGCCAGGGCGCGTCCGGCACGACATCGACGACTATCAATGTCGAAGCCTCTGACGAAGTCCCCGCGCCGTTCTATGAGGGCGTAATCGAGACCGAGGACGGCGACATAAATGCCGTTAAGCCGTAGTAAGATTAGAGTCGAGAGTTTAGTGTTTGGGTTTTTTTTACTCTCTAAACTCTCGACCCTCAGCTCTCGACATTCTTTCGACTCTCGACCCTAAACTCTCGACTTTATGGGAAATGCATACGACGGCAGCGGCGCAATTGATTTGGGCGAGATTATCCATGGGATAAAGCCGCCTGAATTGGAAGTGCCGTCTGCCGCCGTTTCGTCTGACTCAATCCCCAATTCCCAATCTCCAATTCCCACTGACCTTTTTGCAGAAAAAGCCAGAAAGGCTTGGGCGCATAACGACGGCGCACGCTGTGACTTCCAAAGCCGCCCGATGCTGGCATACCGCACCGGGGTGTTCTTCCTCGCTGTTTGGAAACGCTCTGTATACGGCAAGACACTTTCTGAAATCAAGGCTGACGACTTGATGATACACAAAGTAGCAAACGCCACAGCTTCGTTGCTTTCCGATGTTCTCGGCGGACACCTCGACCTCGGCAGCTGGGCGGTCATCACAACTCCGCGCCGCAGACACCTGGAACGCAACTTCGCCCACCTTGTGAGTGCCGAAATTGCCCGGCAGCTCGGCATCCCGTTCTATGCCGATGCCGCCTCGTGCCGCTCGAAGCAGCGTGTCAACGCCGTCTTTGAATTGAATGTCCGCCCCTCGGAGCAGAACATCATAATCTTCGATGATTTCGTAACCACCGGGCAGACGATGTTCGCGATGAAACGGCTCTTTGAACCGCTCGGCAAGAACATCCTCTTTGTCGCCGGGATCAACAACAAAGCGTAATTACCAACGATTAATGTCCTGAATTTCATCTTCCCAATCGGAATATCCTCTTTTTGGGGTATCCTGAACCTTTGAAACACTAAGTTCAATTCCAAACCATTCATCATAATCCTTCGTTGAACTACTGCTTATAAAGGTGTGGTCTAAATACAAATTTACTTTATTGGGAGATTTTATGCTTTCTGAAATCTCGGAAATAATGTTCTTCCAATAATCTATCTCTTTTTCTTTGATTATTGAGGGGAGTTCTGCAGAGAGTAGAAATTCGTATCGCCCCCATGACGCATATACTCTATCTATTTGCATCATAGTAAACGGAGGTTTCTGGAAAAATTCCCACTTCACAGCTAATTGTGACAGACTTTCCTCGGTAGTCGAATCATCATTTATGTCTACATAACATCTTAGAATAATCATGTCGCAAAGATAGTCTTTTTCCGTCTTTTGTCGGCTATGGAAGGTGTGATAATTTTGTTTCAGACAAATAATTGCACTAATGGGACATGACCATAGATTTACCGAACGCCTCGGATTGTGGCTGAAAGCCGTGCCCGATGAACGCGACTATGCCGAGGGTTGCACGATGTTCCTGCAACTCACGGGACGTGTCGTAATGTACAAGAACCTGCTCGCCGTCCACGACATGCCGCGCCTCGAAACCGAACTGCAAGCCAAGTACGACTTCCGGGTGCGCGGTCTGACGCACGACCAAGTGTCGGAGATGTCAGCCCACGTCGAAAAGATAGCCGAGAGTTTGGAGTTGAGTGTCGAGAGACCTTCGCCGGATGACTCTCTAAACTCTAAACCCTCATCTCTCGACTTTAAGAGAGGCAAGCGTCCCGACCACGACACTCTTCCGCCCGAGATACAGGCTCTCTATGTCGAGAACCTTTCGGTGCTGCGCCGTATGCGCGAGGTGCATCTGCGTCTGCGCTCCCTCTCGCTCGTTGACCACCCTTGCCCCGATTCGGAGCGGTACCCGTTCCTCAAAGAGCTTATCGGACTCGACAAGAAGTATCGCGGCAACTGGAAAGCCTACGATGAATACGAAGCCTCCTCCAAGTCTGAATGAAACGGACAGCGGACATAAACGACATCCTCAAACCGCTTGCAGACACCCCATATCAGGCTTACCTCAGCAACGCGGTGCAGGTTGCCGACATCCTGGAATGGATTGTCCGGCAGGTCGGCGTTTCCGAGGTGTGGCAGACTTCGTTCTCCATCTCCGAGGAGTTCCTGCGCCGCCTGTTCTTCTTGAAGAAAAGCTGTCCGATTTCGCGCTTCAACCTTATCCTCGACCACAAGGCGACCAACAAGACAATAAAGCTGTGGTCGTTCATCGTGCAGGTCATCGACTGGACTTTCCTCGCAGACAACCACAGCAAGGTGCTGCTCGTCAAATCGGAATCGGGAATGACCGTGTCGGTCGTAACGTCGCAGAACCTCACTCGCGGCAACCGCGCCGAATCCGCTTTCATCTCCACATCGCCGGAGATTTTCGCCGGTCTCATCGCTTCCGTCATTGACATCATCGACAACCATTCAGTGCCTCTCAACGACCTCTTCAACCAACGACTCGAAACCAATGCAACTATCCCCGGAACAACTGAAGCAGATTGAAGCCTACGCCTCAATATTCATGCCTGTCGGCGACATCGCCGTCATCCTCGATACCGACCCTCTCGAACTCCGCGCCGCGCTAAAAGACCGCTCCACGGAGGTTTACCGCGCCTACACACGCGGAAAGCTCGCTTCCAAGGCGAAACTAATGGCGCAGGAGATGCAGCTCGCGCAGGTCGGCTCGCCGCTCGCCCTCGAAAACACCCGCGCAAACCTCCTCGCCATGGAGGACGAGGAAGATTTATAACCTCATTCCCCAATTACCAATCCTCAATTCCCCATTCCCAATTACCTGTCTGCCAACCTCTTTATGAAAAAGAAGCCCGACCTGATCGATGTCTGCATGTCCGACCTCTTTTCCTCCCCGGAGGAAATCGAGGCCAAGGGGTACACGCCTGTCGTTGTAAAGCAGCTCATGCGCATACGCGACATGTACGCCTGGACGCTTGCGCACCCCGACACGAAAGACCGCCAGTTCATCGAGGAACACCGGGTGCGTTTCCGAATGTCGCGCCCTACGGCTGTCGCCGACCTCGCTATCATAAAGCAGCTGCTCCCCATGCTCGCGTCGGCATCGCGTGACTGGCACCGTTGGCGGTTCAACGAGATGAACATCGAGACTTACCAAATGGCGAAGAAGCGCGGCGACACCAAAACCATGGAGCGTGCCGCAGCCTCTTACGCCAAGTACAACCGCGTAGACCTCGAGGACGAACAGGCCGTGCCTTACCACCTCATACTCGTCCAGCCTTTTACTGCCACCGACGACCCGACCGTCCTCGGCATCAAGCCTATCCCCAACCTTCAGAAGAAGATTGACGGCCTGATTGAGAAGTACCGGGCTGAGACCATCGACATTGACGATGTGGAGTACGAGGAGGCTGACCTCGAAGAAAACGTTTTATTCGGCAATGAAGACGGAGACCACAGAGAATAGAGTTTATTTCAACAAGCCGCAGCGGTTGACCCAGTTAATCGGGGCGAACACCACCGTCATTGTCGCGGGACGGCGCACCGGCAAGACGGACAGCATCGCCGCGCCTTTCGTGCTGCGCAACATGCAGCGCATGCCCGGCTCGACGGGCGGCATCGTCGTGCCTACGTTCAAGCACGGTCTGACGAACACAATCCCCGGCCTGCTCGCCGCGTGGAAACGGTGGGGCTTCATCAACGGCATACACTATGTCATCGGGCGCAAGCCCCCGAAGTCGTTTGCCAAACCCATCACCGAGCCGCACGACTGCGAGCACGTCATTTCGTTCTACAACGGCTCGGTGGCGGTCATCATCTCGCAAGACCGCCCCGGCTCGTCCAACTCGCTCACGCTCTCATGGCTGCTAATCGACGAGGCGAAGTTCATTGACTATGACAAGCTCAAGGACGAGACGCTCCCTGCCAACGGCGGCATCAGGTCGTTCTTCGGCAGCCGCTCGTTCAACCATTCGATAATGATACTCAGCGATATGCCGCAGACCAAGAAAGGGTCGTGGTTCCTGCATTACCGCGAGAAGATGGATGTGGAGCTGATTGAGGCAATCAAAGCCGCCGTCTACGAGATTTGGCGCATCAAGCAGCGCGTCAAATCCCTCCGCAATTCCCGATTACCTGTTCCCAATCACCTGCGCAAGCAGCTCCGGCATCTCGACAAGCGGCTCAACCAGATGCGCTCGGTCGCAGTCTACTACAAGGAGTATTCCTCTATCGAGAACCTGCAGCTGCTCGGCGAGGGCTACATCAAGCAGATGAAGCGGGACCTTACGCCGCTGACGTTCCAAACCTCTATCCTCTGCCAACACATAGGCATCGCCAAGGACGGCTTCTATTCCTCCATGAAGGAGCGGCACAAGTACAACGCTGACGACTTTGCAGCCCTTGATGAAGCGTGGGCGGCTTTCGCGTCCGGCTCACTCAACTCTCGACCCTCAACTCTCGACTGTTCCGCCGACGCTGATGTAAATCCGCTCGCTCCGTTGTGCATCGGCATGGACTACAACGCCAACATCAACTGGATAGTCTGCGGACAGCCGTCAGGCAGACGGCTCAACGTGGTCAAGTCGTTCTACGTCAAGTTCGAGCGCAAACTCCCGGAACTTGTCGCCGACTTCTGCGCCTACTATACCGCACACCGCAACAAGACGGTCGTGTTCTACTACGACAGCACCGCCCTCGGCGGAAACTATGCCGTCAACGACCAAGACTTCCGGTGGGTGATCATCCACGAGTTCGAGCGGCACGGCTGGCGCGTCGAAGACGTGTACCTCGGCAACCCGATGCGGCACGATGAGAAGTACCTCCTCATCAACCAGGGCTTCGCCGGGAAGCAGCGGCTCATGCCGTTCTTCAACCGTCAGAACAACGATGACCTCATTCTCGCCATTCAGTCCGCAGGTGTCGCACGTGGCCGCCTCGGCTTCCGCAAGGACAAAGCCGGTGAGAAACTCGCCGAGACGGAGGAAGACCTCCTTGAACACCGTACCGACGGCACGGACGCGTTTGACAGCCTCTACATCGGCTGCGAGAAATTCCCGTACCGGGACTCTTTCCCGCTATCTGTTTCTGGCGTTTCATGAAAATTGGTTATCTTTGCGGCATAATATCCTCAATAAAATTTAGTCTATTATGCCGACAAACAAAGGAGCACTGATTCGGAGACAGGTCTTAGACCGTTGTTTGAGCAGCAACCGCAATTATACCTTGCATGAATTGATGGAGAAATGTAATGACACTCTTGTTGAACATGGCTTTCGCGAAGTCTCATCAGAAAATACTATAAGAACCGACTTGTTTGAATTAGAAGCGCAATATACCCAAGCGGAGATAGTCCCTATCCGTAAAGGTAGAAACATCTATTACCACTATAAAGACCCGAATTTCAGCATTTATAAAATACCGCTCACCGATGACGAAATCCTTGGTTTAACCCAAGCAGTTTCCGTCTTAAGTCGTTTCGATGGTATGCCGGGGTTTGAGTGGCTTGATAGTTTGATAAAACGCTTCAAGCCATCGATTAACATTGACACCGATATTAAGAGCATTGTCGGTTTTGATGAAAATCCAAACCTCAAGGGCAAAGAACATTTCGCTCCGCTTCTCAAATCAATACTTGGTCGGCAAGTGCTTATTGTCCGCTATTGCGGCTATCGCAATCCGCAAGAGACCAATGTCATCATCCACCCTTATTTTATAAAGGAATACAACAACAGGTGGTTTTTACTTGGGCTTAATGATGAATTGGATAAAATAACCACACTTGCCTTTGACCGCATTCTCGAATTTACCCCGATTGTAAAGACTTATAAGCCCAACACATCAGTCGATTTTTCGGCATTTTTCAACGATATGATAGGTGTCAGCCGCTCGCCCGAAGACACGCCCCAAGAGGTGCGGCTATTCATCAGTAATTCTCAACTTCCATATATTCTCTCGAAACCGCTACATCACTCCCAACGAATAGTAGAAAAATCAGAAAATGGAGCTGTACTGTCGTTGAATGTGATTTTTAATTATGAACTAGAACGAGAAATATTGTCGCTTGGTGATTACGTAAAAGTCTTATATCCAACCGAATTAGCCAACGAAATCAAAAGTCGAATCTCTAAAGCGAATAAT
This sequence comes from uncultured Porphyromonadaceae bacterium, assembly GCA_900550645.1. Lineage (GTDB taxonomy): Bacteria > Bacteroidota > Bacteroidia > Bacteroidales > Muribaculaceae > Lepagella. The sequence goes on from URTA01000011.1 coordinate 25,238, forward strand.
TTATATCAATAAGCGCAGTAAAACTGCGGATATTTATTGTACCTTTGCGCTATTAAAATCAAGATATGACAGCCCAACAACTCGCTGCCCTTATTTGGGACATAAAAGATATAATCCGCGATGTCTATGAAGACCCGGAGGTGGAAAATGTAATTTTGCCGTTCACGCTGTTGCGCCGAATGGATTGCGTTTTGCACGACAAAAAGAAGATTATTGACGCAGAACTTGAGAACGTACCGGAACCCATGCGTAAGATACAGCTTGACATCCTTATGCGTAGGCATAATCTTTCGTTCTACAACACTTCTAAGTTTACATTGTCTACTCTTTTGGCGGCACCGGCTGAAATCTCGGATAACTTCAAGGTGTACCTCGAAGGCTTTACCGACAATGTGAAAGACATCCTCTATAATTTCACCCATGAGGACAGCGAAGCCGGAGACCTTACGCGCATATACACTCGCCTCGACCGTGCCGGGCTGCTGTTTGCAGTTACACAAGCATTCGTAACCAAAGCAGACTTGCGTCCCGAAGTCGTTGACAACGCTATGATGGGGACAGCTTTTGAGACCGTAATTCGTTGGTCTAAAGAATCCTCCAACACCATGGCAGGACAATTCTACACCCCGAAAGACATTGTTCGACTTCTCGTTTCGCTCGTTATGTGCGGCAAGGAAAAAGAAATAAACACCATAGGTCAACATTTCTCGATTTATGACCCTTGCTGCGGCACCGGCGGTATGCTTACTGTGGCTAAGGAATATCTCGAACACGCCACCGACCGCACCGACATGAAAGTGTACCTGTTCGGTCAAGAGAAGAATGAGAAGACATACGCCATTTGCAAGAGCGACATCCTGCTGATGAACGATGCCTCCGCCAACAAGGACGGACAAATCACGGTCGGCAACACTCTTACTGACGACCATTTCGCAGGTAAGACTTTCAACTATATGCTTGCTAATCCGCCTTTCGGCGTGAAGTGGAAGATGTTTGAAAGTCAGATAAAAGAAGAGGCTGAGCGTGCCAACGGTCGTTTTTCTGCCGGACTTCCAAGCACTTCTGAGGGCTCGCTGCTTTTCTTGCAGCACATGATAAGCAAGATGGACGGCAGCGGCTCACGTATCGGCATTATCCTCAACGGCTCGCCGTTGTTTAACGGCGATGCGGACAGTGGCTGGAGCAACATCCGCAAGATGCTGCTCGACCGCGATATTCTCGATGCGATTATTGCCATTCCAAAGAACCTCTTTTACAGTACCGACATTCAGACGTACCTTTGGATTCTCGACAACAACAGACCTGCATCGCATCGCGGCAAGGTGCTGCTCATAAACGGCTACCAAGAGCCGTATCAGTCTTTGCTTCAGCGAAACCTCGGCAAGAAACGCTATGAAATCAGCGAACGCGGTGCTCGTGAAATCCTTAGCCTGTACCGCAACTACACAAGCGCACAAATCGAGGTTAACGGGGAGACCGTCGAAGCAGCCAAGCTGCTTGACCGCGAAGACTTCCTTTACACCAAGGTGACGGTGGAACGCCCTTTGCGCCTTGTGTTTGAGAAGACGGGCGAAAAGCTCCTTGAAGCCATACAGCAGAAAACGTTCCCGAAGAAAGACCTGCCGTTCTTCGCCCAAGTTGCAGCAATCCCCGGCATCGACAAACGGCGCACCGATGAAGAGTTCTTCGCATTCCTCCTCGCTGCTCTAAAAGTGAAGAAGATACAGCAGGGCTACATCAAGAAACTGCGTTGCTATGCGTCCACTGACGAAAATGCTCCAGCGATTTACGCTACGCCTGGCAAGCCAGATTCCGGCTTTGTTCCCGATACCGCTTTGCGCGACACCGAAAACATCCCGTTCAAGACCGACATCGACGAGTACTTCCGAGAAGAGGTGTTACGCTTTGTTCCCGATGCTTGGATGGATCGCTCGAAAGACAAAATCGGCTGCGAGTTCCCGTTCTCTAAACTGTTCTACGTCTACAAGCCGTTACGTTCTCGCTCGGAAATCTTAGACGAGCTCCTTGCTCTCGACCGAGGTCTCGAAGCCGAACTCGCTGAACTTAAAATGGAGGACTGATTATGGCTGAAATTATCACTACAAATAGCGGTATGGATTTAATCCAAAACGCCGACTACCAATCATTGCTCGATAATATCGGTGGCACGCTTTCTGATGCTCGCTCGAAATTGAGCCGTGAAGTCAACTCCGTAATGGTTGATGCCTATTGGAATATCGGCAGATACATCGTGGAGTTTGAGCAAAACGGAAATGACCGTGCCGAGTATGGCTCCAACCTGCTAAATCGCCTGTCGCAAGACCTCACTCAAAAATACGGCAAAGGTTTCAGCAAGAGCAACCTGCTATATATCAGAAAGTTCTATATCGCTTTCCGAAAAGGTGAGACGCTGTCTCACCTTTTGAGCTGGAGTCATTATTTTGAGATATTGAAGCTCAACGATCCACTGGAAATATCGTTTTATGTAAAGGAATGCGAGAAGCAAAATTGGAGCGTCCGCGAACTAAAACGCCAGATGAACAGTATGCTGTTTCATCGCTTGGCATTGAGCAAAGATAAGGACGAAGTGTTACAGCTTGCCGAACATGGTTCGGATGTACAGAAACCGGAAGATATAATCCGCGATCCATTCGTATTGGAGTTTGCCGGTCTGCCTGACGTTAAGCGATATAGCGAGGGAGACCTCGAAAAAGCCCTTGTGAGCAATTTGGGGCAGTTCTTGCTCGAATTGGGCAGAGGCTTTGCTTTTATCGGACAACAATATCGCTTCAGTATTGCCGGTAGACACTATTATGTCGACCTCGTGTTCTATCATGTGATACTCAAAACGTATGTGTTGATTGACCTGAAACGAAATGAAGTTCAGCACGAGGACATCGGGCAGATGAATTTCTATTTGAATTACTTCCGCAATGAGGTTTGTACGGAAAGCGACAACGAACCCATTGGCATCGTTCTTGGAGCTACTGCCGACCGTATGACTATGGAATATGCTATGGGAGGCATCTCCAACCAGTTGTTTGTGAGCCGTTATCAACTGTACTTGCCCGACAGAGAGATCTTGGAGCGAGAGTTGCGACGTTTGTTGAACCAACATTAAACTATTCACTATGCAGAAATACGATGAATATAAATCTTCAGGCATCCAATGGATAGGCGATATACCAAGCCACTGGGAGGTCAAAAAAATGAATTACACCTGTAGTCAAATTACGGATTTTGTGGCAAGTGGCAGTTTCGCAGACCTGAAAAACAATGTGGAGTATCTTGATGAGCCAGACTATGCAATGTTGGTTCGGACAGCAGATCTTTCATGCAAGGGTAACATTCCTCCCGTGTATGTTTCCAAAGAATCGTATGCATTCCTTTCCAATTCTAATTTATTTGGGGGCGAAATAATCTTACCCAATATTGGTTCCGTCGGTGATGTCTATTTAGTACCACATGACTTATATCCATATATGACATTAGCGCCTAATGCCATTATGGTCAACACCCAATGTAACAAGTTCTTTTACTATTTTTTTTCAAGCAAATGCGGTCGTGACGGACTTGCAGACATTTCTCAAGGTACTACACAAAGTAAATTCAATAAGACCCAACTTAGGGCATTAAAGGTTATTGTGCCTTCCCTCGTCGAGCAGGAGGCGATTGTCGAGTATCTTGACAAGAAATGTGGGAGCATAGACACGGTCATTGCCACGCAGGAACGCCGCATTGCGTTGTTGTCGGAGATGAGGCAGTCAATCATCACCGAAGCCGTTACTCGCGGCATAAACCCCGATGCCCACCTAAAAGACTCCGGTATCGAATGGATCGGCGAAATCCCTTCAGATTGGGGCGTCTTTCCTCTAAAGAGGTTTGCCAGAATGAGTAAAGGGCTGACTTATACAAAAGAAGATGTTGTAGAAGCAGGTGTACCCGCAATCAGCTATGGACAAATCCATTCAAAGGCGAATAATTGTTTGGGAATACAAGATAATTTAATCCATTTTGTCCCCGACCATTTCGCAGTCAACTCTAAAAAATCAGTATCTCATCAAGGTGATTTTATATTTGCGGACACGTCTGAAGATTATGCGGGGTGTGGCAATTGCATATACAATGATAATGATGAGCCAATCTATGGAGGGTATCATACTATTGTACTGCAAACAGTTACGGATAATAATAATTATTTAGCTTACCTATTTAAGTCAGATTGTTGGCGCTCTCAAATTCGTTCAAGAGTTTATGGAGTAAAAGTTTATAGTATCACGCAGGCAATCCTGTCCTTGTGTTCAATTTTACTGCCTCCCAAAGAGATTCAACAGAACATTGTGTCTTATCTTGACGAGAAGTGCAGCAGCATTGACTCTGCTATCGGCAAGGCGAAACGCGAGATTGAGTTGCTGCGTGAGTTCAAGCAGTCTGTAATCACCGAGGCCGTAACCGGGAAAATCAAGGTTTATTAATCTCTCCAAGCCATACAACTATGAACGTTTTGAACGAGACATATTTCGAGAAACATATAGCAGACTACCTTGCCAACAGTCCGCTTTACAATCAACGCACATCCGCCGACTTCGACATTGACGCACTCTGCGACCGTGCAATGCTTCGCCGCTTCATTGAGGCTCAATCCTCCAAGTGGCAGCGGCTCGTTGACCGCTTCGGCGGCGAAGATGCCGCCTTTGAGGCAGTCGTCAAAGAGTTCAACAGCCGAATAGACAAAGGAACAAAGCTCTCGCACTTGCTGCTGAAAGGGCTGAACATACAGGGCATTAAGATTAAGCTCGTGCAGTTCAAGCCCGAATATGACGATGAGGACAGCGAGTTCATGCAACTTTACCTGCAAAACCGTTTTTCGGTGGTGCGCCAGTTGCGATACAGCAACCTGCCACCCGACAACAAGAACGAACTTGACCTTGCAATCCTCGTAAACGGCATACCCATTATTACCGCCGAGCTGAAGAATGAGCAGACTGACCAAACATACGTCAACGCCATACACCAATACAGCACCGACCGAAACCCGCAGAACCGATTGCTGAAAACGGCTCTCGTGCATTTCGCCATTGACAACAACTATGCGTTTATGACGACCGCGCTTCGCGGCGAAGCGACAACGTTCTTGCCGTTCAACCGCGACAGCACCAATCCGCCGGTTGAAGGCGATTACCCCACGTGCTATATTTGGAAAGAGATTTGGCAAGCCGACAGCTTGCTCAACATCCTGCAGCACTTCATAAAGCAATACAAGGAGCGCGACAAGAAAACCGGGAAAGAGCGCGAGGTTACGATCTTCCCTCGCTTCCACCAACTCCGCGCAGTGCGCAACCTCTGCAAGTGGTCGCGAGAGAACGGAGCAGGTAGGAATTATCTAATCGAACATGCCGCCGGCAGCGGCAAGACTAAGTCCATGGCTTGGCTTGCGCATCAGCTTGCCAATCTCACCGACCGCGAAATGCGTCCTATCTTCGACAGCATCATCATGGTGACAGACCGCATTGTGCTGAATGCCAACATGGCTGACGATGTCAACAACTTCGAGACAGAAGCCGGGACGGTCAGCGACATTCGCCGAGGCTCCAAGAACCTTGCCGACGCGATTAACGACGGCAAGCGCATCATCGTCAGCACCGTGCAGAAATTCGCATACGCGCTCGACCATCTGAAAAGAGACTCGGCTCGCAGATACGCCATCATTGTTGACGAAGCGCATACGGCTATCGGCAACGAGAGTGCCAAAGACCTTGTGAACGCTCTCTCGACAGACGAGGAGCTGCGTCGGTATGCCGAGAAATTCAAGGCGGAGGACTACGAAAGCGAAATGGACGCTATGCTCGCGTTCCTGCAAGCCATGCGACAAGAGATGTCTCACATTTCATACTTCGCATTCACTGCGACACCGAAGGACAAGACCTACGCCCTGTTCGGCACCAAGGACGAAAACGGCGACTGGAAAGCCCACGACTACTATTCGATGAAGCAGGCTATCGACGAGAAATTCATTCTCGACGTGTTGCAGAACTATACCACCTTCGACACGATGTATGAGTATGTGACAAAAGCCGGTTTGCCGGAAGACGAAGCCTCAAAAGAATACGAGGAACGGAAGTCGATACGGCTCATACTGCAAGCCCTCAACAAAGACCCGTACAACATGGAGAAAAAGGCTCGTGTGATGCTCGCGCATTTCTTCAGCACTTCTATCCATAAGATTGGCGGACAAGCCAAGGCCATGGTTGTCTCGGACTCACGTCTTTCCGCCGTGCGGTACAAGCAGATTATCGACCGCATTATCCAAAAGGATTACAACGGTGCGATAAAAACGCTTGTAGCATTCTCCGGCACCGTCGAATGTGACGGGGTCAGCTATACGGAGGACAAGATGAACGGCTACGGCATCAAGGACAACCGTATTCGCGACATCTTTGAGGAGCCGGAATACCGCATCCTCATCGTAGCCGACAAATTCCAAACCGGCTTCGACCAAAAATTGCTGCATACAATGTATGTGGACAAAATGCTTGGCGGCATACAGTGCATACAGACTCTCAGCCGTTTGAACCGCTGCTATCTTCCGTTGAAAGAAGACACAATGGTACTCGATTTCCGCAACAATGCGGCTGATGTTCAAAAGGCGTTCCAACGCTACTATAAGGAGACCAAGCTGCAAGGAGATGTCGATGTGCAGAGACTGTATTCATTCATCGCCGAGATTGAGCAATATAAAGTCTACAACGAGGCAGAGGAAGAAAACATCGTCAAAGCCCTGCTCAATAAGACTACGGCACAAGCAGTCCCATCTCTCGTCAAAACGATTGTCAATGAACGTGTAATGCCGATGGCTGATGCCGACAAAGAGAAATTCCGCAAACTTGTCAACCGCTACATTCGCAGTTATGGCTTTATGGCACAGCTCATGAAGTTCATTGACCCCGACCTCGAAAGACACTACGTGTTCTACAAGGTGCTTTATAAAGTCCTGCCGTACACCAAGGAAACCCTGCCGATGGAAATATTGGAGAAAGTGGATCTCAATAAATTTCGTCTGCAAATGAGCTTTGAGGGAAACCTCCCGTTTGAAGATGAATCGACCACGCTCCAATCATCCCGTATCGGCGACATCAACACACCACGAGCTGATGAATCGAAATCACTTCAAGAGTTGCTGAACATCGTCAATGAGCCATGGGAGGGTTACCTGGACGAGAACGACAAGATTATCCGCACTATCGTTGACGAGTTGCAGGTAGACACAGAGTTGATAAATGCGTTCCGCGCCAACAACAGCCCGGAGACATTGTCGCGCCTCATCATCGACAAAATCATGCAAAAAGCCGGAGGTCAGATAGACAAGTTCTTCTCGCTCTTGAAAGAGGTCAACGAGGGTTCTAACTTCTCCAAGGAGTTTGTTCGCGGAGTTTCCGACCTGTTGGCTAAAAACACTGCACACGACCGCGATTTGCCGCTGGATATTGACGCGCTTCATGCGGCAATCAATGCTGCAATGGAAGGCACGTTTGCCGAACTCAGCCGATATATCCGACCGCTCACAGAAGTAATTTCAACGATGCTCAAAGTGATTCAAGCACCATCCGTTTCCAACCTCGACGGCATCAATGACATCATGATGGACTCTCTGAATCAGGTTTACCGAGCGCAGAACTTGCGTTTTGTGGATCGTCGCCGACACTTCACTAGCCTTGTAGGCAACTATGAGCCGTTCCTCAAGAAGTTGTACTATCTTATGAACGGCACACAGATTCAATCCAGGAATGAGGGACAAAACGCCACATTCACAGATGCCATATTCGCTTTCAGTGCTTTGCGAGGACTACGCAACAATCCACAGCCTGTGTACAAGCAATTCAACACCTTCTTGGAGAACTTGCGCCGTTGGCGTAACGAGGAGGCGCATGAATCCAATACCGCGACAGAACAAGACCTCATCGGCGCAACGCATATCGTCGTTGCCATGTACATCTACATTGTCTCGCAGGTCACTACCGACCTCGAAATGTCTAATTATTATAACGTATAAAGCATGAGATTTCATTGGACTTCAAGCAAAATGCGGTGGAAAGATAGTTTCACCGTTAGTTTGGCTGTTTTAGCAACAATCCAAGCAATTACCGAAGTAACTGGACTAATAGAATTGAAGCCTATTGAGGCACTTCCATGGTGGATAAAACTGCTGTTGGTGTTTATCTTATTCTCTATTCTTACAATAATTGTTTTTGTCGCTAAGCTATTAATTTCACGCAAAGGTATAAAGTTAACCATTGAAAATAATGAAGTGCGGATTAAACAAGCTGACATTTTTCAACAGGATGGGTTACGGCTAATTCCTTTCAATGAATATTTCGACACACAAGTCGATGATGTAATTATTGCCCATGAAACGCTTAACGGCAAATTTATCGACGATTATGTTGATGATATTAATGCTCTACAGAATGTTATTTGTGATGCTAATAAGAATAATGGTATAGCATCGCAACAGCCCAATGGGAAGAATAAATTTCCATTAGGCTGTATTGTAAAGTTTAAAGAATACTTGTTGTTGGCTTTTACTCATTTTAACAATAAAAACGTCGCGTATTTATCTCATACAGACTTTGAGAAATGCCTTATTGCAATGTGGCTGGAGATTAGAAGAGTTTATGCCAATAAACCCATATTTATACCTTTGCTCGGCTCTGGCATTACTAATTTTACCGACACCCCACATAAGGATAATTTCTCGCTCGCAAAATGCTTGCTTTGCACCCTGAAAATGAGCGGAGTCCATCTCAAGCAACCGATCACAATCTGTCTAACTAAAGACACTTTGAACGAAATAAATTTGTACGAACTAAAATCAAAATAATATGGCATATCGAACTCGCACTTACATCGCTGGCGATTGGACTGGCGATAACGACGCAATAGAGCAGTTGCGTAAATGGAATGACAGCAACCATTGGTCGCTTCATTTCACTGATGCTCATGATCTGCATCAATCCAATGATGGCAGCAAGAATTGTTCCATCAAGAAAAGTCTGGGTCTTAGAATGGATGCTTCTAAAACATTCGTTTTAGTTGTTGGTTCTAAGACAAAATCCTTGACTGCCGGTAGTTGCAAACATTGCAGCTCCTATTCTGGCTATTGGGGAACATGCAATGATGGTCACAGTATCAGCCTCAAAAGTTATATCGAATATGAATGCGATAAGGCTGTTCGCGATGGATTAAACATAATCGTATTGTACAACAGCACAGCTGTTAATCGTAGCCTATGTCCTGAGTCTGTACGTAATACAGGGATACACGCACCCATGCAAAAGTGGGAAAACGGCACTTTATATTGGGACTATAACAGCGTCAAAAATGCTTTTGATAAAGCTGTCAAGTGAAAACTTCATCCCAAGAAAATGCTGACAAATACTTCAATTTAAGACAACCCATCTATGATTAAATTTGCCGTCAAAAATGCTTTTGCAGATAAATATCTCGCAAAAGCCACTGATGAAGACAGAGTGTTCATCAAACAGCGCAGCTATGCGTTCCATAGTTGCAATGCAGTGAATGAAATAGCTTTATTCGACTCCAAAGAAGATGCGATTAAAGCATATGAGCAGTCTTGCTCTAATCAGTATAACGAGACTGGTGCTATAGTTGAAATGATTGTGTGCGAATGATTTATCGCACTGCATAATCACAGCTCTTTCGTGAATCGAGTCTAACGCCCAACCCTATTCAGGGGTTACCAACTATCACGCACCTCGGAGGAAGTCCGGGGTGCTGTTGTTGTTTTAAGCGGAGGCGGTGAGGTGTGATTGTGGTCGCATAGTAGAGGCGGATTTTGAGCGGTTTTTGGTGGTCGGGATTGGCTACCTCGGGGAGAACGGGGTGTGTCGGGGTGGCGACTATTGGCTGCGTATAAGGAGTGAGGCATCTTCGGCGGCTGGGCTTCTTGTGTGTCGGTGCTGTGGTCGTCGGGTGATTGCTTCGACATAAACACTTCGGTTTTCATACTGTTGTGATGAGGTGCTTGCTGCGGCATTATGTTGTGTCGTTGCCGTCCTTGCAGACCTGATTTTAAGTGATATTACCTCTTCGGCGCACTAAGCACGGTTGATATTTCACTTCGCAAAGTTAGAGTGTGTCGTCCACGCTGTCAAGGGCATGGCAAGTCGGCATACAAAAATCTTCCTTTTTCCACTGTGTACAAAAAGAGTATTGTTTGAGCCGCCCCTTGTCTGCTGACGGCTCCGCGTTGCTGTGCCTGCCTCGTACACTCTTTATTGGCGGCGTAAAAATCAAACGCGCCCCGGCGCACAGTAATAACAATCAAAATCTTACGACAATGACACATATAATGAGTTTTGCAGCAAGTGCCTCCTCTCCCTCCAACAGCATGAAAGAGTACCAAGTGGAAGTAATCACCTTCGACGGCGACAGCGAGACAGTCTATGTTGAAGCCCGCAGCGAGGAAGAAGCCTCGAACATGGCAGCCGAAATAGTAGGCAACGCCGACTACACAATGGTTTACGAGGTAGCCTGACTCCTCGACCCTCCAAAGCGAGGCTCGCCAAAAGCGGGCCTTTTGCTATGCTCCCACGTTCCGCACTTCACCGCACATTGCTGGCTTGCTTTGCCAACGGCAGAGCCATTCCGAAACCGCCGAAACGCACAGCAACTCTCGGCGGACAAACGTAGCCGGAGGAGAGGATGCAGTCGAGGCACTGAGGCCTATCGCGGCGATCTGCTTGCGGCGATGATACGACCTCGGACACCCAGCTATAAGCCGCGACGCTTCCGGCATACCGGCTTTGGTTAACGAACTGAGGGTCAGTTGCGATTACTCGAATGGGCATCACTCGGGGATGCAATGAAGCATAGTGTTGTTGCACGCTTTGAACACGGCTTAGGTCAATCATGGCAAGTGCGGCAATGGCTGGCTGAAGCCCTCGCTTTGCTCGATGCTTTCGGCTCTTGGCTTTTACGCTCTCGCCTCGGCGGCAGTGTCGGCTGTCGCTCCGTAACGGCGGACTGCGCATTCATCCCTGCGGGTTTTAGAGGGCGGACAATGCCGTTCCTCCGGGGCGTGGTGATTTTTCCTGCCACAAAGGTAGGCCGCTCCCGTCCTCGTCAAGGGCAGGTGTGCGCTCCGCGTTCCTCCGCCCTTCACGGCGTTGCAGGGCGGCAATCACCCTTGACCTCTAAGTCCGACCCACTTCTCTCTGATATTGCGGCGTAAAAATTCAACAAGCCCTCCGGGGCATAAGTCAAACCCTCAAAAATTCAAAGAAATGAAAGCTACATCAGCCTCCTCCGCAAACAAAGCCGACAACACAACCGCCAACGCTCGCAAGCCGCGCAAGAAAGCGACAGAGCAATCTGCCGCTGAGGTTCAGCCCGAAGCCGCCGCACCTGCCAGTCCCTCAAAGCTGCTTGTGTTCAAACGCTCGCGCAACAACGGCTTCTATGTCTACCTCCTCGGAGTGATGCCCGATGATAACATCGGCTGCAACTGCCGCACCGCCAAGTCGGCCATACGGTTTATGCTCTGGAAGAAGCGCGAACTCGGCGCGTCCATATCACAGTCGCATTTCGCCGCGCTCAAGCAGCTCGCCGCAGCCGAGGGATAATCCCCGGCTGCATCTCCTCTCTCCTCCGACTGACTTGCCATTCCGCCGATGTCTTTTGCCGGGCATCGGCGGCTTTTTACTTTTGTGGCATGGCAACCACGATACACCTCAACTTCGGCACGCTCGCCTTTTCGTCCGCTGTGGAACGCATCTCGGTGCGCACCGCAGCCGCGTCCGTGAACGTCTCGCTCTATGCCGTAGACACTTCCGGCAGCGAAACCGCCGTTTTCGCCGAAACATACTACCCTTACTCGGAGAACGTAACACTGCATGACTTCGCTTCAATCATCGAGGACGAAATGGCAATCACCGGCTCGCCGCTTCAGAAGTTCCGCATCGAGGCGGAAGCCTCCGACGGCACTTCTGACGACAAGACGTTCATAATCCTCTATTGCAGCTGCCATACGTCATGCCAGCCGTCCGGCATTATAGCCTCGCAGTTCCTGACGACACGCAAAGTCATAGAGACAACGGCAGACTATCCATTGCCGTTGTTCTATGTCCGTCCGCCTGTCGAGTACCTCGACCAGGAGCTCGTGTCGTTCCACGTAATCTGCCGCCGCCAAGACACCGGGGCGGTTCGCATCATCTTCGTCCCGAACGGGCATACCGGCTACGGCAAGGATTATGAATTGAAGATGCTGACCGTTAGCCGCGAATGGCTCGCGGCACAGACGGCAAGTTCGTTCCCGAACATTCCATACGACATAATCGGCGTAACCGTCAGAATCGAGCAACGCTCCATAACTGTTTACTACACGAAACGGAAGCCCGACCTGCGGCTGTATTTCACCAACATGTTCAACGCCTTGGAGATAGCGGAGCTTGTGGGCGACACCACCGCCAAGACAAAAGTAAAGCGCACCGAGACCGTCTGCGACGGCATCGTGTCGTTCTACGACCAGTCCGTGGAGCAGTCTTTCGAGTTCCAAGCCGCCGGACTTACCGCCGAGTATGCCGAATGGCTCGGACAGCTTTTCATGTCGCGAGATGTGCGCATCATCAACAAGCCGTACCACGAGGAGGACAATTTGAACGAGCCTTATCCGTCTGTGCTGATTACGGACAGCACCTGCGAGGCGCAGGACGGAGATGAGGAACTCAACACGGTCAAATTCACGTACCGCTACACAAGCGACCGCCCCGAATCATCGGTCGCACCGCCCGACAGAATACATACCGACACTTTCAAGACACCTTTCTCGTAATGGCACAAGCGATACACCATACAACGGCATTGACAATGCTCCATTCGGGAGACCCGATAGACATCTCCTTTTGGAAACGGTCGGGCGAAATCGTGCATCTCCACAACTGCATCGCCCTGCCGTGCGCAGCATCGCAACGCTATGTCGGCACTCAAAATTTCAAGGTGCTTGCCTCCGGGCAAATCCGCAAAATCCGCCTCGTCTGCATTTTCCGCATCAACGGCCTCGAAGTTTTCCTGTAACTACAACCTCTGTTTCGCCGATTTTCGCTAATTTCGCATTGAAAAATAACGAACTATTATATGGTATGAAAAGGCTATTATTACTCATCATGGGGTTAAGCTCTCAAATTATCCTATGGGCTCAAAATCAAAGAGGAAGATTGATGCCCGAAGATTATATGGATTTTCCAGATAATACAGCCAATAGTTCTGATGACACCTTTATTGGTTATCTGTCATTGGTTCTTCTCATAATAATGGGAATTGTCATAATCTGGTTTAAGAGTGCATTAAAAAGCTCTCGAGAGAAAGAAATAAGAGATAAAACAATCTTTTTGACTAATGCTGATGTTTACGCTTTTGAATCAGCCTATAGGGCTACTCAAGACAGCATAACCAGTTTAAAGCCCAAACAGTTTCTTGTCAATCAGAATGGTGTGGTAAAATTCCCCAAATATTCAAGATGTATCATCTTAGAATATTATTCTGAAAATAGGAGCTATGTAAAAGTTAAATTCGAGAATTACAACACTCCCTTGTATGTTGGCAGGTGGTACTTAAGAACGCCTGATCAGATAAACGATTAATGCTGTTTGAATAGCGTCTTTTCGCCCCACATACTTGCTCCATAATTTTGTGGCATCAAAACCCACAAGACTATGGAGCAATTACTTTTCAGTTCGGTAGAAACACTGCCCAACGCACGCGACTCAGTGGCATTCACCGAGCCTAAGCCTGTATTCAAGGAGGACGGCGAGATAACGCCGACAATCCTTTCCGACACCCACAGCTATATGCCATGGGGCGCGACAAACCAAATGCCGTTCGACATAATAGACCTGATAGAATCGGACGAGACCCTCGCCACCTGTCAGATGTTCAATGCCGAGGTTTGTTACGGCTCGGGTCTTGTCTATGACTGCACCCAAGCCTCCGCTTCGGTCAAGGGAGAAGTCGAGGACTTCATGCTCGACAACGACCTCGCTTCCTACTTCCTCGGCGTATGCCAGGACTTCAAGCACTTCGCTTTCGCCGTCAGCGTCATCATCCTCAATGCCGAGGGGACAAAGGTTGTGCGGCTCGTCCGCAAGGAGGCTTGCTACTGCCGTTTCGCTCCGGCTGACAAACACGGCAAGATACCGCGCCTTTACTTCGCCAACTGGCGGAAGTTTGCCGCGCTCGAAGACTGCGAGGTCATCGAGATGCTCGACACTGCCGCGCCTTTTTGCGACCTGCGCGAAAGGCTCGCTAACGGCGACAAGTGCCGCAAGTTCGCCATTGTCAGCCGCGTGCCTACACCTGACAGCACGTATTACCCCATACCATACTATGCCGCGCTTTTTCGCGGCAAGTGGTACAACATCAAGCAACTCATCGGTCTGGCAAAAGAAGCCAAGCTCAAGAACTCCGCGCCTATAAAGTACCACATCGAGGTGTCGCAGAAGTACTGGGACTCGATATTCAAGTCGGAGGGCATAACAGACCGCTCAAAGCAGCAATCGCGTATCGTGGAGGAGAAGCAGCGCATCCTCGACTTCCTCACAGGTGTCGAGAACAGCGGCAAGGTGTGGTTCTCAACATTCTATGTCAATCCCAACGGCGACGAGATGCACGATGTCGTAATCAACAGGATTGACGACACCAAGGAGGGCGGCGACTGGGAAAGCGACATTCAGGAAGCGGTCAACATGATTTGTTTCACGCTCCGTGTACACTCCAATCTTGTCGGGTCTGTACCCGGCAAGGCGCAGACCAACAACTCCGGTTCAGACAAGCGAGAGCTGTACATCATAGCCCAAGCACTTCAGAAACCGTACCACGACCTTCTTTTCACCGTGCACCGCATCATCTGCCGCTTCAACAAATGGGAGGGTGTCAAAGTCGATGTGCCGTTTATCCAACTTACGACACTCGATGAAAACGCGGATGCCAAGACTGTTACCACCGACAAAGAACACCGCCATGAGCAGACTGATTCCGAATGATGAGACCCTGCGCCGCTTCGTGCCACAGCAGGTTTGCGCCGTCAAAGGCGAAGCATCTCTCTTTGACCGCATCGCGCATTGGCTCGACACCGCCGCGCAATGGGTATTCGCCACTTTCTGCCCCGAAACTGTCATAGCAGAAACTATTGCGGACAACCCCGATTCTCCAATCCGAAACCCACTCACGGCAATAGCTGCTCATCAGGCTCTCGCCGATGCGATACCCTCACTTGACTTGGTGCAGACAGTCAACGGCTTTGCCGTGGTCAGCAACCAAAACCTCGCCCCGGCATCGAAAGAGCGAGTGGAACGGCTGATTGCCGCCCATAAGGCGCAACGTGATGCGGCTATCAACGCCTTGCTGCCGTTGCTCGCCAAGATTGGCAGCTGGCACAATACTGCCCAATGCGAGTTCTTCCGCGCAACGCTGTTTTCAACGCTTGACAGCATCCGACAGCTTGCCTCCGGCGTGGCAACATGGGAGAAATTTCAGGAACTGCGTCCTGCGATTGCAGTTGCGGAAGACCGCCTCGCTGCCGAATACATTTCCCCCGAACTGATGCAACGCCTGCGCGACGAGACACTCGGCATCATCTATCCACTCTCGACCATCGACTTTCGACTTTGCACCGCACTCCGGGGACACGTTGCCGACCTCGTTCTGGGCAAGCCGTTGCGCGAAACCGCCTTGCGCGACATCGTTGACTACATCAGACGGCATCCCGATACCTTTCCCGAATGGCACTCATCGGACGTAGCTAAGCTGTACAACCCACCGACATTCAAGAACAGCATAAAGTCTCATGGTTACTGGTTCTGACAATACCACATCATTTGACGCTTTGCATTATGGATAACAACACGCTAAAAATCGACCTCATCATGCCGAAAAGCTGGCACGAGCTGAACGACAAGCAGCTTCGCTATGCTTTCGGACTTATAGCCCAAGTATTTACCTTCGATGCGATAAAGACCCTTTGCCTGTTCCGTTGGTCGGGTCTGTCTGTCAGACACCGACACAACGCCGATTTTGTTTGCCGCCTACGCCGCCAAGACTTCATCGTTTCCGCTGACCAAATAGCCGAATTGCTTCCGACTCTTGACTGGCTCGACACCATACCGCCACAGCCTATCTGCATCTCTCGTATCGGTCGCCACCGCTCATTTTCGCCTGACTTTTCCGAAGTGCCGTTTGAGAAATTCATCATTTGCGACAACCTCTATCAAGGCTATCTCGCCACGCAGTCGGACGACTTGCTCGTCCAAATCGCAAGCATCCTCTATCAATCCCCAATTCCCATTTCCCTATCCCCGGCTGAAAGAATTTCAGTCTTCTACTGGTTCGCATCGGTCAAAGGCTATTTCGCCCAGCGTTTCAACCATTTCTTTCAACCACAGGCACAGTCAGACAACCTGCTTGGCAGCAATGCACAGCCCACCGGCGCACAAATACAGCAGTCTGTCGATGCTATGATACGCGCCCTGACCAAAGGAGACATAACCAAGGAGCGAGAGATACTCGCCCTTGACACCCACCGTGCGCTTACCGAGCTTGACGCACAGGCTCGCGAATTTTTTGAACTGCGTTCAAAAATTCGACCTTAGCTCAGAGCGTATGTCGGCCTTTGGCTGGTGCGCGGTCGGCCTGCCGACTGAGACTAAGGTCAATACCAGGAGTTCAACGCCAAATACCCGAACAAATGAAACTCAATACTCTCGCCCCTAAACATTCGACTTTCTCTTGGAACGCCACCTCATTTTTCGAGGACTTGACTAACAGAAACCGGCTTGCACAGAGCGAAAACTTCGTTTTCTGCCGTGTGTCAGGGCTTGAAGGCTTCGAGGAGGCACTCCACGTCATGCAGTCAGCCACAGCCATCGTCGCAGTCAGCGACACTTCGCAAGGCTATATGGAAATGAACAACACGCCTCGGACGCGCCGTGTCAAAACTGTGTTTCTCGCTATGCGACACACCCTCGATGACATGGCGGCTCGTCAGGAGTGCTTCGACACACTCCGCGAGCTGTTCCGGCAATACATGTCGGTGCTGCTTCAGGAGAAAACCCGACTGGAAGAAAACCGCATCTACCTTGACCCTCAGATTTCATTCACGGAGATAGAGCGGTATTTCTTTTCCGGCGCAGCCTGCGCTTACTTTCAAATAGCAATCGACACATTCACCGATTTACGCTACAATGCTTCAGAGTGGACATAACGCCGAGGAGGAACGCCGTAAATACGTCTTGGCTTTCAACAGCACAATGATCAAGATTTGGCGCGAGCGCATCGCTCTGCTGAAAGTCGTTGACACAGGGGCGTTGTACCGCTCAGCCGTTTCGGTCGGATTGTCGATTGACGGCAAAGTGTCCGCCGTAACGCTCTCGCAAGCCTTCAACACCTACGGATTGTTCCAAGACTACGGCACAGGACGCGAAGTGTCGGTAGGCAACCCCGGCGACATCGGGCGCGACAAGGTGCGCCAACGCCGCAAATGGTTCTCGACCAAGTACTACGCATCGGTCATGAACCTAAAAGAGTTCTTTGCCGACAACCTCGGTCGCGACTTTTGCGGCATCGTCGCCAACGCCTTGAATGACCGAACATTCCGGCAATCACTTCAGAAATGATGTCTTTTCGGACACGTCCGAGGCATCATAACTTTGCGTCAAAGATTACCGCAATGATAGACGTAACGACATTGACGCAGCTGATAACGCAGTTCCGAAATACGACGCAGTCCAACAGCGTCAGCCCCGAAACCGTCGGCTCTATACTTCAGAAAATCACGGACATCCTCGCCACCGCAGGGACGCAAGCCAATCTCGACATTATCAACAAGTGGCACGAGGCTCTTAAATCCGCAGCACCTGCTCTCACCGCACTTTCGCTTGGCGCGGATGACGGCGACAACGTTTACTTGAACACACGGAGCGTCAACTTGTACACCGGCGAACAGACAGAACTGCCGCCGTTGGCGATACGGCAAGCCACTGCCGAGCGTGCCGGAGCGATGCGTGCGCAGCAGGTCATAGACCTCGACAACGCCAAGAAAGACGTTTCAAGCATCCGGGTTCAAATCGCAGTCATCAACAAACTCCTCGGCATCGGCACTTCCGACACCCTTTACAAGGACGCTCAGATCTCCTGCCAAGCCATTGACGGCAAGCTCCATATACTCGGCGCGTCAAAGCTCATATCCCAAGGGTTCGTGCCGTACCTGTTCCGCAACGTCCGCAAGCGCAACCCCTTCAAGCTAAAATGGGCTACCGATGAGCAGAAAGCCAAGAAGCACTGCCCGGTCAAGAAAGGGTGGGCAATCATGGGGTCGAGGTACTCGGTGCATGTCAATGGGGACATCGTTGAGTTCTCGACCAATCCCCATAGCTTTTACTGCTGCAAAGCCGAGGGGTATACCACCTCTCCCTCTGTGCTTGTGTCGCGGCACGTCCGCAAGGACGGCACCGTCTCTTTCGGGTTGGGACGCTCGTCCGTGTCTCTCGCCGACCCGAAGAACCCTGCCAAGGAACGCATGGTGCGCATCACTTTCGGCATCGGTTTCGCCAAGCCTATGAACCCCGGCATAGCCTCGATAACCCCGGCCAACCTCGTAAGCTCGCTCGCAACTTTCACAATCATATACGACCCCGGCTCGCAAACATGGACATTCAGCTCGCGTTGACGGCCATGCCGCGTAAAGGGGCAAATAAAAAGAAAGCCCTCGCGGCGAACCGCAAGGGATGCTGTCTTTCAAACGAGCTATGAGTGCCCAAAGCGGCACGAGGCCGCAAGGAAATGCAATCAATGCAACACCGCCGGGAAAGCCCAAAAGGAATGCTGTCCCACATAATACAGACAGAGGCATCCGGGTCGGCTTCAGCATGGCTTCACTTGCGTCAGAGGTGTCCGGGGCAGCCTAAGCACGGTTTTGCTTGTCCGACACAAAGTTAACCATAATATTCCACACAGCCAAATGATTAGACGATAAAAACGCCGCAAAAACATGGATATACGCAAACACAAACCGACAATACAGCTCATCTCCGCCATGGCTCTTATAGCCCTCGGCTGCGGACTGCTCGTTGCAGGGTTCATACTGCCACCACCCGGTGAGATACACAACTCGGTGCTGATAGCTTTCGGCGAGATACTGACATTCGCCGGTGCGTTGTTCGGCATCGACTACCACTATAAATACAAAGACAATGGAACTGAAACAAAACACCCGGACGATTGACGAGATCATCGTCCATTGCACGGCAACACCCGAGGGTAAAGACTTCACCGTGCAGCAAATCAGAGACTGGCACGTAAAAGGTAACGGCTGGCGCGACATCGGCTACCACTTCGTGGTGTACCGGAACGGCGACGTGATGCCGGGCCGCCCCATTGCTCAACCGGGGGCGCATTGCACCGGCCACAACGCACGCTCAATCGGAGTGTGCTATGTCGGCGGATGCGCCGCTGACGGCAAGACACCGAAAGACACGCGCACGCCGATACAGAAGACAGCTTTGCGACAGCTGCTGAAAAAGCTGAAAGCCGCATATCCAAAAGCAACGATACACGGACACCGCGACTTCGCCAACAAAGCCTGTCCGTCATTCGACGCAACTTCCGAATTTTCAGACTTATGAAAACATTCTCAACCCTCCGCACCCGGCTCTCGATGTTTGCCGCATGCGCATTGATTTTCACCGCGCTTTTCCCTTCTTGCCGAGCCAAGAAGGAAATTGCGGTCAATGAAAAATACGGCATTGACAGCATAGCCGCGACACAATCCTCCGGCTATGCCTTCAGAATTGACTCCGCCATTGGCAGGATCAGCCTCGCCTTCGACACACTTGACATTGCAATCGAGCGGCAGGTCGCCGCCGATACCGCCACAAGAATGCGCATCCGCGCCGTCAAAGGCTCCGTCATCGCCGACCGCAGACAGACCGCCAATGACATACGAGGGTACAACCGGCTTGACAGCGTGGCGTTCAAGCGTGCCTATGCGACATCGTCAGCCGAACATTCGGCAACGGCATCCATTGCCGAACCTCCCGATACGACGCTTGTGTTCGCCGTCATCGGCGGACTGGCCGTGATCGTATCGGCTGTCTTGGTATACTTGAAGAGAAGAAGGACATGACCATACCTATCGACACAGATTTTGATTGAAAGGCGGCTTGCCCGTGAGGGCAAGTCGTCTTGCTTTGTCCCCAAACCCACCCATGCCGTTACGCGGCTGAACCTCGGAGCATGATTTCCTGACTGCTTCATTCCACCGAAGCAGGGTGCTTTCTCCGTCTGCTCCGTATCTGTGCATAGGCGTGCAGCAGCTGTCAGATTGCGTTCCTCTCCGTCCCATACGTTCCACGCAAACTGACTGCGATGCCGTGTGGACACTCCGCTGCGCTCCGTGTCTGCCACGTCTGTATCGCGCTGCTGTTCGCCCATGATACCGAGCAGACTGCGGCAGCCTTTCCCCTGCGTCAGTTCCATACGTCCCTCGAAATCCACATCCGGGCTTTCACCGCGCAACGCCCCGTCAGCGGCATGGACGACCTCGCCCCACGGCATCCGACCCCGCCCCAAGCCCCGGCTGACTATGCAGGTCTTGACTTCTACGCTGCGTCTGCGCTGCGTCCGCCACCTCAATGCCGAGCGGTCATTGCGCGTTCAGTCGGAGACCCTTTTGCGTCCGACGACCCACAGCCAAGGCAGAGGCTCATGCGTACGCTGGCCCCGGCTGAGGCTTCATTGCTCCGCACCGATGCCGTTGTCCTGTGCACCGCCACCTCCGCTGCGAACCTGCGACCACTGCCGTCTGCCGCCACACATCACCCCGACGGGCTTCCCGGACAGGGCAAGGCACTGGCATCGGCGTTTCAGCCGGGACATTGCAGCCTTGTAGAGCGGCGGCTCATACCGTTGCGAGACCCCGGCGTTCATTGGGGTCTCTGCAACGCTTCCGCGCCAAAAGCCACTTACGGCATTGACCCTGAAATGCCACAATGCCCACGCCTTCGGGATTTGCACCGCCCGGCGGCTGATATGCCGACAGGTGCTGCCGCGTGCCAAATCGGGCTTCGCCCAATTTGATTTGCGCGTCAACGATTTTACCGCGCTTTCGGGCGGCAGCGGTGGCGGCTCTGACATATTCCGCAAAGATAATCCCGAAAACAGCCGAAGCAATCCACAGGCTCGGGGGGGCAGTGCAGTGGCACACTCGGGGGAATTATTCCCCCGAACCCCCATTTTGCGCCGACCTTTACGTGTTATCTTCCTGAAAATCAGCATACGGTCGGCTTGCCAACGGATTGAAAAATTTTCATTTCGGCAAAGCAAAGAAAAATTTCGCCGAAAACCGGCTTTTCAATCCGCTGGTTTCCACCTTTTTACCGCCTCCGAATTGCGAGCCTCGGCTGCGCTCTCACAATTCTCGGCTAAAAGGTGAAGCCAAAACCTTTTGCATCGGCATCGAATGTCCGTCTTTTCGGGTCAGCGTATAGAGAGGTATTTTTGCTTGAAAAGTCGAAAATCAGTCGAGAGAGTAGAGTTTAGAGCCGTGAGAAACCGACAAGAAGGCTCTCTAATCTCTCGACCTTCAACTCTAAACTTTGAACTATGTCGAATTACAACAGCACAGCAACAGTTACCCTCTCGGTCAACGGGAAACAGGCACAGCAGATGCTGCGCCGCTTGGAGACCGATGCGCTAAGGCTTGAAAAAGGAATAGCCCGTGCCGCGAAAGCAGGGGACAAGGCGACAATGGCGAAGCTCCAAAGGGAACTGCGCAACACAAGGCGGCTGATGCAGCAGCTCCAATCGTCTTCCGCGACTGTGGAGCAGGTCATGCAACGACTTGACAAGGCGGCACCGCGAGAGCTGAACAAGGCTCTCCGCACATTGCAGTCGCAACTGAACGGCATCGAGCGCGGCTCGAAGGCGTGGGATGAGCATATCGCGAAAATCAAGGCTGTAAAGGAGGAGCTGGGCAAGGTCAACGAACAAATGCAGCCGCAACAGGGGCTGTGGTCCCGCTTCAACCGCTGGCTCAACGACTGCCAAACCGCGCTGCTCGGCATCGGGGCGGCGGTAACAGGCTTGGTCATGGCAGGAAAGTCCGCCGTCCAAGCATACGCCGACATGGAGCAGGAAATGGCAAACGTGCGCAAGTTCACGGGGATGTCCGCCGAAGAGGTGGAGAATCTGAACGAGGAGTTCAAGAAGATGGACACCCGATCCTCTCGCGAGGAGCTGAACCGCCTCGCCCAAGAAGCCGGGCGGCTGGGGAAGCAGTCGCAGGAGGACGTGCTCGGCTTCGTCCGCGCAGCCGACAAAATCAACGTCGCCCTTGACGACCTCGGCGAGGGGGCGACACTAACGCTCTCCAAACTCACGGGCATTTTCGGCGACGAGAAACGCCTCGGCACCGAGAAAGCCCTCCTGTCAGTCGGCTCGGTCATCAACGAGCTTTCGCAGAACTGCGCGGCATCTGCCCCGTACATCGCGGAGTTCGCCTCTCGCATGGGCGGTGTCGGCTCGCAAGCGGGACTGACGGTGCAGCAGATAATGGGCTTCGCCGCAGTCCTCGACTCAAACAACCAGAAGCTGGAGGCATCGTCAACCGCCTTGTCGCAGGTGATAGTGCGCATCTACCAAGACCCGGCGAAGTACGCCCGCGTAGCCGGAATGGACGTGGAACGCTTCGCCAAACTCGTCAAGACCGACATGAATGCCGCGCTGATCGAGTTTCTGACTACGCTGAACCAAGCCGGCAGGATGGACGTGCTGTCTCCCATGTTCCGGGAGATGGGCGAGAACGGCTCGCGTGCAATCTCCGCTCTGTCCACGCTCGCCAACCACATCGGGGAAGTCAAGAGCCAGCAGCTCGTCGCAAACGAGGCTTTCAGCCAGGCGGTCTCCATAGACAAGGAGTTCGAAGTGCAGAACACAACTGTACAGGCGGGGCTTGACAAGGCGAAGAAGGCTTTCAACGAGCTTGCCGTGGAACTTGGCGAGAAGCTGCAACCCGTGATGCGCTACTGCATCTCTTCGGGCTCGGCCATGCTCCGCGCACTCAAAGCCATGGTGGACTTCTTCATCAGGTACAAGACGGAAATCGTCACTGTCGCCGCTGCCGTGGCGGCGTACAGCGCGGTCATGCTCGTGTACAACGCGCGGATGGCGATTGCCTCCAAAGCCACGGCTCTGTTCCACGGAGTGTTGCGGCTGTTGCGCGGCATCCTCCCGGCGGTGAGGCTGCTGTTCGCGCCGCTCATAAACGCCGTGCAGTATTTCACCAACGGACTCGAGGTGAACCATGCCATGCAGCAGCGGTGGCGCAGGAGCATGGAAGCGACGAAGTTCTCCTCTTGGGTCGGGCTGATACTCGCCGTCGGCGGCGCGGTTTACGCCGTGACACAGCGCATCAAGAACCAGCGTGAGGAACTCGAACGGCAGCGCAAGGAGGCGGAGGACTTCAAGAAGACAATCACAGACCTTGACGAGACAGCAGCTGGCTATGCCGCTGCCGAGGTTGACCGCCTTGACGCGCTGTACAAGGCGGCCACGGACGAGGCGAAGTCAACAGACGAGCGCAAAGCTGCCGCTGAACGCCTCCAAAACCTGTACCCTGACTATTTCAAGAACCTCTCTGCCGAGGAAATCATGCTCGGCAAGACAAAGACCGCATACGACAAGCTGCGCGATTCCATAATCGAAGTCGCACGGGCGCGTGCCGCCGCAGGTAAAATCGAGGAGAACGAGAAGACACTTCTCACCCTCGAACAGCAGCTGCCGTCCCTGCAAAAGAAACGCGATGCTGACAAGAAGGCGCATGACGCGGCTGTCGCCGACTGGGAGAACGCCCGGCAGCAGGAGGCCAACCGTTCTGCCTCGTACACCAACAGCACCGATGCGGCGGCTTCGGGGCTGGTGAACGTAACGCCTTACGCCCGGCGTGTTGCTTCGACAGGGAAAACCTACAACGCTTCGGAAGCGGCATTGCAAGCCAACCTCACGAAGCAGAGGCAGTTGAACGACGCCAACGAGTTCCTTCGCAAGAAGTACTCAATCAGTGCCGATGCCCTGACAGAACCGCAGACCCCGAACACCCCGGTCGTCCCGTCTGTCCCAACAAGCGGCTCTAATACCGGCAAGGATGCCGACAGGTTCGCGGCTGAAAAGGACTGGAGGGAGCAGGAAGAGGCCATGGCGCGTATCGCTTACGCCACAGGCAAAAAGGATTATCTCGAGTATACGGCGGAGATGGACAGGATTGCCGTCGAGTTCTATGAGAAGCAGCTCCTGCACACAGACCTCGGCGAGACCGAAAGGCTCTCCATCACGGCGCAGTGGCGCGAAGCACAGATGAAGCAGACCGAGGACGCGCTCAAAGGGACGGCTGAAGCGGAAAACAGTTCTTACAACGAGCGCATCGCCGAGGCCAAGCAGTTCTACATAGACGGGAAGTATTCAAAAGAGACCTACGACGAGGCTGTGGAACGCATCGAAATCGAGCATTTGAAGGCTCTGACCCGCATTTGCAAAGAGGGGTCTAAGGAGCGTATACAGGCGGATGCCGACCTTCAGGACGCTCTTTTACGGCAAACGCAGCATCGGCAGCAGAAGACGGAGGAGGCGGAACGGAAGTTCGCTTCGATGAAAGAGAAATTCTTCGGCGACAACCCTGCGGAACGGCAGGCGAAATACGATGCCGATTTCGTCGCGCTCCAAACAGTGTACCAACGTGAACTCCAAGCGGCGGGCGACAACGCCGATGAGAAACTGCGCATCGAGGAGGCTTTCCAAAAGGCTAAGCTCGCGTTGCAGAAGCAGTACGGCTTGCTTGCCGAGGAGGACACGCGCAACGCTTTGCAGCGCGGTGTCGATGCTTCCGCCGAATGGCTCGGCGGCGAGGGCGGCAAAGCCTTGTCCGGCGCGTTGGATGCCGTTGTGTCGGGGATGTCAGCGGTTTTCTCGAGCCTGTCGTCTGTCATCCAAGCCGAGGTTGAAACGCAGACGGCGGCGATAAACAAGCGTTATGACGCGGAAGTGAGCCGTGCCGAGGGAAATTCTTACAAGGTCAAAAAGCTCGAGAAGGCAAAGGAGCGGGAGATTGCAAAGGCGAAGAACGAGGCAAACCGCAAGATGTTCGCGATGCAGGTCATCCAGGCGGTGGCACAGACCGCGACCAACGCTCTCAACGCCTACGGCTCTGCCGCAGCAGTGCCCGTGGTCGGCTAC
This sequence comes from uncultured Porphyromonadaceae bacterium, assembly GCA_900550645.1. Taxonomy (GTDB): domain Bacteria; phylum Bacteroidota; class Bacteroidia; order Bacteroidales; family Muribaculaceae; genus Lepagella. The sequence goes on from URTA01000011.1 coordinate 50,531, forward strand.
ATCCTCGCCCCTGTCGCTGCCGCCATGGCTGTCGCAGCGGGCGCTGTGCAGGTAGCGGCAATCAAAAAGCAGCAACAGGCCTCCGCGTCGCAGGGCTACAAGTCTGGCGGCTTTACGCCGCCGGGCAGGGCGGACGAAGCCGCCGGTGTCGTCCACAAAGGGGAATGGGTCGCTTCGCAGTCCCTTGTCAATAACCCCCGGACGCGCCCTCTGCTCGAGGCTCTGGACTATGCGCAGCGCACTAACACAATCGGCTCTATCACTGCCGCCGACGTGTCGCGCTCGGTAACTGCACCAGCCTTGCTTGCAGCGCAGCCGCTGTCTTCCAATACCGTAGTGAACAATCCCTACAAATCCGCCCCGGAGCAGTCTCTCGAAAGGCTCTACGACACCCTCGACCGCCTCGATGAAAGGCTCAACGAGCCGTTTGTCACGGTCAACACCGTTGCCGGAGACCACGGAATGCGGCGTGCGCAAGAGGAGTACGACCGCCTCATGAGAAACCGTCTGCCAAAATCAAGAAAGTAATGGAGATAAGGATAAACGGCAGAGAGGCCGTGTTGAAGAAAGGGACATCGTTTGAGTACGTAGCCGAGAACCGCCTCTTTTCGGGAAGCGATGGCTACACGCTGTCAATCACGTTCCCCCTCAGGGGATGCCCGGAGAACATAGCCGTATTCGGCAGGATTAACCGCGCAGATGTCATCTCTGACAAGGTCGTTTTCAATTGCGAGATAAGGCATGGCAGGTTCTTCAAAGCCGGGTCAATCGCCGTTACGGAAATCAGCGAGTCGGAAGTCAAGTGCCAGTTCCTCGAGGGGCGCAGCGAGCAGAATTTCTCGCAGACTTTCGATGACATATATATCAACGAACTCGACCTCGGTGAGTGGCCTTCGGGCAAGCCGTCGCCTTCGCTGGCGTGGAGTCCGCTCTCATATCCCGACTGCGTGGCGCTGCCTTGGGTCAATGACTATTCGGGCAACATACAGAACCTTGCGGAGTATGTCGTTGACGATGCCTCGCAAGGCAAAGGGCATTATGAGTGGAGCGCGGACACCTGGGGGCTGTCGTGGCAGCCGTATCTTATTTCCGTTGTCAAAAGGATATGCGATGCTGTCGGCTATGCCGTTGACCTCTCGGAATGGGAGAGGTCTGAGGAACACCGCTTCCTCCTTGTCTGCAACTGTCTGCCCGCTGCTTGGTACACGCCGCAGTTCGCCCGTGCGCTCCCTCATTGGTCGGTCGCGGAGTTCTTCGAGAGACTCGAACTATTCCTTGGCGCGGAGTTTGAAATCGACCACCGGGCAAAGTCCATAAAGTTTGCTTTTACCGACACCGTACTCAAGGAAGCCGGAGAGGTCGAGCTTGAAGGCATCATTGACAGGCATTCAACGGAAGTGTCGGTCGAAGACGGCGGCTGCGAGTACATCGAAGCCAAGAATATCGTCTACAAGGATTGCGACCACGCCGCCTGGAAGTATTACTCTTGCGACTGGTTCATCAAAGCGAACAAAGGAGATGCCGTGGTTTATGAAACTATGTCGGAACTGCTTGCTGCCAACAGGCAGTGGCGCACATGGGACGGGCAGCACCACCGCAACAGCCCGATTGACCGTCTGCTGTATGCGAAGGACGCTAACGCTTATTTCATCATACGCGCCGTCAGCCGCACCCCTTATTCTGACGGCAACAGAATCCGCTTCTCTTACCGCTGCGTGCTGCAGCCTGTCAACCTTTTCGGCGGACGCATTGCCGAAGAGGCTGACGATGCAGATCAGGTGGAGGTCGAGTTCGTCCCGGCACGCATCGACTTCACTGATGAAAAACACGGCAAGTGCCTGTTTCTGTCGTTCTCCGGCTATGACGAGGACAACGCCGAGGGTGAGGACGAGTCCGATTACCCTTTCATGCAAACGTTCTCCGCACAGACTGTCGTCGCCGGTGAGAAAGGGAAGAAAGCGGAATACTATGACAGGGTATGTGTCGCCTTTTGGGACGGTGCGCAGGACCCCTCGGGCAAGCTGCCTTACCCGCAGGTCGAGGACATCGAAATAAGGGATGACTGGGGCGGCTTCTCGTTCCTGCATTTCAACCTGCGGCTGAACAACCGCAAGCTTAACAGCCGTCGCATAGCTCGTAAAATTATTACTGTCCGCTAAACCACAAAGAGGCATACCCAACTTCTTGAAAAGCAGA